>NZ_JYNS01000001.1:0-300000 GCF_000934725.1 Methyloterricola oryzae
GCGTGCTGCTGGCCTTGGGCAGGTTGACGGTGATGCCCTGCACCGTCGCCGTGGTCATGATGATGAAGATCAGCAGCAGCACATACGCCACGTCCAGCATGGGCGTAATATTGATGTCGTCATAGACCTTGCCTTCCTCGCCGACTTTCATGGCTCAGCCCTCGCGCTGCAGGTCCGCGGCGCGCTCGGAGACCATGGCCAGGAACTCGTCGGTGAACACGTGCATGTCCGCCGTCAGGTCCTTGATCTGGGTGAGCAGGTAGTTGTAGCCAAACAGGGCGGGGATGGCGACGGCCAGGCCGGCGACGGTGGCGAGCAGGGCACCGGAGATGCCGGGGGCGATGGAGTTGATGTTGACGTCGCCGGTGGCGGCGATCACGGCGAAGGTGATCATCACCCCCAGCACGGTGCCGAGCAGGCCCAGGAACGGCCCGCCGGAGATGGCGATGGTGAGCAACACCATGCTGCGGTTGAGTTTCTGGGATTCCCGCACCACCGCCGCGTCCAGGCGCGCGCGGATGACGTTCAGCGCCTCCGGGGTCAGCATGCGATTGCTGCCACCCCGGGCCACCCGCTTCTTCAGCTCCTGCACGCCGGCATGGTAGACGTGGTAGATGGGCGAGGACTGAAAATGGTCGTGCTTGCCCACCAGGGCAGTGAGGAAATCGGAATCGGCAAACTCCTTTTCTTCCTCGCTTTCGTCCTGATCCAGTGCGCCGGGATCGGAGGCGTCGATGTCGCGGTACTGCGCCAGGAAAGCCCGGTTATCCTTGCGCGCCCGGGAGATGGCCAGCCCCTTGGTCACCATCACCAGGGAACTGATGACGAACATCACGCCGCATAGGGCGATGACCACCCAGCCGTCCACGGTGAGGCTCTGCAGGATGATGACGAAATAGCTGGTGCCTCCGCCGCTTTCCTTGCCCTCGTCCTGGCCGAAGCTCAGCAGCGTGAAATCCGGGCTCTGGCTGCGGAATTGCAGCTTGATCCAGTCGGCGCTTCGCGCCGTCCTGGCCACCTGGATCTCGTCCAGCAAACCCACCAGGCCCTCGCCGAATCTCAATGTGGGCGTGAACGCCGCCAGGCTTACCGGCGAATGACCGACGGGTGCCCCATCGACGTACAGATGCAAACCCGCTTTATCGGCGGTCAGCGCCACATACTGCCAGCGCCCCAAGGCCAGGTTCGCCGCGGTCGTCTGGCCCTGACCGGCCGGTCCCTGGTAGCGGGCCGTCAGGGCGGTGCCCTGTAGTTCCAGGCTCAAGCCGTTGCCGCCCTCCGAGGCGGATACCAGGCTCACGGTCCCCTGGGGCTGGTCGATGCGCACCCAGGTTGAGAAAGTCCAGCCGGGCTCCGGCGCGATGGCCAATTGCGGCGCGGGGTTGACGCTGACGCCACCGGCCCCCGTGAACCGGGCGGCAGAACCAATCCAGCCGGCGGGCTCTGGCTGGGCCTTGGAGTCGGCCGCATGGCTGGCATAGGCGGTGGCGTCCTTGGGGAGCGCCTCGCCGTCGCCGAAATGAAACACCAAGCTCTGCGCCGTGTCGTACAGTCCCTTGCTGTCGGAGGCATCCGGCGCATTGCCATTGCCGTAATACATCCAGAACGCGTCGCTGCTCACCCCGCCGCGCACCTGGGGCAGCTTGATCCAGACCAGAGCCTGGTCGTTGGCCGCATCCAGCCGCGCCAACGCGTGCTTCAACGGCAAGCCCTGGTTGTCGATGAAACGCAGGTCACGGCCGCCCGGCGCCAGTTCCGAGAAAAAGGCAAAGTTGCCCAGGTGCAGGCGCAACAACACCGGCACATCGGTCAGGGTGTCCTTCACGTCGGCCCCGGTGATTCCGCCATCCACGCTGATCTGCTTGCGCGAACTCCAGTGATCGTCCCACCAGGCATGGGCCAGCGGCGGACTGAGGCACAGGCAGCAGACCGCCAGCAGGCGGCACGCGGTACGGACATTCATCAGGCTCATCTCGTCAGGTCGTTCAATGGGTTTCACAGGCATCAGCCGCAGCCGGGCTTGCCTTCGCGCACATCGCGGATGGAACAGTCGCCAAAGCCCAGCACGTCCACCTGCAGGGGCCGCAGCAGGGAGGAATTGCTGGCGCTCACCGGGTTTGTCGCCGAGTTGCTATCCGCCTGGGCGGTGCTCTGCTGGGCCGCCTGGGCGGCGCTGGCGGCGGCACTTTCCGCGCCGGCCGGGAGCGCGGGCACCGCCACGTTGACCGTGGGCAAGCCGCTGGCCACGCCTCCCACATCGATGTTGCTGGCGCCGATGATGGCGTTCGCGGCGATGGTGACGTTATTGCCACCGATGCCCGCCTCGGCGGCGTCCACCACACCACGGGGCGCGGCAAGCACCACATCGCCGGGGTCACGGCCGGTGGTGGTGGCGGCGGTGCGGATGCCGCTGCCGGAGACCACTGGCGGGTACTCGATGCGCAGATTGCCCTGGGCGTCGAAGGAAATGATGGGGGGCGGCGCGGCGATGGCCGACTTGGCCCCGCGCCCCGCGTCGATGTTGCCGTTGGAGGACCACACGGTGATATCGCCGCCGTCCAGGGCGAATACCCGCGACTGGTTCACCTGGAAGTCCCTGTCCACGAAGGCATTAATGGCGCCGTCACGCTGAGTGACGATGCCCAGTTGGCTGGTGGGCTTGGCCCCCGAGAAAGAGACCGCCAGCCCCGCATTCACCTCGCCTCCGGGCACCAGCAGGTTGATATCGCCGCCGTCCACGGTCTGGATGCGGCTGAACACCAGGCTGACGTCGCCCTTGAAGTCGGCGCCGCCCGGAAACAGGCGGTCCGCGGCGGCGAACCCGGGCTCATAGTCCTTTTTCAGCCCACTGACGGCGGCCTTCTTGGCGGCATCGGACAACTGGGTGAAGAACAGGCCAAACAGGAATTCGCGCTGCTCCGTGGGCGCAAGGCCGGCATACACCGCGGGCGCGTCGGTCTCGCTGAGGGTTCCGTCACCGCCGCGCCGGCGCAGGAAGGCGGTCAATGCGGCCCGATTGATCGTAGCGGTCGGGTCGTAGGCCTTGGCGAAGGCGTCGAAGTCGGGCGGGGATTTCACGCCCACCAGGATCGAAATGCTGGCACCCTCGTCCGGCAGCGCCGTGTTGAAGGTATTGCCCAGGGTATAGATGCCCTGGGATGTGCCCAGGTCCACGCTGCCGCCGGCATTGATCCACAACTCGCCCGGACCGGACAGCTCGATGCCGCGCACCAGGTTGAGCAGATTGCCGGCGGCGGCGCGCGGCGTGGTGAAACTCAGATCGCCCCCCATATCGAAGGTCGAGAGCCGGTATCCGGCGTGCTGCAGCTTGAAACTCACGTCGCGCAGATTGCCGCCAGCGGTAACCTCCGCCGGCGATGCGAAGCTGAACAACAGTGGATCCTGGGCCAGGATGTTTCCCCCGGCGCGAAGCGTGGCCGGCTCGGCTGTGCTGCCGTGCAGCGGGCTGGTCGCGTGGATCAGGCTCGCGGCCCCAAAGGGATCGAGCCGTTGCGAGGCGTCAAGGAAACTGCGCGCCGGAAACGCCACGGAGGGCAGCAGGGTCGGGTCGGCATCGGACTGCAGGACCGTCACGTTGACACCGGCGTTGCCCGTAGTCAGGTTCCCGCCCGCTTCCAACGCGAACCGTCCCTGGGCGGAAGGCAAGGTCACCAGCGAGTGCTCGATGCCGATGCTGCCCTGGGGCGCGCTGACCTCCAGGGAGCCGGGATAGACGGCGAAGGCGCGCAGCGCGGCACCCGGCAGATCAAGGGATTCGCTGGAGGCACGCCGCGCATTGAGTGCGCTCACCAGGCCATTCACATCGTTTTGCAGTCGCACATCACCCGCCACGGAATCCAGCTTGAGCTGGCTGTCGGCGGAATAGGTGAAGAAATAGCTGGCATTGCGGCCCCCGGCAATCACGGTGGGATTGAGCACGGCGCCGATCGCGACGTCGCCCACCGCTTGCACGTCGAAATGGCTTTCACCAAGAGCCAGAACGGAGCCCAACCCCGCTTCGTCGGTGCTGAGCGCACCGCCCGCACGGAGGGTGGCGCTGCCCCGGCCCACATAGAAGGTTCCGCCGCGCACGTCCCCTCCGGCGGTCAGGGTCAGATCTCCGCCACCGCCCACCTGTACCTGGTTGCTGAGGAAATTGGAGTCCGAAGGCACCTCAGGCCGGGCCTGCTGGCCCAGCTGCTTGCCGGTGGTCGGCAGCATCACCGACAAATCATGGACGTCGCGGCCGGCGCGCAGGTCCACGTCGCCGCCCCCCAGGGCGCCCAGATTTTGGCGAAAACGCGAGTTGGCCAGGGGCTGCCCGTCGAAACGGATATCCGCCGCGCCCAGGGCCAGGGCCCAGGCGGTGGGTGTCTCTCCGGTGTGGGTGGGGTTGCGGCTCCAGTTGCCGGTCTCGACAAACCAGTCGTTGAAGAACTGGCCGGTGGCCGCGCCCACCAGATCGCGGCCGGCGTTGATGCGGATCGAGCCCCCTTCGACCGGATACTCACCGTAAAAGCCGAAGGCCACGAAGGAAGGTTTCAAGCTGCCGTAACGCGCTTGTGTCTCGGCCCGGCCTGCGGTATAGAGCGCGGAGGTATCATCGGCCAGGACAAAATCCCGCCCCGCCTGCACGTCGATGTCGCCGGTCCCGGTGCGCACCAAGGCGCCGGAAGCCAGGCTGACGTCCTTGCCCGCCACCAGCCGGTAGCCCCAGGAGCGGTCGGACATCAGCTGGTCCTTCACCGGTATGAAGGTGCCCGCCCCCAGCAGCGCGGACACATCGATGCCGGACGGGTCGTAAGACAGAATGCCGTCGCTGAGGGAACCATCGAAGCGCAGATCGCCCGCGGCCTCCAGAACCAGCACGCCGGGCCGCCCGCCGTAACGCTGGCCCGAAAGATCCCAGCCTTGCGCGCCCAGAACCAGATCGCCCGGGCTTTGCACCGTAAGGCCGGGACGCAGCCCGCCGGGAATGCCCAGGCGGCTTTCGATGGCGTCGGCATGGGTCATGAAGGCCGCGGTATCCGTTTCCCAGGCCGCAGTCTCGGCGGCAGTGATCGTGCCTTCGTGAACCTCCGTGCGCACCGCCTCGACCGTGACCTGCCCGGCCTTCACCGCGCTGCGCAAATCGCCGCTCACCGCCACGTCGTCGGTGCTGCGCAGGGCCGCGAGCTGCACCGCCCCCGCCGCCGTGCCGGCATCGCCGGGTGACGCATCCAGCGCGGCGCCTGACGCAATGTCGACGCCGGCGTTGCCATCGCCATCGCCATCGGTGGCCTGCAGCCACAGCAGCCCCGCCTTACCACCGGTTCCCCGTGCCGTCACCTGGGCGGTGGAAGCCAGTTCCAGCCGGTCGCCGGCGTCGAGCAAGACCCTTGCGCCGCTGCCCTGGGCAGCGACGGTTCCGCCGATGCGCACATCACCCGCATCCGCCGCCAGACTGATGTCGTGTCCCGCCAAGCGCTGACCGGCGGCCACCACCAAATCGCCCTGGCGCACCCGCAAGTCCAGGGTATCCCCAAAACCCGAAGCCACCAGTTGATTAAACAGGGCAGACCACGCGTCGCCCGCTTTCGCCGTTCCCTGGTCCAGGCTGAAGCTGCCCGGTGCATTGCTACCTGCGGCATTCATGCTGCCGGCAAGCTCCACCCGGCCCGACGCCTGCACTTCCAGGCCACCGCCGCGGCTACCGCCCAGTTCCAGGCTGGCCGAGGGATTGAGGAACACATCGCCGGCGGCGGCGCTGAGCGCGATGCTTCCGCCGTCACTCAGAACGGCATCGGCGCCCACCGCGCGCCCCGACACGTCGATGCGCGTGCCGGCATCCAGGCTCAGGTTGCCGCGCTCGACGCTCAGGCGCACCTGGCCGGAAGGCAGCCTGACATTGCCGGAGAAAGCGAGATTACCCGCGGCGATGTCCAAACGTCCGCCCAGGGCCGGGGCCGCCGGCGAAGCCTCGCCGGAGCGGGCCACGGACACGGCATGCCCCGAAGCCTGGATCTGGGTATTCGCCCCGGGGCCGCTGGTCCAAACCGGCGCCGTGAAGGACAGATCCACCGTCGATTGCAGGCTCCCCGCACCGGAACCGGCGATTTGCCCGGCGGCTTGAACATCGGCACTTGAAAAACCATCGACGCGATAGGCGCCGGCACCCAGCACGAAACGCTGCGCCCGCAGTTGCAGGACGCCATTGCCATGACCGGCTTCGGCGGAAGCCGCATAGGGATTGGAGAGACTCAGGGTGTCTGCGGAAATCTGCGCAACGTCGCCCGCCGCGCCATGGCCCGCCACGCCCGCGCTGCGCCAGTCCAGACTGCCCAGATTCAGCTCGAAGCTGCCCTCGACGCCCACAGGATTGGGACTGCCCAGCACCAGGCTATCCAGATTCAAGGCGTTCAACTGGCTGGCGCTCAAGAGCAGGCCCTGCGTACGCCCGTTCGCCTCACCCAGCGCGACATGGGGCGCGGTCACCTGCAGGGAACCGCCTTTCATCGCTAGCTGGCCCTGGAAGCTGGATTCGGCGCTGGCATCCAGATTCATGGAGCCATCGGCTTCCAGCACCGCGCCGGCTGCGACCTGGAGCGACCCGCGAGTCCCGTCTCCGCCTTGCCGTTGCACCTCCGCTTGCGGACCGGCGGAGACCCGCAGCAGCGCGCTGTCACCCTCGATGTGCAATGGCTTGACTGTTTGGACAACTGCCTTGCCGGTGCCGCTGAGATGCGCGCCTTCGCCCACCTGAATGCCGTCCTGCGCGGTCAGGATCAATTCAGGAGCGGCCAGTGCCGCATCCTGGGCGACGGTGATGTTCTGCGCCCGGGTGGCAATATTGGTAGCGTTTTCGCCGACCGAGCGCACCCCGCCTATCAGCACGCTGCCCACCTGCAGGCGGTCCAGGTCGGCGGCGGACAGCCGCACCTGGCCCGCGCCGCCGGGCGCGGCGTCGGCCACAATCTCGATACGCTGCGCGGCGATATCCAGGGCTCCCGCCCGGCCATTCTTGACAGCCGTGGCGACCACGTCTCCGGCCAGCGCCAGGGCCGACTGGGCATCGATCACCAGGCTGCCGGCATCCTGCGGCAGTTGTGCCACCGCCTGCTTCTTGCGCTCCGCCTGGGCGCTGAAAAACGCATTCCCCGTGGCCAGGTCATACTGGGCGCGAGCCCTTACCGCAGAGCGCGGCGTCACGGCGAATCCGCTCCAGCGTGCATCCCGTAAGGGCGTGCCCGCCACGCTGCGATACCCCGCGATGACCACATTGCCAAGGTCGTTGCGGAAGCGGTTGCCCGGCCCGAAATCGCGGGTGCCTGCCTGCTGCGTCACCAGAAACGCCCCCGGCAGCAGGGCATAGTGGGCGGGCAACAGGACATAATCGCCAGAAGGCAGGCCCCCGCCGCTCGCGAGATGCACGCTGTCGCCCACCTGCAGCCCCGAGGTGGGCAGTTCCAGCGGGTCCGTCGGCGCCGCGTTGCCCTGGAATCCGGGCAGCACCGCGAATTTCGGCGCCGAAGCATCGCTCTCCAGCACGTCTTTGGAGCCGCCGATGCCGGGCACGAATTCGAAGGCGAACAGGTCGCCGCCGCCGGAGCTGTCGATTTTGGCGCCAGCCTCCAATTGAACCGCGCCGGCACTGAGGTTCAACTGCTTGTCCGGCGGGGCCAGGGAAGTACCCTCGGCGCGGCTGGCATACACCAGTTTCTGGGTACCCAGGGGATAGACCCAGTCCAGTCCGCCCTGGGTGCGGCCGAAGGGAATGAGCGCGCCGCCGCCCGCGTTGGTGGTCAGGCTGCCCGGCAGCATGTCGAGTTGGGTGGCCGCCGTCAGGCTGAGACTGCCCAAAGGTACCTTGAGCACGCCGCCCTGTTCGATCACCGGCGCCTCCATCCGCAGATAACCGCCGGCCGAAAAAACCGGGCTCGGACCGTCCCCCGGCGCGATGCGCAGGGCAGCGGTAGGGGCGTTTTCCAGCGCGATGCGGAAATCGGACAAGGTGGTGGGATACACCTGATCGGCGGCAAGGCTCAGGTCGCCGGCCATGAGGTACTCGCCGGTCAGATCACGCTGCTCCTGGGTAGTGCGTATGCCCTCCAGCCGGATGTCGCCGGTGCTGGCCAGGTCGGCCTTGCCAAAGCCCGAGAGTACCGTGGTTCCAACCAGGTCGATCAGGCCCGCGTTGGCCGTCAGGCTACCGGAACCCGTCACCGCAACCCCGTCGCCCGGCCGGGTCTGGCGCGAACCAAGGGCGATATAGGCGGAATCCAGTTCGGCCGATGCGCGCCCGCCCTGGGGCCTGGCCTGCAGCACAGGCGAATCGAGGCGGATGCTGCGCTGGGTCTGCAACACAAGATCACCCTGCAACTCGATGCGGCCGGGAGTTGTGACGGACAGGTTGGCGAAACGGCCTTCTTCCACTTGGGATTGGGAGAGTGTCGCGATGCCGAATTCCGAAGCGGGCAAGGCCTTGCCCAAGCTCAGATCCACGGGACGGTCCGTCACCTGCATCCCGTTGACCCGAATCACGCTGGGCGCGTCGGGAAAGGGCTGTTGTCCGGTGGACAGAGGATCGGGCTCGCTGCGAGTGAGCTTGTTCAGCTCGATTGACAGGCTGCCGCCCGCGGCCCCGGCCACCGGCCCCGGCGCCGCCCGCAGCGTGCCTTGCAGTTGCATGCCTTCCGCCGCCCGCAGTTCGATGCTGCCGCCATTGGATGGAACCAGCCGCCTGACGGGCAAAACCCCGCCTGCCACGCCCTGGCTGGCCACGTCAACGCGGGCGGCGGTGCCGGATACATCGATGACCGAACCGGGAAGCAAGTTGACGAAGCCGCGGTCCGCGCGCAGGGATACCGTGCCCCCATCCAGCACATCGCCGGTGATGAGGCCGGCCGGATCGTTCATCAGCAGTGCCTGCCCAGGCGCGGCCAGGCTGGCTCCGGTTCCCAGCCAGATGCCCTGGCCGGCCAGAAATCCGGGATCGGTGCCGAAGGGCGGCGTGACCTGCAGGGCAATGTTTCCCGCCGGCGCGATGATGGACCCTTCCAGGAAAAGGCTGGTATCGGAGACCAGGCTCACGGCCCCACGCGCATCGGTGCGTATTTGTGCGCCGGGTTCAAGGCGGATGGCGGCGTCCGGCCCGCCGTCGCCATTGGTCCGGGCCAAGGTGAGCGTGAGCTTCGCAGGCTGACGCGCGGCTTCCTGCAAGGTCTCGACATGGCTGAAACGCGCGAGCGCAGCCCCGGTGCGCTGGCGGGTAAAGCCGGGGTCCAGCTCGCGATTGGCGACCACCGGACTGACCTGTGTGCCGGCCTGAACGGTGATGCCGGACCGGTTGGACGAGACCTGGAAAGTCTGGAAGCCGCCCTGGCTGAAGAAGCCGCTGGCCAGCCTCAGCCCTGCTCCGGCCGTGTCGCCCTCGCCGATGTCGACCCGCGCGGAGGCCAGGGAGAGCGTCCCACCCTGTCCGCCGCCGAGGGCATAGCCCTGCAATTGTCCGTCAAGCCGCAGGTTGGAGCCTGCCGGAGCTTCGGCAGCCAGGGTGACGCTGCCGGCATTACCAGCAGTCACTTGTCCATCCACCGCGCGCCATCCACCGCCGCTCACGTCCACCCGGCTGCCGGCCTTCATGCTGACATCGCCCTCGGCGGTCACCTGCACGCTGCCACCGTCCCGGAATACAGGGCCCAGGTAGGGCCTGGCCTGGGGGTCGGGCAGGTCATTGACCCACTGCCCGGCCACATCGATCAGCGCCGTGGGGCCCAGGTCCACTCCACCGCTGAGACGGCCCTGGGTGCTCGACGTCAGTCGCGTGGACAGTTCGACACTGGCTGCGGCGCCGCGGATGCCGCCGTCCATTTTTACTTCCCCGCCCCGGAGGGCCAGCGAGCCGGAGCCTGGCACCTGCACCGTGACGTCGGCGGGCACGGTGACGACGCCCCCCGAAGCGATGGAGGCCTTGCCCAACCCTGCCGCCGGCATGAAATCGGCGCCCAGGACCAGAGTCGGCTGGGATGCCGAGGCATCGGCCACACCACCCAGCTGCACCGGCTGGGTGCTGTCGGGTGTCCGCGCCAGATCGATGCTCAAGTTCCCACCCGGCACGTACTGTTCCGCCTGACGCTGATGCAGCCCGCTCACCGCGCCGCCCTTCAAGCCACCTTCCAGTTCCAGGACGTTCGCTGCAATGCTGAGCGAGCCCGCCCCCTTGCCCTCGACATAGCCTGCCTCGAAGCGGCCCTGCCCACCAGCTCCCGGCACTTCCCAACGGCGGGTGAAATGCCAGGCCCGGTAGGTCTTCTCGATATCACCGAGGATGCCGTCGTAGCGCACATCGGGGCTGGCCTCGCCGATATCCACAGTGTGGCGGTCCTGAATCAGCTGCGTGGTCTTGATGTAGCCGGGGCGGTACAGCAGGGATCCGCCTGAGAAATCGAGCAACGATCCTTGCTGCAACAGGACGTCGCCTTCGGAGCCCAGTTTGAGGCTGCCCCCGGCCGTGCTGCGCTCGCGCACCGTGCGGCCTATGCGCTCCAGCGCGCCGCTGATATCGCCGATTGGCGTTCCCTTGCGGATGTCGACGCTTACCGTCCTGCCATTGAGGATGCCGGACTTCTGCAAGGGCGAGTCGCGCAGCTCGTTGTTGCGCAGTTCCACCTTCACCACGTTGCGTTCCATGGGCAAAGACACGCGCTTGAGGCCGGACACGTCGATGCGCGCACCCTGGTCAATGATCAGTCGGCTTTCGTTGCGGACACCCTCCGCCCCAGGCAAGTCCGGATGTTCGGTAGCGGTGATGTTCACCTGGCCTGACCGGGCCCGCAGTAGAGAGCCGGCGCACAGCTCCACCCGGTTGCCCATGATGTCGACGCGCGAGGCTTCCTGTGTCTGGCTATCCACGGCGGTGGCCTTGTCCTTGAGGTCCGGGCTGGCCTGGGTCAGGCTGCCTTCGCCCAGGATGACGCTGGCGCGGGTTCCCAGTCCGTCGCCCGTATCCTGGGCGCGGATGGATTGCTTCGCTTCCAGCACCCAGCGGTCACTTTCCCGGCGCACCGCGGCGCCTTCCCGAGCCAGCAGCTTGATGGAGCCGTTGGCACGCACAGCTGTCTTGGCAGAGATGCGGCCTTGCTGATTCACGGCGAAGCCCACCAGGGTCACATTGCCGCGATCCGCCAGCAGCTTGCCCAGGTTGGCCACCTCGCCGCCGCTGCCCACCTCCACCAGGAGGCCGCGCAGGGCCGGATCGCCGCTGACCTCCTGCAGGTAAACCTTGTCCGAAGCCGCCGCCAGCACCACCTGCCCGTCCGGGGCGGATACACTGCCCTGGTTGCGGATGGCTGGCGCAGCCATGACGATGCGCCCGGACGCGGCGGCATCGATCTTGGCGCCGGCGGCGACCTCGATGGCGATCTTCTCGGGCTTGCCATCAACGCCGGTGCGAAACACCGTGCCGTCACTGGTGAGCGTGGGACGTCCGTCCTGGTCGATCACCTTGGTCAGGCCGCGCTGGAACGTGTCATCGCTGATCTGCAGGGTGCTGACCACCAGGGAGTTGGCGTCCACCTTGGCGTCCTTGCCGAACAGAAAGCCGTTCTGGTTGACCAGATAGATCTGGCCATTGGCGCTGACGGTGCCAAGGATGCGGCTGGGGTCGGCCTGGTGGATACGGTTCAGGGCGATGGCCGAAGCGGAGGGCTGGCGGAATCGCACGGCGCCGTCGCGGCTCACGTTGAAGCTTTGCCAGTCGAGAATGGCGCGGTCGGTGTGCTGGATGACATTGAGGGTGTTGCCGCTCACGGCATGTTCGGCGATTCCCAAAGCGGCGAAGGCCTGTTCGGCCACGGGCAGTTCCGCCGCGCAGACACCCTGGGCGCACACGCTCATGACCAGCAACGAGTGGATGACCCGCGCCAGAAGTAGGCCCCGAGGATAGGTACATTCAGTATTCATAGGCCACCCGGAAGTCCAAGCGCTGCTCACCGACGCCTGTGCTGTCCAGGGCCACCAGGGGATAGGCCCAATCCAGCTCGCTGATGAAATGGGCGAAGGCCCGGAACCGCAGCCCCGCCCCACAACTGGCCAGGGTGTAGCCGCGGGGGGCGCCCGGCAAGGCATCCTGGATCCACAGCCGCGCATAATCGCCGAACAGCAACAGGCGCAGCCGGTCCACGCCGTCAGAGGCGGCGAAGGCGAGATCGGGGAAGTGCATTTCGAAGCTGGCGTTGAACCCGTTGTCGCCCAGCGCCTGGGTTTCGTGGTAACCGCGCACGCTCTGCCAGCCGCCGGCCCCGAACTGCTCGTTGCTGATGAGGGGCGAATCCGCCAGTTGCCCGGCCAGGCGCATGTGCGCCTGGAAATCCGCCGGCAGCATCTGGCGGTGGCGCAGGTCGGCGGCCCCGTAGATGTAGGCGGAGGTGGAGCCGGCGCGCTTGTCCTCGAACTCCTGCTGGGTGTTGCCCAGTCCGCGGATAGAGAAGTTCACCTCCGCGTTGAACTGGGTGAGCGAATTGTCCTCCCAGGTCAGGCCGCCACCGTAGGACAGCAGGAAGGGCGAATAGGAGATCGGCGTGTTCTGGGTGTCCGAACCGGCCAGCACCAGGGACTGACCGAAGTCCTTGTAGTCCCAGCCAAAGGTGGCGCTGTGGTAATAGCGCCCTTCCCCGGGCAGGGGCTTGACCAGGCGCAGCCCGTAGATGTTGCCGTTGCCCACCACCGTAAGGGCGCCAGCGGAAGCGATGTCGCTGCTGGAATTGAGGCCGATGCCGTAAAAGGCCAGGCGGGATTCGAGAAAATCCACGGGCATGACATAGGTGCCGGCCCAGACTTCCAGATCCTGGGTGTTCTCCGGCGATACCTGATATTGCAGGGAGGCGCTGTGATAGCGTTGCCACAGGTTGTCGTAGCGCAGCAGGCCGATCAGCCGTAAGCGCGAGGTATTGGCGCTATTGCGGCCATTGACTTCGACGCTTCCGTGCAGCGGGAGCTGATCTTCCACGCCGAGATCGACCTCCACCGTGCCGGGCGTCCGGCCGGCGCGCATGACAGGTGTGATGCTGCGGTCCTGACTCTGCTGGCTCAATTCCGCCAACTGAGCCTGGGCCTTGGGGAGGTCCAGCACTTCGCCCTTGGCCAGGGCCGGAACCTGTTCGCGAATCTTGGAAGGGGAAAAATAACGGGCCCCCGTAACCTTGAGACGGTCCACCGTGCCCTCGCTGACCTGCAGGACGATCACCCCAGAGCCAACTTCCTGCTCGGGGATGTCCACATTGCAGGCCGCGAAACCGCGCGCCTGATAGAGCGCTTCCAGCGCCTTGCGCGCGGCCTCCACGTCGTCCACGGTCTTGCCGGGGCCGAGAAAAGGGTAAACGGTCTTCTCGACGTCGCGTACCGGCAGGCGGGTATTACCCCGCACCCGGTATTCGCGGACATCGAACATCTCGAGCGCTGCGGTTGCAGCGCTGGCCGGCAACAGCAAGGCTGCCGCGGTCAGGGCCCGGACCTTCAAGCGCAATCAGACCAACCTTGCTACTTGGCTTTGCGCTCGACCACGATAGCCGCCGTATCGCACAGAGCCTTGCTCTTGTTGCTGGGCTTCACGCAGATCTGCAGCGCACCGTTGGCGGTGACGAAGCTCTTGCCCGGCTTCCAGGGGATGCTGCCCTTGCGCAAGGGCACGGTCTTGATTAGCTTCTTGAACTTCACCCCGTTCTTGGCGAACTTGATGGTGGCCTTGCGCTTGCCGTTGATCTCCTGATAGCGCCAGGTGATGGTTTGCCGCTGGCCTACCGTCCAGGTGGATGGGACATCCAGCAGAACCGCCGGCCCTGAAGCCGGGAACTCGGTGACGATCACCTGAACCGTGTCGCTGGCGTTGGCGGCGCCATCGTTCACGGTGAGGGTGAAGTCGTAGGTTCCCGCCGTTCCCGCCAGGAAGCTGGGCGTCGCGCTGTTGGCGTTGGTCAGGGTGACGTTGGCTCCACTGGTTTGTGTCCAGGTATAGGTCAAGGGCGTCGGCGCGCTGTCCGGATCGCTGCTGGCGCTGCCATCCAGGCTTACCGTGACACCCAGGCCCACGGCCTGGTCCGCGCCGGCATTGGCGGTGGGCGGTTGATTGGAACCGAGGCTTCCCGACGAGGCAAAGGTCAAGACGCCGGCTGAAGACAGTGTCCAACTGCCCGCCTTGAGTATCTGGCCTTCCGCCTGTCCGGTGGAATTGTTGACGTAATAGAAATCCAGCGGTGTGTCGGTGGTGGCCACGGTGCTGCCCGCCACCTGGCCGCCCAGGTCGGAGCCCCAGTCGTCGCCGGCAAAATAGCCCGCGTCGGAAGCCGTGAAGGCCGCCGACAAATTGGCCGCGGCCGAGGCCGGCGTTCCGTCATAGGGCGTGGTGTTCAGATCCAGCACGTAGTACTGGATCTTCTGCCGCACGGCGTCGATGGCGACGAAGTTGGAGCGGAGAATGCCCGCCCCCTCGCTGCTGGAGAGCAGGTAACCCCACTGGCTGATATTGCTGTTGTCGGACTTCAGCGGATAGAAGCCCGCCACGTTGAACACCAGTCCCGATTTGCCGAGGAAGGCCGAGTACGCCGGGTCGGAAGACAAGTCGTAGGTGCCGCCGGGGTTTTGCAGGAACTGCACCAGGGTGCGGCCCAGGTCCTTGTAGTAGGACTTGCCCGATGCCTCGTCATAGACCGCCACGAACAACTCCGACGGGTCGCCGCGGGTGCCGTCACTGATCGCCGCCAGCGCGGGCTGCCCCAGCAGCAAGGCGGCGCTTGCCAAAAGGCTCTTAAAAATTCTCATCGATGGTCTCCAGGAAGGAGTGATTTCAGTCTCTGTTTCAGGCGTGCTCAGAGGCACCGAGCGGAACCGCTCGGGCCTCTGGATAGCGCGCGGGTTCGCTTACAGCAGCGGCTGCTTGCCGTTGGCGCTGTCGTCCACCTGCAGGTTGCGGCAGTTGTCCACCGTGGCGCCGTTGGGCGCGTGGGTGTAGGGCGTGACCGGCTGGGTCGGATCGAAGGGATGGACTACCGGATAACCCTGGGAGGTCACCGCGATGAAGTAACCGGCTTCGGTACCGAGCGCCCAAGGCTGGGACGTGAGGGCGTTCAGTGCACCGAACACCGCCGGCGAGGTGGCGTCGGTGGTGATCTTCTCGAGGATCACCTCCTGGTCCGCGCTGGGCTTGGGGTCCACCTTGCGCCATGCGTAGGCGGCCTCGGAGAAGTAGGCGTAATGGCCGGCCGCCACCTCGGCGACCGTCGGGGCGAAGCCGTCAATCTTGATGTAGCGGTAGTTCCGGCTCAGGTTGGCGTTGCGTTCGGTAGTGAGCATGCTGATGGCCCATACCTTGGCGCCGCTGGCATTGAGACCTGCCACATTGCTGCCATCGTTGAAATCGTCCAGGCAGTTCTCGGTGGCGGTTACCTGGGTAGGCGTCACCACCACGGGACCCAAGACCGGATTGCTCACTTCCACCGGCGGCGTCCCGGTGGCGGCGCAGGGTGTATTGAGGAAATAGGCGTTGATCGCGGACTGGGTGCTGGCGCCCTTGTTGCGACGGCAGATGTGCACCAGTTCGTTATCCGGGGGCGTGGACGCATAGTCCGTCAAGGCCTTGGAAACCCCGCCTTCGTTCACCTTGATATCGCTCCACTTCCCGATGCGTCCCGCGAACAGGCTGGTGAGCAGGGACTTGCTCAGGCTGGGCATGCAGGCCGCCGTTTCGTCGCCGGCCGTGCAGGTACCAGGCAGGGTACCGTTGGCGATTTGCGCCCTTTGCAGGGCGTCGCGTAGATCCTTGGTAACCGGCGTGTTCTGGATCACGCCGCCACCATTACGCACCGTCAGCGCCGCGGTCACCGCCGCCGTGCTGCCCTGGCTGTAGGTGGTGCCGTCGATGGTGGGGGTGTAGTTGGGACCGCGGAAGCCGTATGGGTCCACGTCCAGCACGCCCATGTCGGGCGTCTGCTTGGTCACGTCTCCGGTGCGGTCGGTACTGCACAGATACGTGGCGCCGGGCGTTGCCTGGGTGCACTGGGCAGCGCCGCTGACGGTATTGCTAATGCCCATGAAATTGATGGGCTTGGTGGGCTCCAGCATGGGCAGGACGCCGGTGATGGCGCCGTTGCGGTTGCGCTTGAGGATCAGCAGATTCGGGTCCGCCAGGCTCAGGCCCGGCACCTTGGCCGAATCCAGCGTGCAGAAATAGGCCCGGTAATAGGTGCCCTGGCCCACAGCATCGTTATCACGATACAGGTCCAGGGTACCGGCCTTGCAGATGTCGTTCAGGACGTCGATCAGATTGTTGTCCTGGATGGTAGAACCGGCGATACGCAGGGTAATGGACGGGGTCGCGGTCGGCGCCAGGGCCCATGCCGGGGAAGCGGCCAGGCTGGCGGCCAGGGCGGCGACTGTGACACTGTATCGAATTAAATACATGATCGAACTCCGATTGAAAAAATTTGGCTCAAGTGGGCGCCTATCAGGCACGCAATTAGTCTCCGGGCCCATCTCATGAGGCATGGCCCCGATGTGCTGCCGCCCGTTAGAAGTGGCAATTGTACCTTCGATATATCTTATTTGGCATTCCGAAAGCGATAGGCATTTTGTGTACCAATTTCATTTTTTGTCACTATCTACATGTTTACCAGGAACAAAAAGTCCGTAAGCCACATATCTCCCGCTTAGGCGGCACCATTTTCAGGCAAGACGCACCAAAACAACTCAAATTGTTAATTTAAAAAGCTATTTGTGCGATAAGAAGGGCACACAGGCGATATGCTTTATCACAGTAGTCGTATCTAATAAGATATTCATAAACTTTAGTATTTTCATGGATATAGCGATTTCCGCGGATCGCTGAAATCCGCAAGCGCCGGCACCATTTCGGCGCAATATGCATTGAACCGTCACGGTCCTTTGCTTATGCTCGCTGCTATTGAATGGATCACGGGAAAGACTATGCCTCGGCTGAAGAACAAGAGGGTCTCAACCAAGTACCAGATAATCACGGCGTCTCCGTCTGACGAAGCTTGCCTGCCCAGGCTCAAGCTCAATCTGCGCCTGTTCCATGGCGACCACATCGCCATGGGCCCCGGCAAGGCCGATCTGCTGGAGGCCATCGAGCGCACCGGCTCCATATCGGCGGCCGGCAAGAGCATGGAGATGAGTTATCGCCGCGCCTGGCTTCTGGTGGACGAAATGAACCGCTGTTTCAAGACGCCCCTGATCGAGACGGCCAAGGGTGGGAGCCACGGCGGGGGCGCGCACCTGACGCCTTTCGGCTACGAGGTGCTTGCCCGCTACCGGGAAATGATCACCGCGACCCGCCAGGTGGCCGCGGCTTATTTGGGCCTGTTCAAGGACATGATGCGCGATGCTCCAGCGGAAGCCAAAGTAGCGCCGGAGAACGCTGAGAGTTAGCAGAGGGCGGCTGCCCTCGGCATTGGCGCAGCAAACGGAGGCTTGGCTCACCCCGAACCGCGTGTCACCGGCGGCGCCGACGTCATCAAATCGAAAAGCCTGCCCGCAACACCTCATAATGCCGCGACTGCCAGGCCCGCGTGCGATGCTCTGCAAACTGCCGCGGGACCGGGAGAGGCTGTCCGGTCTTCAGGTCGCCATGGTCTGCAGGTGGGCCTCGCTGACAATTTCCGCAGGGTCCGTCACATAGCGCTTGGGGCAACTGTCCAGGGAGTCCGACCAGCGCCTCAGGCGTAGCCACTGGCCGTTTTTCATCCGCCAGGCAGTTACCCGTTCCCAGAACACGTCGACCCTGATGGGAAATTCATCCACGTCAAAGCGTTCCTCGGAAAGGGTGAACTCATGCTGATAAAAGCAACGCTCACCGCGCAGATCGTATCCCCAAGTCTTGCGGGACTGGCTCACCGCGTCGTGGTGGGACTCATATTCCAGGGGATAGGTGACTTCAGACCGGTACTGGTCAGGCGGCTGTTCGGCCCAGTCGGAACGCATGATGCACCTCGAATCGATATATCTATATAGACCCATCGTAAGATTCGCCGGCTACACAGTCAATTACCGCAAACGGCAATGGTCTTTCAATCGAACGCAGCGTGATTTCCCCGCCATATCAAGCCGTTCGTGAGAGGTCCAGTGAGCTATGGATGTGCAGGTTCGAACATGGTCTTTTTTTAGTAAATATCCTGACGTGACCGGCCAGAAACAGCTGAGATCGTACAAACGGTTCCACGCCGACCCGTCGATTCAACTCATGCATATCGCACCAAGATGGCTTTCGCGCACCAATTTGCAGCACTAACTCTATTAAATACATTTGGTTAGACTCTAAATTCAATTGCAAGCGCGGAATGCTTGGTGTATGTTTGACCCTGCCTTTGAAGGCTGCTGTGATGCCAGTCATTCGTTTTTACGGGGTTTCAAGCTAGTGCACGCAGCGCAGGATCATCCTAACTCAATATAGCGAACGCGAGTCGAATCAGACTCCAGACGTCGCGCAACCGAGCAACCACGGCGAGATATGGAAGCTCATTCAACTGGGCTACCGCCGGAAAGTGCCATTTCGCGCGGCCCGGCTGGGCGAAGCGCAGAAAAAATCAAGCATGCAATAAGGGCGCACACATGACCAACACGACAGCCGGGCTCGAAGAACTCCTCATGCAACGGTCGTTGACCGACCCGGAGCTTCTGGAGGCCGCATCCAAGGCATCAGCGTTTCGTATTCTGCCCGACGCGGCGGTAATCAAGATCGGCGGTCAGAGCGTCATCGACCGGGGCCGCGCAGCGGTCTACCCCTTGGTGGAGGAGATCATCGCCGCCCGCAACGCCCATAAGCTGCTCATCGGCACCGGCGCAGGCACCCGCGCAAGACACCTCTATTCCATCGCCGCGGGGCTGAACCTTCCGGCAGGCGTGCTCTCTCAACTGGGCGATTCCGTGGCGAACCAGAACGCCGCGATGCTGGGACAGCTGCTTGCCCAGTACGGCATCTCCCAGGTGAGCAGCGCCGGCCTCTCGGCGGTGCCGCTGTTCCTGGCCGAAGTCAATGGGGTGGTCTTCAGCGGCATGCCGCCCTACAGCATCTGGACTCGTCCGGCCGCCGAAGGCGTGATCCCGCCCTACCGCACCGACGCCGGCTGCTTCCTCGTCGCCGAGCAGTTCGGCTGCAAGGCGATGATCTATGTGAAGGACGAAAACGGCCTCTATACCGCCAATCCTAAAACGACGAAGGATGCCAAGTTCATCCCGAAAATCTCGGTGGACGAGATGAAAGCGCAGGGGCTGCACGATTCGATTCTGGAGTTCCCCATGCTCGACCTGCTCAAGTCGGCGCATTACGTCCGCGAGGTCCAGGTCATCAACGGCCTGGTCCCGGGTAACCTGACCCGTGCGCTCGCGGGAGAGCACGTCGGTACCCTCATCACTGCAAGCTGAGAATCACCGCAATGGCTGACACGCACAACACCATCAAACACGTCGCCTCTCCGCTCGCGCGGCAAACCCTGCTGGACAGCGATCTCACCCGTCCAGTCGCGGGCGTCAAGCCGATTCGCATCCTGCCCTGGCTGCAGGTGGTCAAGATCGGCGGGCGATCCATCATGGACCGTGGCGCCGAGGCGATCCTGCCGGTCGTCGACGAACTGCGCAAGATTCTTCCAGAGCATCGTATGCTGATCCTGACCGGCGCCGGCGTACGGGCCCGGCATCTATACAGCGTCGGCCTCGACCTCGGGCTTCCGGTCGGCTCCCTGGCTCCGCTGGCAGCCAGCGAAGCGGGCCAAAATGGCCATATCCTGGCATCGCTCCTGGCGCCGGAGGGCGTTTCCTATGTGGAGCATCACACCCTGGCAAGCCAGCTCGCCATTCACCTCACGGCAGCCCGAGCCGTGGTGGGCAGCGCGTTTCCTCCCTACCACCACCACGAGTTTCCAGGATCGCGTATCCCTCAGCACCGGGCCGATACCGGCGCGTTCCTGCTGGCGGATGCGCTGGGTGCCGCCGGCCTGACCATCGTGGAAGATGTGGATGGCGTCTACAGCACCGATCCTAAGTCACCGGACGGAAAGACTGCCCAGTTGCTGCGGGAAGCCAACGCCATTGACCTGGCCAAGCACCCGGGACCGCTGCCCATCGACCGTGCCTGCCTGGAGGTCATGTCGACCGCGCGTCACATCGAGCACGTGCAGGTGGTCAACGGGCTCGTGCCAGGCCGGCTCACCGCTGCCCTGCGCGGCGAGCACGTGGGGACCATAATACACACAGGGCTCGGCCGGTCCTGAACGCTGCCCGCCCCTGTCGCGGAGGTTCCCGAGCGGACCTTGCGGCAGGGGCCTACCCTGCGCGCTCAGCAGTGAGTTCCCTGTTTCGCCGGCGCGTCTTACGCGCCTCCCTCCGGATGCCTCTGCCTGCGGCGGCGCCCATCGCCACGCCTGCGCAATTGCCGACTTCCAACTAAACTCTTCACGACCTCGAACACCGGCGCTGGATTTCCTCGCTTCGCGGGCCACATGTACCCACCTAAGAACTTTCTGTATCATGGTGAGCGCGAGGCGGATCAATCGATGCTGCCCCGTTCGGCGCCGTGACATCCTCTAACGCTGGCACGGGCCGGCACCGCGAGACCGTTCGCTTCCGGCTTTATCCAGCAGTCCCCTGAGAGCGCCAACGCGTTGGACACCATCGACAAATTGAAGCTGGTCGACATCATGACCCGCCGCGTGCACAGCGTCACGCCCGCCTGCACCCTGGATCAGGCAGCGGCCAGCATGGCGCGGGCACGGGTGTCCTGCGTCGTCGTGGTCGATGACAACCGACCGGTTGGCATCCTGACCGACCGCGACCTGGTGCGCCTGATCCACTTGCGGACCGCTGGCGCCACGTCGGTTGCGCTGCTCATGTCTCAACCGGTTGTGACCGCCGATCCGGACCTGGATTTTCGCGCCGCCTATGCCCTGCTGCGGCATCATGCCTTGCGGCATCTGCTGGTGGTAGAAGGCGGCGCTGGAACGGCCTTGGGCGTCGTTACCCTGACCGACTTTCTCAGCCATATCGGCGCCGACTTTTTTCGCAAGGTAAAAAGCCTGCGGGCCGTCACCGAACCGGTACTGGCAACGCTACCGCCCTCGGCCAGCCTGGCCCAGGGACTCCAGCTCATGGTTCAGCTCAAGTCCGATCTGATTCTGATCACCGAGCACTCAGAGCCAGTGGGCATTCTTACGGAAGGCGACATGGCCAGGCTGCTGTCCGATCACCCCGACCCGGACGCGATCGTCTTGCGCAGCGTCATGAGCGCCCCCGTCCACAGCATCGACCCCGACGCCAGCGTGGCCGAAGCCGTCCATCTCCTGGCTGCGAACAGCGTCCGTCACCTTCCGGTGGTCAACGCGCAGCGGCGGATCCTGGGCGTGGTCAATCAGTCCCGACTGCTGGAAAAGCTCGGCATCGAGCTGTTCGACGAAGCCTGGCGGCGAAGCAGCGAACTGGATGCGACGCGACAGCGCCTGGAAAATGACCTGCAGATGGTGATGGAGGCGACAGGCTCAGGCACGTGGGAATATGACCATGTCAACGACAGCCACACCTGGAGCCCGTCCATGGCCGCGCTGCTCGGTTGCGCATACGAGGAGCTGCCCCGTTCCCTGGACGGCTGGCTGGCGATGATTCACACGGAGGACGTGGCGGCCTTCGAGCAGGAGATCGAGGCCAGCGCCGCCCGCGGCGACCAGATCGTTGAGGCCGAATACCGCGTGCGCCAGGCTGAGGGGAAATGGCTCTGGTTGCACGAGCGCACACGCGTGCTTGAGCGGGATGCCGGCGGCCAGCCCTTGCGCACCGTCGGAATCCTGCAGGACATCACGGCGCGTAAACGCGCGGACCGACGCCTGGATCAGGAGCGGCAGAATCTACGGCAACTTTTCGACACCATGGAAGACTACCTGTTCGTGGTCGGCCATGACAGCCTCATTATCCACATCAACCAGGCCGTTTTTCGGCTGGGTTACGGCGCCGATCTCATCGGCAAGTCTATTTTCTCGGTACATCCGCCCGAGTACGCGGAGGAGGCGCAGCGGTTGCTCAAAGAGGTGCGCGCCGGCACCCGTCGTCAGTGCCCGATTCCCCTCATCAAGGCGGACGGCGAGCGAATCGCCGTGGACACCCGCGCCGTATGCGGCGAGTGGGATGGCGTGCCCGCCATTATCGGTGTAAGCCGCGATATCAGGGAACAAATTGCCCAACGCGAGGCACTGGAAACCGAGCGCCGGCGCCTGCATACCCTCATCCGCAGCATTCCAGACCCGGTCTGGATCAAGGACCTGGAAGGCCGCTACCTCGCCTGCAATGCCGTCTTCGAACGCATGTACGGCGCCAGCGAGGACGAGATCCTGGGAAAGACCGATTTTGATTTCGTCGACGAGGCCACCGCCCGCTTCTTCCGCCACAACGACCGCGCGGCGGCGGAAGCGCGAGCCCCGCTGATCAATGAGGAGTGGCTGGACTTTAAGCAGGACGGTTACCGTGGCCTGTTCGAAACCATCAAGTCGCCGACCCTGGACGCACAGGGCCAGTTGATCGGCGTTCTTGGCATCGCCCGCGATATCACGGCGGCACGGCAGGCGCAGGAGGCGCTCAAGGAACGCGAGGAAATCTACAGCGCGATCGTCAACCAGGCGGTGGACGGCATCGTGCTGATCGACACCGAGACGCTGCGCTTCGCCGAGTTCAACGACGCCGCTTGTCAGAGCCTTGGCTACAGCCGGGACGAGTTTTCGGCCATGACTCTGATGGAGGTTCAAGCCGATGACTCCCGCGAGCGGGTGACCGACAAAATGGGCCTTTTGTTGGCGGGCGCCTTGCCGATGGTGTTCGAGGTCCGCCATCGCAGCAAGAGCGGCCAGTTACGCGACATGCGCGTCAGCAACAGGGTACTCGACATCCGCGGCCACACCTACCTGGCGGCCATCTGGCAGGACATCACCGAGCAGAAGCAGGCCGCGCGGGCCTTGCAGGAAGCCCACATGTTTCTGAAAGAAACCCAGTCCATCGCCCGGGTCGGCGGGTGGAAGGCCAATCCGCTGGCCGACACGGTGCTCTGGACCGAGGAAGTATTTCGCCTGCTGGAGCGTCCCGTCAGCGATCCCCCGAAAACCCTGGACGAAGGCCTGGCCTATTACGCCCCCGCCATACTCCCGGAGGTACGTCGCAATCTAATGACTGCCTGGGAAACCGGAGCTCCGTTCACCATGGAATGCGAGATGGTGGCGCAGAGTGGGCGGCGTTTTATTGCGGAACTGCGCTGCGTCGGACGGGTGGAGGAACCCAGCGGACCCTTCCTGACCGGGACCTTCCAGGACATCAGCGAGCGCAAGCAACTGGAGGACCAGATCCGGCTGCGTGAACGTTACCACCGCGCCGTGCTGGACAATTTCCCTTTTCCGGTATGGCTCAAGGATCGGGAAAGCCGCTTCCTCTCGGTCAACCAGCCATTTGCCCGCTATTTCGGCCAGCCTTCACCGGAATCGCTGGTGGGCAAGACCGATTACGGCATTGCCGCTAGGGAGTTCGCCGAAGCGTACGTGGCGGACGACCGCGCCGTGCTGGAGAGCGGCGTTCCCCGCAACGTCGAGGAACCCATCGAGAGCGGGGGACGCACCATCTGGAACGAGACCTACAAGTCACCCGTGCACATGAACGGCCAAGTCATCGGCACCGTGGGCTACGCGCGCGATATCAGCGCCCGCAAGGAGGCCGAGGCCCGGGTAGCTTTCCTGGCCTATCACGATCCCCTGACCAGCCTGCCCAACCGCGCCCTGGCCAAGGACCGGGCCGAGCAGGCGATGAACCTGGCGGAGCGTTCCGGCAGCAAGACTGCGCTGTTGTTCCTGGATGTGGACAACTTCAAGACCATCAACGATTCCCTCGGGCATCCGGTGGGTGACGCACTGCTGCAGGAAGTGGCGGCGCGCCTGCGTGGCTGCGTGCGAGACACCGACACCATCAGCCGCCAGGGAGGCGACGAATTCCTGATCCTGCTCTCGGATGTGCGTGACGCCGAATCCATCGAGGGCGTGCTGGACAAGATCCTATCGCGCCTGGCTATTCCAGTTCGGGTGGAGGGCCATGAACTCTCTACGACGCTGTCCATTGGCGTGGCGGTATTCCCCGACGATGGCCGCGACTTCGATACCCTGTTCCGCCGGGCCGACACCGCCATGTACCGGGCCAAGGAAGCGGGCCGCAACACCTACCGGTTTTTTGCCCCCCAGATGAATGTGGAAGCCACGGAGCACCTGCGCATCCGCACCCATCTGCACCACGCCCTTAGCAAAGGCGAGCTCAGCCTGCACTTCCAGCCCCAATTCCGCTTGGACAGCGGGACCGTGACCGGCGCGGAAGCCTTGCTGCGCTGGCGCAATCCGGAGTTGGGGCAGGTGCCACCGGCGCGCTTCATTCCCATTGCCGAAGACTGTGGCCTCATCAGCGCCATCGGCGAGTGGGCGCTGGGCGAAGCCTGCCGGCAGGCCGCCAGTTGGCGAGCCCTTTCCGGATCGGAGATCTCCGTGGCGGTGAACCTCTCTCCCGTTCAGTTCCGTCGCGGCGAATTGGCACTGCAGGTGGCGAGGGTCCTCTCGGAAACCGGCCTCAAGCCCCACTTGCTGGAACTGGAGATTACCGAATCCTTACTCCTGCAGCACAACGAAATCGTCCTCACAACCGTGAGGGAACTGAAAGCGTTGGGTGTGAAACTGGCCATCGACGACTTCGGCACCGGCTATTCGAGCCTGGCCTATCTCAAGCGCTTCAACGTCGACACCCTGAAGATCGACCAGTCCTTCGTGCGCGACATGGTGAGCGACCCGGTGGATGCCGCCATCGTACATGCCACCATCCAGATGGCGCGCAGCCTGAATCTGGCCACCATCGCCGAAGGCGTGGAAACCGAACAGCAGTTGCGATTCCTGAGCGAACACTGCTGCGACAGCGCGCAAGGTTATTTCTACGCCAAGCCCATGCCGGCCGACGCGTTCCAGGCTTATCTCGCAGGTAGGCGCACGCCCACCGGTCAGGCCGCCACCGACAGCGCCGGGGCGGACTCCTGATGCAGCGCAGGGACTCCTTCGCTGGAAATCAGCGAGGCGCCGATCGCGCCGGAGCATCCGTGCCCCGCATTAACCCGGCACATTTAAGGGCCGGGACAATAGGTAAGTAGCACCACAGTTCCGATTTCGCGAAACCCTCCCTAACCTGTGTCCACCTGCGCGCTAACGCGCAAGGGGGTGGAACATGAACACCAAAGCATTGTGCGCCGCACTTGTTCTCGGCCTGCCCGTCCTTGTTGAAGCAGCCAGAGCGCCCGACGAGTTCGGGATGGAAGCCGGCAACACCTGGAGTTACGTCAATCTGGCGACCGGAGAAGGCCCAACCGTCGTGCGCAGCGTGATCGAATGCGGAAATACCACGCTACTGCCGCCAATCCCGGTCTGCGTCATCGAGAACGCGTCCGGCGGCGTGAACCTCAATCAATGGTTCGCGCACGAAGGCACGGAACTGCGCTTTTACGGGGGAGACGCCGAGGTCATGGGCTTGCGGATTGCCATGTCCGTTCAGCCGCCATTCATAGAAAACTGGGCATACGCCAAGCCGTCCGAACACCGCGTAGTGCGGGCGAGGGTGTCGATACAACCCTATGGCGTGGCATTGCGGGGCCGAATGAAGGCGCAGATGCTGGGAAAAGAGGTCCTGCGCCTACCGTTCGGTACCCTGAACGCCCTCAAGATCAAATACCAAAACCTCTTGCAAGCCGGCGGACAATCATCGGCGGAGACGTTCTATGCCTGGTGGGTGCCGCGCCTGGGCATCGTCAAGCAGACAGGCGCCAACATCAGGCGGGGTGCGTTACTGTGGAGTTTCAGTATCCTCGGCGATCCCGACACGCCCTCTGACCGGGTGACTTCGGACCCCATCGACAGCGACAGCGATGGCCTCCTGGACTGGCACGAGGCCGTCCTATACAAAAGCGACTGGCGCCTGCCCGACACCGACGGCGATGGCATTCTGGACGGCGCGGACAACTGCCGCCTGCTCAGCAACGATCAGGCTGACAGCGACGCGGACCTTGTAGGCGATGCCTGCGAAGCCTCCGTGGCGGCGTCGGCCATACGTGGCACGGTGATCGAACGCAGCCAACACGGGGGCGATGGCTTCGATATCCGCTTGGACGGTTGCAAGGGCCTGGACGACGCGGTATTCGAACTGGGCCTCGCCAAGCAGATACACGCGCGCCTCGGCCACTCGGATTCAGGAAACCTGGCGGATGCCCGCCTGAGCTACGACCGTTCGCGCCACCTCTATACCCTGCGCCAGCGCGACGGCGGGATGGGGCAGATCCGTGTTGAGCTGAACGCCAAGGATAACAGCCTGCGCCTGTCCAGCTCCAGGGCCGACCTGGAAATCAGCGACCGGACATTTGCCGCGAGTCTCGAAATTGACGGCTGGACGTGCTCGGCCTCCACCCAATGGAGAGTCCGGTACTTAGCCAATGGCGGAATCCGCTACCGGACACCGTAAGCGATTAGACGCCGCGCCCCGCACAGCGGCAGAACTATCCCGCGGGGATCTTGTCGGAAGAAAGTGGCGGGGTTTTTCCTCCTATCTCCCCCCGCCACTTTTGCGCGGTCGGCGAAACCCCAAGAGAGCTCCCTGTTGGCCGCGCCTTTTTTTGAATCATCATGCTTTCGCCTGGTTTAACCGCACCCCAGCCTCTTCCTTGAGGCTTTGCACGCTGGGTGTCAGACAACCGGTATCAGAACTCGGTCCAGTCGTCATCGGCCGCCGGTTGCGGCACAGCTTTCGGCGCGCTCTTCTTGACTGGAGGCCGAGCCGGAGCCGGCTTCGCCGCCAGTGGCCGGCTGACCGGCTGCTGATACGAGGGCCTGGGCCTTGAAACAGCCTGATGCGAAGCAGCCCCCTCCAGGCGGAACTGAGACACCGTCCGCGCCAGAGTCTCGGCCTGTTCCTGCAGCGATTCAGCAGCCGCAGCCGCCTCCTCGACCAGGGCGGCATTCTGTTGGGTCGTCTCGTCCATGTTGACCACCGCCTGATTCACCTGCTCGATGCCACTGCTCTGTTCTACCGAAGCCGCGGCGATCTCCGCCATGATGTCGGTGACCCGCTTCACCGCGCCCACCACCTCGTCCATGGTCTTGCCCGCCTGCTCCACCAGCTTGCTGCCGTCCTCCACCTTGTCCACGGAGTTGGTGATCAGCCCCTTGATCTCTTTGGCGGCAGCTGCCGAGCGCTGCGCCAGGTTGCGCACCTCGCCCGCCACCACAGCAAACCCGCGGCCCTGCTCGCCGGCCCGCGCCGCCTCCACCGCCGCGTTGAGGGCCAGGATGTTGGTCTGGAACGCAATGCCGTCGATCACGCTGATGATGTCCACGATCTTGCGCGAGCTTTCATTGATGGCGGTCATGGTATCGACCACCTGCTGCACCACTTCGCCGCCCTTCACCGCCACTTCCGATGCGGCGACCGCCATCTGGTTCGCCTGCCTGGCGTTATCGGCGTTCTGCTTCACCGTGGACGACAATTCTTCCATGCTGGATGCCGTCTCTTCCAGGCTGGATGCCTGCTGCTCGGTCCGGCGCGACAGGTCCGAGTTACCGTTGGAAATCTCCCGCGACGCGGTGCTGATCGCGTCGGCGGCTTCTTTCACCGCCAGGATCGGATCCACGATAGTCTCCAGGGTCGCGTTGAAGCCTTCCACGATCTTGCGGAAGTCGCCGTGGTGGCGGTTGGCATCGGCCCGAACCTGAATACGCCCCTCCACGGCTGCCGCCGCCAGCATGTCCACATCGGTGATGAGTGCCTGCAGATTGCGGCGGACCTGCTCGATGATTTCGTTGATAAAGACCTTCTTACCGGGGAAGCGCTCCAGCGGGGCCGAGAAATTGCCTTCGCCGAACTCCCGCACGCACTCCATGGCCTTCTTTTTCACTGCGATGTGTCCCGCCACCATGTCGTTGACGCCCTGCGCGACCTGGCGGTAGGAGCCCTGGAACCGTCCCACGTCGACCACCACGTCGATGTCGCCTTTCTCATGCTCGCTGGCCATATGGTTCATCTGGTCAATCAGGGCATTGAGCGCCTGGATGACATTGTTGACGCTAGTCTTCATCTGAGCGAACAGGCCGGTGTACTCACCACGCACCGGACGGTCCAGTCGGCCCTCCGCCAACGCCTCGAGGACCTCGGTGAACTCGGCCTCGGTCGCAGCCTCCTTGGTCCGCTCGAACCACTCGACCACCGTGCCGATGCGCTTCCCCTGGGCGTTGACAACCGGGTTGGCCGACAAACCGAAGACGTGTCCGCTCAGCTTGATTTCCGCACGGTGATTGCCGGACAAGGCCTTGAGCAGCCCCTGTTGGTGCGCCGGGTTCTTGTGGAACTGGTCGATATTAGCGCCTTGCAGGCGGTCCACGCTGAAATGCGGCATCGATTTGCGCAAGTCGCTTTCCGCGGCCCGCAGCATTTCCTTCACCGACTTGTTCATGTAAACGATGTTGTTGCCGGAGTCGGCGATCATCAAATTGGTGGAGACGCTATCCAGGGCAGCCATCACCCGCTCCACGCAATCGGCCTGTTGCGCATTCTGGTCTTTGTCCCGGACCAGGCCTTCCTGCAGCTTGCGCGCCGCCTCGACCACAGCCCCCACCTCGCCCGCGCCGGCCAAGTGGAACTCCACGCCTGCCTCGCCTCGCGCCATGCGGCTCAATCCCTGGTGCACCGATTCCAGAGGCGCGGCGACGGAACGCTCGAACAGGAATCCGACCCACGCGGTTGCCGAAACGCCAAGCGCGACCGGCAGCCACATCCATGGGCTTGTGGCCATCACGCCAAGAACGACGAATAGCACAGCGGCGAGAGCGAGGGCGCCGAATAAAAGAGGTTTCAGAGAACGATGAGTAGTCATAACGATTCACGAATGAATGAGGTGTCAGGAATTCGCTTCATGCAACGGCGGAGCCGATTTAAAGCGAGTTGCCCATCAAAGGGCAGGATTAAGCATAGTTCTGTTTCGAAAATATCCAATATCCTCCTCAGGGTATTTCCTTATTTGTTCCGAGCTGAGCACGCACTCGGTCACACAGCTCCGTGTTATCTTCATCGGGCAACCATCGTCACTGGAGTAACTCCCCATGCCCCACGCGATCCGCTTTGACAAGCCCGGCGGCCCCGAAGTCATGCACTGGGTGTCCATTGGACTGTCGGAACCCAGTGAGCACGAAGTGCGCATCCGGCAGGAGGCGGTGGGACTAAACTTCATCGATACCTATCACCGCAGCGGCCTCTATCCCCTGCCCCTGCCCTCGGGGCTAGGTGTTGAAGCGGCGGGCGTCGTGGAGGCCGTGGGGAGCGAAGTGACCGAATTCAGACCGGGCGACCGGGTCGCCTACGCGGGCGGAGCGCCGGGCGCCTATGCCGAGTCAAGGAACGTGCCGGCCGCCAGTCTCGTTCCACTGCCCGAGTCTATCGACCTCAGAACCGCCGCCGCGCTGATGCTCAAGGGACTCACGGCGCAATACCTCCTGCGCCGCACCTACCGTGTGCAGCCCGGCGACACCCTCCTCGTGCATGCCGCCGCTGGAGGCGTGGGCCTGATCCTCTGTCAGTGGGCAAAGGCTCTCGGCGCCACCGTGATCGGCACCGTGGGCGATGCTGAAAAAGCGGCCCTGGCCCGCGCGCACGGCTGTGATCACGCCATCGTCTACACGCGAGAGAACTTCGTCGACAAGGTGAGGGAAATCACCGAAGGAAAGGGCGTGCCGGTGGTCTACGACTCGGTGGGCAGGCTCACCTTCGAAGGTTCGCTGGCCTGCCTCGAGCCGCTGGGGCTGATGGTCAGCTACGGCAATGCCTCGGGGCCGGTGCCACCCTTCGACGTGCTGGAACTCTCACGGCGCGGTTCCCTGTTCCTGACCCGCCCCACCTTGGGCGCCTACACGGCGGATCGCGCCGACCTGCTGCAGATGGCGGGAGAGTTGTTCGGGATGGTCGCAAGCGGCGCGCTGCGCATCGAGATCCGTCAGACCTATGCCCTACGGGACGCCGTCCGCGCGCACACCGAGCTGGAAGCGCGCCGCACGATGGGTTCGAGTGTGTTGATACCCGATCAACCGGAATAGAGTTTGCCGGCGATTGTTACCATCCGATGCCGTCGCGCCTTACCCCTTCGGGGTAAGGATGGTTGGGAATAGGACGCCGTGACGAAGAAGCAACGTCGAAGCTCTTTGCACCCGTCAAGGTCCAACCCCCACCCGAACCCGGAGAGGGGCAAGGGTACGGACCTCTTTCAACGGTTACCGCAGACATAGCCAAATCCTACGGCTACTTCCGCTTCTTCCCCGGCACCGCCTCATGCCCGCACAAGGCATCATGCTTCGCAGCCTTGGAATTGCCAGTCTTGCTTTCGTCGACCAGCCGCACCTCGGTCTTGGCGGTCTTCGGGTCCCATCCCTGCTGGCAATAGAGGGAAACGCAGTACTTCAGTTCCGGTTCGTCGTACACATTGCTCTTGAAATGCACCTCGTAGAGGCTGTGGTGGGCGTTATTGAGCATGCGGAAATAGGTGAATTGGTAGCTGCCCTGCGACTTCACCGCTTTGGCCGCCCGCGCCGCGGCGTTCAGTGCGGCCTTCGGACAGGCGAAAGTCATGGCGCTCAGTTCGCTCAAGCCATCGCCGACGCTGGCCGTAGCCTCGGCCACCGGCCGAGTCGGTTCGGGCGGCGGGCTTGGCGCTGCCGAAACGGGCGGCGGCTTGGGTTCGACATGACTGCAGGCCGCAAGGAGGAAAGCGCTGAAGACGCTGAAGACAAGGCAGGTTTTTTTCATGGGAACGTCCTTGAGAGCGTGCGGGCAGCGCGAACGGTTACGGTCAAAACCCATACTGCACGACCTTGTTGCTGAAGGTGCCGACATAAACCTTTCCGTTCGCCACCACCGGCGTGGAGTATTTGGCGAAGTTGCCCAACTTGTCCGCCGCCTTGGTATTGCTGTGAAAAAGTTGCTTGAGCTTGCCGTTGACCGCCTGGGTGGCGTCATAGGCGACCAGGGCGCCGGGAACGATCTCGGCGTTGGCATTGCCCTGGGTCGGATAGGCCGCCCAAACCACCGCGGTTCCCGGCGCGGTTCCATTGGAACTTACCACCGCGCGCCCGCCCGGCATGCCGCCAGGTGCGGGCATGTTGCCGGAGGCGAACTGGGTGCCTTCGCCGAAGAACTGGGTGATCCGCCGCGTGGCGAAATCATAGCTGTAGGCCTTGAGGCGCTCGTTCTCGCCCCACACGTAGACGAAACCCTGAATGGCATTCTCCAGGTACACCGGGGTGCCGTGGATGTGGTAGGTCATGCCGAAGGGCGTGTTGGGCGGCACCGCCCGGTCCAGCTTGACGATGGGCCAGTTGGGGTCGATCGCCGCGTTGGTGGGCAGGCCCGCGGGTCCGTTGGGCGGCGCGGGCAGGTAGGTGGCCGTGAATGGCAGATTGAAATGCGGATTCCAGGAGTGCTTGCCCAGATTGGTCTTGTCCAGGTTGTAGAGGATGCCATCCTTGCCGCCGCCGACCAGATTCCCGCGGGCCGTGATGAACACCCCCGCCGCGCCCAGGTCCTGATCCGTATCGCCACGCGCGAAATCGCTGAAGGCGGCCCAGTAATCATTGACCTCCAGCTTCGGCTTGCCGCCGTTCACGTTGGCGGCGCCGGGGGTATAGCGCAGCTTCACAAAGCACTCGGCGAAATTGCCCGGCGTCCGCCCCGGATCCATGCCGTTGCCGGTAGCCAGATAGATGTCGTTGCCCTCGATGGCCGGCCCCGAACCGGACATCCAGATGCCGCCGGCGCCGCCGGTGGGGGTCACGCTCCAGATGGCCGGCGTCGGCGTGAAGCCGGGTTCGCGGTTGAGGCCCCGCACATCGTAGGCCGCCACGAATCCGTGGCCGGGCCCTTCCGGGTTCTCGCCGTTGATGGAAAACGACACGATCACCGCCTGTCCGCCGCCGCCATCGCCGAGCAGGCCGAGGCCCGCACGCATCTTCTGATAAGGCACCGCGAAGCCGTTGCTGATGCCCTCGCCGCCATTGTCCGGATTGCCCGCCATGAGCACCGGCGGCTTCTTGTCGGCAAGGGTGTTGGCATCGAGGATCCAGAGCAGATTGTTGCGCTCCAGATTATTGCTCCCGGCATTGGGCTTGCCGAAGGTGGTGACGTATAGGGTACCCGATGCCGTATCGATCACCGGCGTGGCGGTAATCCCCCAACTGCGGTAGATGTTGTGGAGGTCCATGCCCTTGCCGGGCGGGTTGGCGATATCAGCCGGATCGAAGGGCGGCGCCAGTTGGCGCTGTCGGAGTTCCACCCCGGTGTTCACGTCGAAGACATAAGCCGTATTGCTCATGGTGAACACATAGAGCTTGTCGCCGACGACCAGGGGCGAGACGTCGATCTTCTCGTCCACCGGGAACTCCCTGAGCTTTTTAAGCGCGGGGACCGTCGCAGGGGTCAGGACGGTCTCGAAGCGGTTCCAGCCCTGGCGGCTGTTGTCGACGCCCACCGTCCACACATCCACCGCCTGGACCTGCGCCACCGACAGCAGACTCCAAACTGGAACCCAAGCCAGAGCGCCATCTGTGCGCGATTGCCGTTTCCTCATATCGGTCCTCGTCCTTTACCGTGCGTCCCAAACCCTGGCGGCAGCCACGGCAGGTTCGTGCTTGCCGCACATTTTGCGCCCCAAGAACAAAACACCACGTCGCAACCGAACGCCTTCGCGCCGGAACATCGCTGATTTCATTCCAAGGGACAGGCTCGCTGCCTGAATCAAAGCCTGCTCCCGCAGCCTGGGTCTTGTCAACGCAGATTACGGAGCGCGGCCGTTTAGAGTGAGTTTACGAACTGCAACGCATAGCCCCCAGCCGTGGTGCCGAGCGTCCGAGGCGTGGTGTTTGCGTTACCCGGAAGCGTGAAAAAATCGAGGATCAAGCGTTGACCGCCATCGCGCGTTCATGACCGCGGGCCGCCAAAAGGCTAGTTCCACTGACGCCGCTCGGGACCGACTCGCCCAGAAGCTCAATGATGGTTGGAACGATGTCGAAGGAACTGTGAACGCCAAGGTCACCGGGAGCCAGCCGTGAGCCGACAATGTAGGCCATGCCATAAGGCCCCGTGTGTCCGCCGCTGCGTCGATACGGGATGGGACCGATCTGGCCGAGCGTTGGGTGTTCCAGCGCCAGCGGCCCTTTCCAGACGACCACCAAGTCGCATTCACTCTGACCTAAGGTCAGCGGATCACGATCACCGGCCGGTCGCTCGATAAACTCGACCACACCTTCCCCGGTCGCCGGATCGGTGCAAGATCGCAACAAGGACTCCAACTCATCGCAGACCTGGCGGTACTGGTTCGGTTCCACCATCCCGTCGCGCTCCCTGCCCTTGAGGTTGATACGGATTCGCCCGTCATAGAACGAAGGCAATGCAAAGGCCGGCATTGCGGGCCAGAACGCCCGATAACGCGAAACGGGCATCCACTCGACGCGTAAACGCACCGGCCCGGATGGATCAGGCGCATCCGTCTTCGCCGCACTGGACGGCTTCAGCAGAGGGCCCAGATAGCTCTTCAGGGATTCTGGCAAAACGGCAGACAGTCTTTTTCGCAGCCGCGATGCCAAGGTTCGGGGAGCGGGCGCAGGCGCCGGTATCAAGGACTGTAATGACCTGAGCCAGTCCTCGTCCGGTCCCAGAAGGGGGATTCCGTTCCGCGCCGCCAGCCAATCCGGCCGCTGTTGCAGCAGGGTTTTGCCGAAAGCATTCCGGTAAAGAAGTTCCCCCAGCAACACCATGCTCGCGGCGTCGGAACGGTTAGGCCCCATGCCGCCCATGGAGAACACAAGCACGGTGGTCTCGGGAAAGGCCTCGGTCAAACGGCCCACCAGATTGTCGACGGCCCGGTAGACCGAGCGCAGACCTTCTCCGGCCGGTTCGGCCGAAGGCAGCCCGTGCAGCGGATGTGCCGGGTCCACGCCGTGCCAGAGTGCTTCGAGCGCCGAATGCGGCTCGCTGACCACGACGAACCCCAGGTCCCATTCGGGAAAACGCTCTTGCAACAGCCAGAGCGCGGCCTCGGTCCGCGTGTTCACTGCCTGCGTCAAGGCTTCCCCGGTCATGCGTGACTTCTCCGGACTCGACCAGGGTAATGCGTAGATGAAAGGTTTTGCGGGGTATTCGCCAAAACGCCCGAAGAACTCGCTCAGCAGATCGTCAGGACGGGAGTTGCTCGCAATGCCTGGATCGTGGGCGCCCCAATTCACCAGGCCCTGTACGTTTGGCGCCCGCCTCAAGTCAAAATAGGGGGCATCGAACACCACCGTCCGCGCCTCCAGTCGAGCGGTAAACGGCGCCAGGCTCGTGCCCTCCTGCCACGCACTGTAAGTGGCGGGATCGAATGAAACGGCAGCCCAGCGACCCGCATCCTCAGGCGAGAGACCGGAGGCTACATGTTCCCACGCGAGGCCGGTGCGCTGCGCCGGGCCGTGATCCAGAAGCATGTGGGCGCCCATCCGCTTCAGGCGCGCGAGCGCGGGCAGTTCCCCCAGCGCCATCATCTGCTCGCCAAGGGAATCCTCGTAGCCGTCGAGTCCGATCACCAAAACTTTGTTGGTAGCCATCAAGTTCTCCCGTAAAGTTGTTGATCAGGACCCAAAATACCCTCCTGGTATTTCGGGCCGATGCATCCGTGCCCGCATTAACCCGGCCACTAAGGGCCGGGTAAATTTATCAGCGACTCGGCAAACGCGGTGCCGAGATTTTTCGCCCGTCGGGCCAGCCATCGCATATGCGAATGACGGCCCAGCACATCATGCCTTAAATAATCCTTCAGGTACTCTTTTCCGAGCGACCAAAAAAGCAGCCTATTGATCCGACGCTGCTGCAAGCCTGGCATCTCAATCGAGTTCCCCCCGAGGGACATCAGGACATTCGATACGCCTTGCCAGAATGCCCTGTTGAGAATCCAGTAACGGGACATGCGCTGCGCATGGATGTGATGTTTGACAGAAGCATCCGGCGTGTACCAGATTTGATGCCCTCGCTGCGCGAGCCGCAGGACCGCGTCGGTATCCTCACTCGACATCAGATTGACACCCTGGCGACCGAGGTGCTTCGCAAAGCCGCCGATCTCAAGCAAAGACGCCTTGCGAAACGCGATATTGGCGCCAGCGAGCCATTCCCGGCTCGGGTCGACCGGCCGCTTCGTTTCCCCGAGGTTCAAGACGGATAGGTAACTTTGCAGAAATTCGTCCAACCAGGTCGGCGGAGTGGCAGGCCACAGCGGTTGCACGGGACCGCCCACGCAGGCGATCGCCTTTGACGAAACGAATGCTTCAATCGTCGCACGGAGCCAGTGCGGATCCGCCACGGCATCGTCATCGAGATACGCAACGAATTCACCGCGCGCGGCGCTCAAGCCAGCGTTGCGGGCACAGGCGAGGCCCAGGTTTGGTTCGCGCAGGGCAATCACCGCCAGGGTCGCGGGCTTTGCGGCTATCAGCCCCGCGACGACCTGCGGTGTCGCGTCCTGGCTTGCGTTATCGACCACGATGAGCTCGTAGTCTGCAGGCTCTAGGGTTTGAGCGAAGACACTCCGCACCGACTCCGGCAACAGTGCCGCCCTGTTGTGGGTGCAGATGATCGCGGAAATTTGAACTGTCACACGCTTCGACGCCGCCTCAACGCGATTGCCTTATCACACTGTACACCCTCACAAACTAAGGATCACGGCCAAAGTTCGAACGAGTCGCAGACTCCGAAGCTCCTGCATTCCAGCCAGCAGCAAATGCCGTCGCAATCGATCAGAGGAAGGCCTTGGACGGCAATTGCCGAATGGCTGGTCGATTCAAGTACCGAGGCAGGTTAGCGCAGGCTTGCGAAGCCTAACACGAAGTAAAGGATAGTGTTGGGGTTCCTGAAGACAGCGCAACCCAAGCCACATCGTTGGCGCTCGTCGATTGCGTTTATAGACCACCAAACATCAGGCGCATGGGCCTGAATGCGATGCCATGCGCTCGTACTTCCGGTCCGGTGGTCCTGAAGCCCAGTGCCTTGTAAAAGAACGCTGCCTGGCGACTCGAAGTGAGGGGGAAGGTTTGCGGAATTTCACCCGAGGCGACACGGGACTCAAACGAAAAAGGGCGCCGAAGCGCCCGATTTCTTGATATGGCGTCCCCAGGGGGATTCGAACCCCCGTCGCCGCCGTGAAAGGGCGGTGTCCTGGGCCTCTAGACGATGGGGACAAAACTTATGTGGTGGTTGGTGGAGCCAGCGAGGATCGAACTCGCGACCTCTACAATGCCATTGTAGCGCTCTCCCAGCTGAGCTATGGCCCCAAGCAACTTGAGCTGTGCATTTTAGGCGGCGGCGTCCATCTTGTCTAGTCTTTTTTCGCCGTGAACTGCAATGCACGCGTGATACGGGCCAGGGTTTTCTCCCGTCCCAGCAGTTCCAGGGTGATGTCGATGGGTGGCGAGACCGAGGTGCCCGTGACCGCCACACGCAAGGGCTGAGCCACGGCCCCGAGCTTGACGCCCGCCGCTTCCGCGGTGGCTTCGACCGCAGCATGCAGATATTCCGTGCGCCACGCCGGCACGCTCTGCAACCGCTCCGTCAGGGACTGCAACAGGGGTGCGCTCTGCTCCGTCAGATTCTTGCGCGCCGCCTTCTCGTCGTAAGTCTCGAAGTCGCGGTAGAAGAACAGGCTGCTCTGCGCCATGTCCACCAGGTTCTTGTTGCGTTCGCGCTGCGCCTTAACCACCTCCACCGGATCCGGTCCGTCGGTGGGGTCCACACCCATCTGGCCCAGGTGCCAGCGCAAGTGATGGGCTACGTGCAGCGGGTCGCCGTGCATCAGGTAATGGTGGTTGAGCCACAGCAGCTTGTCCGGGTTGAAAGTGGAGGCGGAGTGGTTGATGTGCTGGACATCGAACAGTTCAATCATTTCGTCGATGGAAAACACTTCCTGATCACCGTGGGACCAACCCAGTCGGACCAGATAGTTGAGCACCGCCTCCGGCAGATAGCCTTCGTCGCGGTACTGCATGACGCTCACGGCGCCGTGCCGCTTGGACAGGCGCGCGCCGTCGGCGCCCAGGATCATGGGCACGTGGGCATATCGCGGCAGTTCCGCGCCCAGGGCTTTGAGGATGTTGATCTGGCGCGGGGTGTTGTTGAGATGGTCGTCGCCGCGGATGACATGGGTGACGCGCATGTCCAGGTCGTCCACCACCACCGACAGGTTATAGGTGGGCGAGCCGTCCGAGCGGGCGATGATCAGGTCGTCGAGTTCGCCGTTCTTGACCACCACCCTGCCCTTCACGCAGTCATCGATGACCACCTCGCCCTCGTCCGGGTTGCGGAAGCGGATCACCGGCTCCACCCCTTCCCGCGGCTCGCTGCGATGGCGGCAACGCCCGTCGTAGCGCGGCTTGAGCTTGTTGGCCATCTGCTCGGCGCGCAGGACCTCCAATTCCTCTTTGCTGCAATAACATCGGTAGGCGTGGCCGGTGTCCAGCAGAGTCTGGATGATCTCCTTGTAGCGGTCGAAACGGTGGGTCTGGTAGAACGGCCCCTCGTCGTACTCCAGGCCCAGCCAGGTCATGCCCTCCAGAATGGCGTTCACCGATTCGACCGTGGAGCGCTCCAGATCCGTGTCCTCGATGCGCAGGATGAAGGTGCCGCCGTGCTTGCGCGCATACAGCCAGGAAAACAGCGCGGTGCGCGCGCCGCCGATGTGAAGGTAGCCGGTTGGACTCGGCGCGAACCTGGTTCTCGTGCTCATGGGAAAGGTTCCGGAATAGGGTTGTGGTCTCGGATGGGGCGGCACACCAGCGTCAAGCCCCGAAAAAGCCGCTTATGATAACACCGCTTGCCGTATGCGATATTTGGCGTTGCCGCGCGGCTTGAAGGCACCAGTGAGATATTCTAAGCTGCAATCACTATACCCGGTACCTGCCAGGGAAACGTGGATTGTTCACTCGATCCCAGGGCGGGCCGGCACGAAGGACCTCTGCCCTGAACGCGGGAGATTCACTTGAAAGCCCTCAAGCCCCTTTGCCTGCTCATCCTGATGCTCACCGCCGCCGCCGCCAGCGGCGCTCCGACCGCCCCCATCCGTGACGATCCAGGGAAGGACGCCGTGGACATCTTTGTCGATCTCATCATCGTCCGTCCGGTGAGCCTGGTCGCGACCGTCGTGGGCACCGGCCTGTTCATCGGGCTGTCGCCCTTCGCCGGGCTCGCCACCATCGCCCCCCCCCACGACGCCATCGTGCGGGCAGGCAATGCTTTCGTCGGACTGCCCGCCTGTTATGCCTTCAAGCGCCCCATGGGGGATCTGTCAGGCGGCCAGTATTCCTTCCGTCCGGATGGCCAGCCCAACTGGTGCCAATGGTAAACCGGGCCACGCGCTAATATGAGCGCCGCGCCCGGCCGCCGCGGACACGCGCCTTTCCGTGTCGCGGTGCTGGGGGGCGGCTACGCGGCCCTGGCGGCGGCCCTTTCGATCCGCGATCAGGCGCCTGAAGCCGATCTGACACTCATCGCGCCGCGCCAGGCGCACATCAAGACGACCCGCCTGCACGAGAGCCTGCGCCACTCCTTGCGCAGTTGTTGCGTGCTTTATGCCGATCTCGCGCGCCGCTTCGGCTTGCGCTTCGTCCAGGGCAAGCTGCGTTTCGATCAGGACAGCCTGCTGCGCTGGCAAGATCGCCGTTACCTGCAAATAGGCGAACAGCAGGTTCACTTCGATTTTCTGGTGATCGCCACCGGTGCCCGCAGCGCTCCGCCGCCGCCGGAATCGAGCGTCCTGACCCTGGATGATTTCTTCCTCAACCGGGCCCAGACGGATCTTCAATCGCTCTGCGCAAGGCGGGGTTCGGGCGGCGCCATCAGCGTGGTGGGCGGGGGCGCCACCGGCATCCAGTTTCTCTTCGAGATTGCGGCTTTCCTGCGGCCCACAGCGCCGGGCCGCTTCCGCCTGCGTCTGATCACACTGGAGTCGCGCCTGCTCACCCAGTTTCCGCCCGCCTTTCATAAACATGTCGCCGCCCGGCTGAGGCAGGAGAGCATCGACTGGCTGGCTTCGACGGAATTTCTGACGCAGGAAGGCACGAAGCTGACCATCAAGCCGGTCAAGACGCAGGAGCCGAAGATCCTCGACTCTGACCTGACACTGCTGTTTTCCGGTGTCCGCCCCGCCCCACAGAACATCGAAACCGATGCCTTTGGCCGGGTCCAGGCGGCTGGCATCCCCCTGACCCGAATTTTTGCCGCGGGCGACTGCGCGCGCTTTCCGTCACCTGGCGCCGACACCCTGTCCGCCCAAGTGGCGGTGCGCAAGGGCAAGCTGGTGGCCCGCAATGTGGTGAGCGCCGCCCGCAGTGCCACTCTTGCGCCGTATCGCTACAAGGAACAGGGCTATATCGTGAGCCTGGGACCCAAGGACGCCATCGGCTGGGTCGGCAACAAGAGGAAGATCGTATGCGGCCTGCCGGCGGTTACCCTGAAGGCCGCCATTGAGCAGCAATATGACCTGCTGATGGCCGGCGCCGACACCTATCGGGTTTGACGGACCTAAACGCGCCGATCAGGCATTCAGGGAATCAAGGATGACCTTGCGGTAGCGGTTGAGGTCGACTTCCGCCGCGTCGCTGCGCTGCACCGACTTGATCCGCAGCGGATTGCCGAATGCGTCCTTGGAGGTCTCCGCCAGATCCATGAAGCGCTCGACCTGGGCGCCTTCACGGTCGCGCACCACCAGCACCTGCGGACGCAGCCGCTGAGCCGGGTTGGATTCCAAGACGATGGCGGTTTCCCCTGAACTCAGCTCCACCACGCTGCCGGGCGGATAGATGCCCAGGTAGCCGATCAGGCCCTCGGTGAGAAACCCGTCCAGCTGCCGCTCCTTGGCCATCTTGTTGAGGATGCCCACGGCATGCAGATGATCGCGGGCCGGGCGGTAGGGCCTCGCGCTGGTGATGGCGTCGTACTTGTCCACCACCGCCACGATCTTGCAGTTCTGGCTCAGCTGATGGCCCTCCAGCCCGCGGGGGTAGCCTGTTCCGTCGAGATTTTCATGATGCCCGTAGGCCACGTCGATGCTGCCGGAAAAGATGTTGTGCCCGGCCAGCAGTATTTCCCGGCCCTTGGTGGTGTGTTCCCGCATCAGCGCCATTTCCTCGCGGCTCAAGGCCCCTTCCTTGTTGAGGATGGTCTCGGGAATGGCGATCTTGCCCATGTCGTGCAGCAGGCCACAGGTGCCCAAAGCCTCCAGTTCCGCGGCATCGAAGCCGGCGTGGCGGCCCAGGATGATGGAATAGATGCAAACGTTGAAAGCATGCTGGCTGGCGTATTCGTCCTTGCGCCTGAGCTGGGTGAGGAACATCATGGCGTCCGGATTGCGGATGACGCTGGCGACGCAGGACGACACCGCATCCTTGGCCATGGCGATGTCCACGGTCTTGCCGAAGCGGACCTCGTTGATGATGCCCCGGATCATGATCGCCGTCTGCTTGCGCGTGGTCTCGGCGGTCTCGATCTCCTTCTCGAAGCTGGTCAGGCGCTTGTCGTTGAGGTAAGAGCGGGGCGGCAGGGCATCGATGGTCATCTCCACCGTGCGCGTGCGCAGCATGTCGATGTAGACGTACTGACAGTGGCGGCGCAGGGCCTCGATATCAATGTCGCTCTTGATCTCGAATCCCTGCAGCAGGAACGGCGTTTCCAGCCAGGGACGATCCAGCTCGCACACATACATGCCGGGGTGCAGATCGCCCACACGCAGCTTTACCTTCTCGACATAGTCCACCTTGCGCGCGCGCTCATCCATGACCGCCCCCCGCATTCAAGTCCGCCAGCATGTGTTTCCCCGCAGGAATAATGATGCGCCAATCTTCCAGCCGCCATCGGCTTTTCGCAAGAGGGCGAGGCCGCAAAAGAAGGAATTTTTTTCTGCGAGCTTAAGGACTTGAGGGCACCGACCGGCGGCTGGAGCTCAAACTGTGAGGTAGTGCAGCGCCAAGCCGGCGAAAACCGCCGCGCCGTACCAGTGATTGTTCAGGAAAGCCTTGAAGCAGGCCGGCTTCTCGCGGTGGTAGATGAGAAACTGCTGGTAGACCGAAAGGCCCGCCGCCGCACACAGGCCCAGGTTGTAGAAGACGCCCAGTCCCAGCCTAGCGCCGACGCCGTAAAGGATCGTCAGCATGGCCAATTGCAGGGCGCCAATGATCTGCCGGTCGTAGCGGCCGAACAGGATGGCGGTGGATTTCACGCCTATCTTGAGATCGTCCTCCCGATCCACCATGGCGTACATGGTGTCATACACCAGCGCCCAGATCACCGTGGCAGCGAACAAGGCCCAGGCCACGCCGGGAATGGAGCCTGTCTGCGCGGCGAAGCTCATGGGCACCGCCCAGCCGAAAGCCATGCCCAGATAGGCCTGGGGCAGATGGGTGTAGCGCTTCATGAAGGGATAGGAAGCCGCCAGGAAGGCGCCCGGCACCGACAAGGCGATGGTCAGCCCATTCATGCTGAGCACCATCACGAAGCACACCAGGCATAGCACTACGAACAGGATCAGCGCCTCCCGCGGCGACACCTGCCCGGCGGCGATGGGACGCAGCCGGGTGCGCTCCACATGGGGGTCGAAATCGCGGTCGGCGTAGTCGTTGATGACGCAACCCGCCGCGCGCATCAGCACCACCCCGGTCACGATGACGGCTGCCACCGTCGGCGCCGGCTTGCCCTCGCCGGCAATCCACAAAGCCCACAGGGCCGGCCACAGCAACAGGAAGATGCCGATGGGCTTGTCGAAGCGCATCAAGCGCCAGTAGTAGCCCAACCGCTGCCGCCAGTCAGGCCGAGTCGACATCGGGCTGTTCATGGCGCCGAATCTTTCATTTCAAGCAGGGCCGGCAGGAAAAACTCGCACACCAGCACCTGGCCTCTCGCGACGCCGTACAGGGAACGACGGCCCCAGATGGCTTGGTTGCCGGTCTGTGCGAGACTAAGGGCGCTCTTCCGCCAACTGGCTGCGGGGACTTCCGCAAGATCCAGGCGCAGGCGCGCCAGCTTGCGGCAGGCAAACAGCAGTTCGCCCAAGGGTCGTTCGCCCAGATTCGCCATGCGCCGTTGCACGCCGCGAAGGGCCGTCTCGGGTATCACGGAACGCGCCAGCACCAGGGGATGATCGTGGCAATGCAGCATCACCTCCCGCACCAGGGCGCGCCGGCAGGGATTCAGGCCCAGGGCGCGCGCTTCGCCGGGAAAAGGCCGGTCCCAACATTGGCGCAATACACGCACGCCGAAGCCGGAGTCGCACACGCCGCGCAGGCGAGCAGTCAGGGAACCGGATTCGTAAAGCCAGGAAGCGACAGGGGCTTCAAGGGATAGGCCAGGATGCGCGCCAACCCAGCGGGGCTCGCGCAGGAATAGACGACTGCGTTCGGGCAAGCTGATTCTCGAGTGACCGGGAACGGCTGCCGTCCCCAACTGCCGCGGGATGATACAGGAGGCGGAACCAACGCGCGAGAGCCCTAAGGCACCCAACGCACTTGCCAGGAGGGCGGCGGCGCGGTATCAACGGAGCGGGAACCAGCCTGCGGGCGGGAAGCCCCAACCCACACAAAACAACGAGCCTGGCACGTACCGGGCCTACACCACGAAGAGGAGAAACCCATGGCACATTTCCGTTGCCCCGCCTGTTCCGCCGAGCTATCCGACGAGGACCCAATCTCCACCTGCCCCCAATGCGGCAAGCCGGTTCGCGCACCCGCCCCCATCACGCACCTGGGCGGCAAGCTGCAGGTGATCGGCATCCTGATCCTCGTCGCCGCCATCATCGCCATCCTTTCGGGAGGCTGGTGGGCCCCAGCCCTGCTGTTCCCGGGCGTGGTGCTCTTCATACTGGGCAAATTCTGGTAACGAGCAAGGCATGGGCAGCCGGCGCGGCAACCCTCACCGCCCGCCGGCCGCCGCCAGGCGTTCCAGATTGACCGCGGTTTCCAGCACCTGTCCGCGCAGTACCGAGCGGACACTCCAGGGACCGATCAGGGGCGGCAGCCAGAAATCCGGGGCCAGGCGTGCATCCAGACGCACGAAGGTCGCCGAGCCGCGATCAGCCAGCCGCCAGCGCACCCATCCCTGACGCAGGTTGTCTGCCTCCGAATCGGTGACGGCAACCAGTTCGGAATCGCCATGGAGGGTCACCGCCTGGGTCTGGACGATGTCCCTGCACAGGAACAACAGGCAGGCCCGGGTGCTCGACCGCACGCGGACTTGTCCGCCGATTTTCGGAGGCAGCACGGCGCTGTCGGTGATGTTGCGGTTCAGCCGCACCCAGCCCGGATAATCGGACAGCACCCGGAACACCGCGGATCGTGGCGCACTCAAAACCAGTTCGGCGGTAACAATGAATTCGCGGTTCTCGTATTCTACGGAAAGCCGGGGAACGTCGGCCGAACAGGCCACGCCGCACCACAGGGTAAGCGCCCCTACCGGTAGCCATCCACCTGCACCTGACGCTCGAGGTTTTCGCATGGTGACACAGCATCGTCGCAACCGGGCATGGTGGCAAGCCGCAGCAACCCTACCCAGCCAGTTTGCAAGCCTGGCCTGCCCGCTGTTGCTCGCAGGCTGCGCCAACAGCCCGCAGCATTCAGGGGCCGACGGCTGCCGGAATCTGCTGGTGACCCTGGACCGGACAATTGCCCAAGCGGGAGCCGCCGACGCCGGCGCCGCGAACGTCCCAGGCTTCCCACAACTGCGCGCGAACCGGTTTCTGGCCTCCTTCGCAGGCGAAGCGTTATCATCAGAAGCTTTTGGGATCTGGCTGGAAACCCTTACCGCCTTGGGGAACTCGGCGCGACATAACGAATGGGCCAATCTGCCGCCGTCTGCCCAGGCACGGATCAGAACCTGGTTCTCCCCGGGACAGGATCCCTTGAAAATCGCCGAAACCTGCGCCGCACGGCTGACCCAGTACGATATGCGTGCTCCGGGCCGGCGATCCCGGCTCGCTAAGGTGGTGAGTGTGCCGGACGATTATGACGACACCGCGCGCCTCCTCGGCGCCTATCCTTTGTTGAAATGGCCTTTGCTGGAAGGCGTCTATCGCCTGCACAACGAACTGCGTGCCGCCTATGCCCATCCGCCGACGCCCATGGGCCGCCGGACACGCTACGCCCCTCCGGGCGGCGAGCCTTTGAGCAAAACCCAGATCGCTGATCTCTTGCGCCGCGCATCCGCTAACAGCCTGGGCTTGCCACAACCCTCGGAGCCTGAACTGGCGCGGTTGTTCCAGACCTTTGCTCCCATCTGGGAAGTGGACACCGTGGATGACAGCGACCGCATCGGCGCCCTGACTTTGAGCGAGCGGGGGAGACCACATGTGGACACGAGCCGGCCCGTGGTCTACCGGATGAGCAGCCATACCCGATTCCACGGCCGGATCCTGCTGCAACTGAACTACCTGGCCTGGTTTCCTGCCCGCCGCGCCGAGCACCCTCTTGACATCTATTCAGGCAGGCTGGACGGCCTCATCTGGCGCGTCACCCTGACAGCCACGGGTGAACCGCTGGCCTACGACAGCATCCACCCCTGCGGTTGCTACTACCAGGTCTTTCCGGGGCCCGGCTACCGCGTGGAACAGCCCAAGGACGGGGGCGAACCTATCCTCTCGCCCTTTCCTCTAGGCCCGCTTCAGCCGGGGCAGCGGCTCGGCCTGAGGCTGAGCTCGCGCACCCACTTCATCCAGTCGGTCAGTGCAAAATCGGGAGTAGACGCGGCGGTCCATGGCTGGCGCGATTATCGGGAGCTCCTGTCCCTGCCGCTGCCCGGTGGATCCGCGCGACGGAGCCTGTTCGATGGAGACGGCTTCGTCGCAAGCACCGAGCGGGCCGAGCGCTTCCTGTTATGGCCCATGGGCGTGGCCAACGCCGGCGCCATGCGGGAATGGGGGCGGCATGCCATCGCCTTCATCGGCAGACGGCACTTCGACGACCCCTATTTGCTTGAAAAGCTGTTACGGCCGCTGCGACCCGCTGCGGCAGAACGGGAGACACCCTGACGGAATCTCAGTGGGTTGCATCGGCCTGGCTCTTGCTGCCGCGCATCACCCGTATCGATATGGAGAGGATAAGGATGACCAGCGTCAGCAGCCCGATTTCCGTCGTTCCCGCCAGGAAACGGGGGTCGGCGATCTCGGCATGCTCAACGCTCTCGGCGGTGACCACCAGCATGCGCCTGACCGCGCCGATGATACCCACGATCAGAAACGGCTCGGCCTCCAGTTGCCGCGAGCGGATCACATTGCCCAGGGTGTAGACGATCTCCGCCACCATCATGGCCAACAGCACCCGGTCCAGCAGGTAGATCACCGCGCCGCCGTAATCATGTTCGAGGATGTGCCTCACAGCGCCCGTCACGGCCTCCAGCAGCAGCATGGCGGCGCCCAGAATGAGCACGTAGCTGGCGGTCAGATAGATGCAGTCTTCAGAAACCTGCAGCACATGGAGCGGACGGGAGCCTTCTTTCATGGGGTGATCCGGTCTGGGTCGATGGGGACGCCGGTCGAACTCCGGCGTCCTGCGATGTTAGCCCAGATGCGGGAGCCCGGCCAAGCGTCGACCATCCCGCTTACCAGCCCGCCTCCTTTTCCGGCGAGGCAGAGATCTTGTGGATGGTCAGGTCGGCGCCATTGAATTCCTGCTCCGGATCCAGGCGCAGCCCCACCGTCAGTCTCAGGCCACCGTAGATGGCAAAGCCGCCAGCCAAGGCGATAACGACGCCCAGCCCCGTACCCAGCAACTGCGACATGAAACTGACGTTGCCCAGTCCTCCCAGGGCCGACTGCCCGAAAATCCCGGCGGCAATGCCGCCCCATGCGCCGCAGAGCCCGTGCAGCGGCCATACGCCCAGCACGTCGTCGATCTTCCAGCGGTTCTGGGTCAAGGTGAACATGTACACGAACAAGGTGCCGGCCACGCTTCCCACCACCAGGGCGCCCAGCGGGTGCATCAGGTCCGAGCCAGCGCACACCGCCACCAGGCCTGCCAGGGGACCGTTATGCACGAAACCCGGGTCGTTGCGCCCAATGACGAGGGCTGCCAGGGTGCCGCCCACCATGGCCATGAGGGAATTCAGGGCCACCAGGCCGCTAACCGCGTTCAAGGTCTGCGCCGACATGACGTTGAAACCGAACCAGCCCACGGTCAGGATCCAGGCCCCCAGGGCCAGAAACGGAATGCTGGACGGCGGATGGGCCGAAATGGCGCCGTCACGCTGGTAGCGCCCACGCCGTGGCCCCAGCATCAGCACCGCTGCCAGGCCGATCCAGCCCCCCACCGCGTGCACCACGACGGAACCGGCAAAATCATGGAACGCAGCGCCAAACTGTTGCTCAAAGTAAGCTTGAACACCCAGGTTCTTGTTCCAGGCGATGCCCTCGAAGAACGGATAGATCAGCCCCACCAGCAGGAAGGTCGCCGCCAGTTGCGGATTGAAGCGGGCCCGCTCGGCGATGCCGCCGGACACGATTGCCGGAATGGCCGCGGCGAAGGTGAGCAGAAAGAAGAACTTGACCAGTTCATAGCCGCTGTTGGCGGCCAGGTGTTCGGCGCCGGTAAAGAACTGCACGCCATAGGCCAGGTAATAGCCAATGAAGAAGTACGCCACGGTGGACATGGCGAAATCGGAGAGAATCTTCACCAGTGCGTTCACCTGGTTCTTCCTCCGGACGGTGCCGAGTTCGAGAAAGGCGAAGCCGGAGTGCATGGCAAGCACCATGATGGCGCCTAGCAAGATGAAGAGTACGTCGCTGCTACTGTTTGTGTGTTCCATGGAATACCTCGTCGAACGAATCTCCTGGGCACGGGCAAGAATTGGGCCTGAAAACGTAAGCACGCTATCCGCCTTGATTTGGGGCAGCCATGACCAGATTAGTGCACGGCGACCCGCGTCAAGTTGGTGCGCATGGCGACCAAAATCGCACCAATTAAGTTCATGCCCCGTCTGTATTTCAATGCCGGAACCTGAAAGCCCCACATTCACCCGTAGCCCGAATTGGTTTACCTTAAGTCCATGATCGAACACTTCCACCCCGCCGTTTCCGGCTGGTTCCTGGACACCTTCCCAGCCCCCACGGAGTGCCAGCAGCAGGCATGGTCCGCCATCAAGAGCGGAAAGGACACCTTGATCGCCGCGCCCACGGGCTCGGGCAAGACCCTGGCGGCCTTCCTGGCGGCGCTCGACGACTTGGCAAGGGACGCCGCGCAATACAGCCTGCCTGAGGCCACCCGGGTACTTTACATCTCGCCCCTGAAGGCCCTCAGCAACGACATCCACAAGAACCTGGAAGAGCCCCTGGTCGGCATCAACCGCCGCCTGCTCGAGCACGGCTTTCCGGGCACGGCGATCCGCGCCATGGTGCGCACCGGCGACACGCCGGCCCTGGCGCGGGCCGCCATGCTCCGGCAACCGCCGCATATCCTGGTGACGACACCGGAGTCGGTCTACATCCTGCTCACCAGCGAGGGCGGGCGGCGTTTGCTGAAAACCGTGCGCTGCGTGATCGTCGACGAGATCCACGCGGTGTTGGGCCGCAAGCGCGGCTCGCACCTGGCCTTGTCCCTGGAGCGGCTGCAGCGGCTCACCGGCGGTGCCCTGACCCGCATCGGACTGTCCGCCACGCAGCGCCCCATCGAGGAAGTGGGCCGCTTCCTCACCGGCGCCCGCGACAGCTGCCATATCATCGACACGGGCCACATCCGCCGCCTGGACATGGCGATCGAGGTGCCGGAGAGCCCCTTGGAGGCCGTGCTGTCCCAGGAAGCCGCCAAGGAAGTCTACGACCGCATGGCGCAACTCATCGGCGAGCACCGCACCACGCTCATCTTCGTCAACACCCGGCGCATGGCGGAGCGCCTGGCCCGCGCCCTGAGCGAGCGCATCGGCGAAGACCACGTCACCTCCCACCACGGCAGCCTGGCGCGGGAACAGCGCTTGTCGGCGGAATGCCGCTTGAAGGAGGGCAAGCTGAAGGCGCTGGTGGCCACCGCCTCCCTGGAACTGGGCATCGACATCGGCGATGTGGACCTGGTCTGCCAGTTCGGCACCACCGGCTCCATCGCCACCTTCCTGCAGCGCGTGGGCCGCTCCGGCCATTTTGCCGGAGGCTTGCCGAAAGGGCGCCTATTCCCCACCAGCCGCGATGACCTGATCGAGTGTCTGGCCCTGATAGCGGCGGTCAAGCGCGGCGAGCTCGACCGGATCTGCATCCCGGACAAGCCCTTGGACGTGCTGGCGCAGCAGATCGTCGCCATGGTGGCCTGCGAGGACTGGAGCGAGGCTGAGCTTTACGACACGGTGCGGCAGGCCTACCCCTACCGCGGCCTGGAGCGGGACGAATTCGACGCCGTGGTGAAGATGCTGGCGGAAGGCTTCACCACCCGGCGCGGACTGCGTGCTGCGCACCTGCACCGCGACGGCATCAACCGCCGCCTGCGCGCCCGTCGCGGCGCGCGCCTCACCGCCATCACCTGCGGCGGGGCGATTCCGGACAATGCCGATTACCGGGTGATCCTGGAGCCCGCCGAGGAATTCATCGGCACCGTGGACGAGGATTTCGCCATAGAGAGCATGGCTGGCGATATCTTTCAGTTGGGCAACGCCAGTTGGCGCGTGGTGCGCCTGGATGCCGGCAGCCTGCGGGTGGAGGATGCCCACGGCCAGCCGCCGAGCATTCCGTTCTGGTTCGGCGAAGCGCCCGGGCGCACCCAGGAATTGTCCGAGGCGGTCTCGCGCCTGCGCCTGGACATCGCCGCGCACTTGGGTCCCAGTGCGGCGGATGGCTGGCAGCCGGCCGCGCGCTGGCTGTGCCAGGAGTTGGGCGTCAGTCACGCCTCGGCGGCCCAGGCGGCCGCCTACATCGCCGCCGCGAAAGCGGCCCTGGGCGAGTTGCCGAGCATGGATACGGTGGTGTTCGAGCGCTTCTTCGATGAATCCGGCGGCATGCAGTTCATCATCCACGCGCCTTTCGGCAGCCGCCTCAACCGGGCCTGGGGCCTGGCCCTGCGCAAGCGCTTCTGCCGGACTTTCAATTTCGAACTGCAGGCGGCGGCCACCGAGAACGCCGTCATCCTCTCCCTGAGCACGGCTCACAGCTTTCCCCTGGAAGACGTGGCGCGTTACCTCAATTCCAAGACCGTGCGCGACCTGTTGATCCAGGCGCTGCTGGCGGCGCCCATGTTCAACGTCCGCTGGCGCTGGAACGCCGTTTGCGCCTTGGCCATCCGCCGTTTCCAGGGCGGGCGCAAGACGCCGCCCCATCTGGTGCGCATGCAGGCCGAGGATCTGGTGGCTGCGGCCTTTCCCGACCAGATCGCCTGCTTTGAAAACATCGTCGGCGACCGGCAGATTCCCGACCACCCCCTGGCGGAACAGACCATCGAGGACTGCCTCACCGAGGCCATGGACATCGAGCGCCTGATCCAGGTCATCAGCGGGCTGGAAAGCGGGCGCATCCGCGTGGTGGCACGCGATCTGGTGGAACCCTCGCCCCTGGCTGCGGAGATCGTCAACAGCCGCGTCTACACCTTCCTCGATGACGCGCCCCTGGAGGAGCGCCGCACCCGCGCCGTCGCCAGCCGGCGCTGGCTGGACCCGAGCACCGCGGCCGACCTGGGCCGGCTGGACCAGGCCGCCATCGACCAGGTGCGGGCGGAGGCCTGGCCGGAAGCCGTTGACCTGGAGGAGTTGCACGATGCCCTGAACCTGGCCGGTTTTCTGGTGGAGGGCGAGGATACGCCGCCCCTCTGGCGCGGCCTGTTCGAGAAACTGCTGTCTTTGGGACGCGCGACCCGCATGGAGCAAGCCGACGCGCCCCTGTGGCTGGCCGCCGAACGTCTGCCGCAGTTCCAGGCGGCCTGCCCGACGGCGCGATTCACCCCGGCGCTGCGGCTGCCGGAGGATTTCTACCGGGAGCCTCTGGAAGCGGACCCCGCCCTGGCCGAGATCCTGCGCGCCCGGCTTTCCGTCTCGGGGCCTGTGGAGGCCTGTAAGCTGGCGCGGCAGATCGGGCTGGCGTCAAGCACGGTGGACACGGCCCTGCTGCGCCTGGAAACCGAAGGCGCCATCCTGCGCGGCCAGTTCACGCCGGGCTCGACGGCTTTGGAGTGGTGCGACCGCAGCCTGCTGGCGCGCATCCACCGCTACACCGTGAATCGCTTGCGCAAGGAAATCGAGCCCGTCACCAGCGCCCAATTCCTGCGCTTCCTGTTCCGCTGGCAGCGCGTCTTGCCCGATGCCCGCGGCGAAGGCCCCGCCGCCCTGGCCGAGGTGCTGGAGCAACTGGAAGGTTTCGAGACCGCCGCGGTCGCCTGGGAGAGCGATATTCTGCCGGCGCGCATCAAGGCTTACGATCCGTCCTGGCTGGACAATCTGTGCCTGTCCGGGCGCTTCGTGTGGTTGCGGCTCAGCGCCGGTTCCGAAGCCAGCGCGCCGGTAAAGAATTCACCCATCGCCCTGGTGGCGCGCAAACGGGCTGGCCTGTGGCAAGCCGTAAACCCGCCTGAGAACGGGACCGGCCTGGCCGGCCAGGCCCAGCGTGTCCTTCAGGTATTGGAGGCGCGGGGCGCTTGCTTCTTCGAGGAACTGGCGGAGCACTGCGGCCTGCTCGGCACCCACCTGGAATCCGCACTGGCGGAACTCGCCGCGCGCGGCCTGGCCCATTCCGACAGCTTCAAGGGTCTGCGCGCCCTGCTGATGCCGGAAGACAAAAAGCGTCGCTGGCGCGGCATCAACCCCTTCGGTATCGAGGAATCGGGCCGCTGGTCGGCTATCGCGCGCCGGGCCGCCCCGCCCGGGCGCGACCCACAGACTGCCGAGGCCATGGCCCGCATCCTGCTCAAGCGCTACGGCGTCGTCTTCAAGGCACTGCTGAAACGGGAATCGACCTTGCCGCCCTGGGGCGAACTGCTCTGGGTGCTACGCGCCATGGAGGCACGCGGGGAACTACGCGGCGGGCGCTTCGTGGCGGGGCATTACGGAGAACAGTTTGCCTTGCCGGAGGCGGTGGAATCGCTGCGGGCCATGCGCCGTGTGGAGGACAGCGGAGAGATCTGCGCCGTCAGCGCCGCCGATCCGCTCAATCTGGTGGGTATCGTGACACCTGGGGCGAAGCTGCCAGCTCTGGCGGGCAACCGCGTGCTGTTCCGCGACGGAACCCCGCTGGCAGTGCTGTCGGGGAAAGAGACCCAGTTCCTGGCAAACGTCGACCAGGGCGATGAATGGGCGCTGAAGAACCAACTGGTGCGGAAGCAGGCGCCCCCCCAACTGCGCGCCTATCTGTGAACGCCGCCTAGTCGCGAACGCGCTTTTCGGCTTCCTTGCGCTGCAGTTCGAGCTCGTAGACCAGCTTCTGCAACTGCACCTGGAAGTTACGGGTGAAGTCGGAAAAGGCAAAGCCCAGCCGCCAGGTCTCGCTGCGCCCTTCCATGCCCTTGATCTCGAAGATGTAGCGCAGGTCCAGGCCGAACATTTCATCCTTGATGCCAGTAGCCAGAATCGAGCAATTGGCGAAGTGGGTTCCTTTCTCCTTGTGCTCCCGAAACAGATTGGCCCGGTCGTGGATCGCCAAACCGCCCAGGCTTAAGTCCATCACTTCGAATTCACCGACCTTGTCTTCCGACATCGGGATCCGGCATTTCATCTGCCAGGACAGCGGCACGCTGACCCGGAAGAAGGTGCGCCGCTGCAGCCAGTACAAGGAATTGGGAATGGGCACCGCAAACACACTATGGCCGTCGAGCTTGGCTTCGCTGATGTCGGTGGCGCTGAAGCGGGCCTGCACGCCCTCGACTTGTGCATCGAAGGTCACAGATCGGGCATTGGTGATGGAGGCGTTCAGGCTGCCACTGTTGGTGGCATCGATGGCCAACAGACCCTTGTCCGGGATCACCTTGACGATGGTGGTCATGAAACCGGAGGTCTGGCCTCCCGGCGTTGCCGAGAGCAGGATCTTCTGCCGCTGCATGATCCGCAGCCGCTCGAGGATTTCCCCCCTGCCCGTCAATAAATACGAATCCTGGCTTTTTTGATGTTCCGACATGGATTGACGACCGAACGTCCTGGTTGATGCAACATATCCGATGCCACCGGCACCCTGACACCCTGCGTCGGCGGGCGTCTCGAAAGGCCGCGGCGGCATTTCCATACAGCCAAATGAACCAAGCTAATAATAACTCATCGGCGCGAAGATGAACCGGGCCGCCTCATGGGCCGGCTCCCGCCTCCAGGCGCGAAAGGTCTTCCTGTGAGTTGATGTTAGCGAGCCGTTCCGGGCAGTCGCGGAAATCCGCCAGGGCCAAGCGATGCCGGCGCAGCCAGGCTTGCACCTTGCGTTCGCCAGCACACAGGTATGCTTCCAGATCGGGGGCCAGGGAGACATCCAGCAGGGCAAAGACTGGATGAATGCGGCCACCATCATCGGCTACGCAGATTTCCGCGCCCTCCTTCGCCAGGGTCTCGCACAACCGCAGCAGATAGCGGGCTTCCAGCAGCGGCGCATCGCAGGGGACACTGAGCAGATACGGGGTCTGCGCCGCCTTCATCGCCGCGAGCAGGCCGGCCAGGGGCCCCCCGAAATCCGCGTTCGCATCGGTCACCACCGGGCAGCCAAAGCGCGAATACACATCGAGGTTGCGGTTGGCGCTGATCACGACCTGCCCCGCCACTTGCCTCAAGGCATCCACGGCATACTCCGCCATGGGCCGCCCTCGGAACGGGATCAAGCCCTTGTCTTCGCCGCCCATGCGCGAGCCGCGCCCGCCCGCCAGCACCACGCCGGTGATCTTTGCACGCTCCGGAATCATGATGCTACCCTTGAGCGCGCCGCTGCCCGGATGAATTCGCCCCGCCACCACGCCATGCACCATCGACGCCTACTGTTGCCGATTCTCTTCACCGTGGCCGCCTGTACAGCGCACCCGCCCAGGCCCGGTCCTGTCAATTACGAAAAAGCCACCGCGGCCAAACCCTACGACGATGTGCTGGCGGAACTGGAACTGGCCATCACCGAGCAGAATTTCCGCATCACCGGCCACAACCACATCGGCAGCGTCATCCGCAGCCGGGAGAACATCGCCTTCCCCGACTACGACACGCTGCAGTTCTGCAACCTGACCCTGGCCAAACAAATGCTGGAAATGTCGCCCGCCGCGGTGGCCCACATGCCGTGCAACGTGGCCGTGCGCTCGGAAAACGGCCAGGTGATCGTCACCACCCATCTGCTGCCCGAGGACTCGGACAATGAAAAGCTAAACGCCTTCTTCCGCGAGATGAACGGCAAGCTGCGCAAGATTGTCGACTTCGCGGTGGATCAATAGGCTTCTGATAGGCCGTTGAAATTCGAAAGGGTGCCTTCGTCTTTGAACCCACCCATGGATTCAATCAGGCGCTCTGGACAGCCTATTGACGTTGCATTTTCGATTCGCCAGAAACCCCATTGTCCGCGCCACCTGCAGCGTTATTGCAGGACCGGCTGATAACCACATTCTGCGACAACTTACTGGTGTTGGATTTCAGTAAATATTAAAAGGATCGCGATGTGTGGTACGTCGTCTCGAGAATTGTTATGGCACATCCCATGGGCTCAAAGCGGCGCTACTCTATCTGGTTTTGATAACCCGGGCAGGAACCCCCACCGCGACAGAGTAGTCTGGAATATCCCGAGTCACCACAGAACCTGCTCCGATCACACACCCGGTGCCGACGTTGGCCATGATGATGGCACCGGTACCAAGCCAAGTGTCGTCGCCAATGGAAATGTGTTCGTATTTACCCGGTTGGTGGTGCATCAGTTTGGTCTTATCGGCAAAGCCGTGGGTTATCCGTCCAGGTATGATTTGTACATTATCTGCAATCAGGCACATCCGTCCAATTTTACCGCCGCCAAAGTTGCAGTTGGCGCCCACATAGGTGCCTTCTCCAATTTCCACCGACCGCCGGCAGATGTGTACGCCTTGAGATAAGTACACCGGATTCTTTGAGAAGCCCGGCATAAACTTGGCGTAGAATTTCATTCGGATCCACATACCCCACAACCCCGGATAACGGGAAAGGTAGTAAGAGCATTCTTCAAAGTATTTATTCTCCTCACCGGCCAATCTATAAAGCCGGTAAATGATGCAAAACTTAAGAAGAATGAGGCGCTTTTTAATATTTATGTAAAGCGAAATAAAGTTCCAAAAAATGGATTTAATCATATATGCAAATTTGGTTACTGTTTACAAAAACGAGGAGCAAGAATCGACAATATAGCAACAACCAGAACTCTGCTGCCTCATTGATGTGCCCATCAAAATCAAGTTGACTTTACATATACTTTCCATGCAGGCAAATACGAAGCATCCACAAGATCTGACCCACCAAAATTGCTTAAAGTATAATCAGCCGTTTGTTACCTGCCTCGCTGACCTTTGGGATACACCGGCTCTATCAACGCCACTAGTTCAGCCCAAGGCGCCACGCGCTCCATTTCGACTAGAAACATCTCCCGGCGCGTTACGCGACTCTTGTACTGGAGGCCCAGGTCAAGAACACTGGTCAGCTTGATCATCGAATGGAGCGTCAGGATTTTAGGTGTGCAGACACTTTGCTGCGTTGCCCGTCACTTGATTAAATCAGCGTTTCCCCATCACGGAAGCTTTCCGTGTTTTTAGAATGGGCTCATTGCGCTAGAGCAGAAACAGGCCCTTCCCTTAGTCGTATTTGATGTACTTGAACCGCGGGTCGTCCGGCGTGCCTTCCAGCGCGCCGCCGCTTTCCGCCGCCGCGTTCCACTGAATCACCTCCTCGATCTTCCGGGCCAGGGTGAAATCCTTGTCGGTGATACCCTTGGCGCTATGGGTCACCAGCTTGACGATGACGAAGGCATAGGACACGGTGAGGTCCGGATGATGCCAGGCGGCCTCCGCCAGATGGCCCACGGTGTTCACCACCATCAACGTGCCTTTCCAGCCGCTCGTGCGGAACTTGCGGCGAATCCAGCCGTTCTCGTAGTACCAGTGAGGGAGTTCCGCCTGGAGTTTTTCCGCGATTTCAGTTTCGGAGTAAACACGTTCTTCTTTTCTGCTCATGGCCCTTCTCCAAACGAGACGTGGCATGTAGCATCCGGCGCGCCGCCGAAACTTGTCAAGCGCCGCGCCAAATCGCAGGCCCAAAAAAAGCGGCCTAAAGGCCGCTCAATATTCCTCAAAAGCAATCGCTTGGCTCAGGCAGCCTGAACCGGAATGGCGTGGCCGACGCGCTCGATCTGGTTCTTTTCGTTGACGTAGATGAGATTGGGCTGATAGTTCAGCAACTCGGCCTGGCTTAGCACTGCGTAGGCGCAGATAATGACGATGTCGTTGGGCGCCGCATGGCGGGCCGCCGCGCCGTTCACCGAGACGATGCCGGAGCCGTCCTGGGCGCGGATGGCATAGGTGATGAAGCGGGCGCCGTTGTTGACGTTGTAGATGTGGATCTGCTCATACTCCCTTATGCCCGCGCGGTCCAGCAGGACACCGTCTATCGCACAGGAGCCCTCGTATTCCAGCTCCGAATGCGTCACACGCGCCCTGTGCAACTTCGCTTTCAATAGGGTGGTCTGCATCAATATAACCTGTCAGGGCTGTGGGGAGGACGAATTATGCCGCAAGGCTTTGTTCCGGAGCAACCGGCCCCCTCTTGGCGAGGGTAAACGGTTTGTTCATCAAACCAAGCCCAATCCTAAGGAAATATTATCGATGAGACGGGCTTTCCCCAGGCGCGCCGCCACCAGCACGACCAGTTCAACATCGCCGGTATCAGGCATTTCCAGATCGCTGGCTCGGCGGATCGCCAGATAGTCCGGCGCAAATCCCGCCTCCCGCAATTCGTGCTCGCCCTGCGTCTCCAGCGCCGCATAGTCCCGCTGTCCGGCACGCAGTTGATCGGCAATCCGCAGTAGCAATTGGTGCAGGAAAGCCGCCCGCGTCTTTTCCTCGGGGCTGAGGTAGCCATTACGCGAACTCATGGCCAAGCCGCTGGGCTCGCGCACCGTGGGCACGCCGACGATCTCCACCGGCAGGTTGAGGTCGCGGGTCATGCGCCGGATCACCGCCAATTGCTGGAAGTCCTTCTCCCCGAACAGGGCCAGATCGGGCTGCACCATGTTGAACAGCTTGCACACGACGGTGGCGACCCCGCGGAAATGCCCGGGCCGAACCTTCCCGCACAGCCGGTCGGACAGCCCCGGCACCTCGACGAAGCTCATGCCCTGGCTGCCCCCCGGATACATTTCCTCGACCCTGGGCAGGAACAGCAGGTCCACCCCAGCCTCGCGCAGCTTGGCGGCATCCGCCTCCTCGGTTCGGGGGTAGTTCGCGAAGTCCTCGCCGGCACCGAACTGGGTGGGATTGACAAAGATGCTCACCACCACGCGCCGGGCCTGGCGTTTCGCCTCGGCGACCAGATGCAGATGGCCTTCGTGCAGGTTGCCCATGGTGGGCACCAAGGCGATGCGCTCCCCGCCCTGGCGCCACGCCCCTGTGGCCGCGCGCAAGGCGGCAATGGTTTCAACGGTCTGCATCAGGCGCGTTCGCCTCAGTAACTGTGCTCGGGCCCTGGAAACTGGCCCGCGCGGACCGCTTCCACATAGGCCGCCGCCGCGCCTTCGATGCTACCCGCGCCAGAAAGGAAGTCCTTGACGAAACGCGGACGCTTGCCGGCTCCCATGCCCAGCATGTCGTGCAGCACCAGCACCTGGCCATCGCAGTCGACGCCGGCGCCGATGCCGATGCAAGGAATCCTAAGTGCGCGGCTGATCTCACCGGCCAGGCGCGCCGGGATGCACTCCAGCACCAGCAGGCTGGCGCCCGCCTCCTGAAGACCCAGGGCGTCTTCCAGCAGGGCCTGGGCCGAAGCCTCGTCACCGGCCTGCATGTGATAGCCGCCGAGAGCATGGACGGATTGGGGCAGCAATCCCAGGTGGCCGCACACCGGCATGTTTTGGGACACCAGGAAGCGGACGATCTCGCAACGGCTGCGGCCGCCCTCCAGCTTGACCATGTTGACGCCCCCTTCGCGGAACAGGCGCGCGGCATTCTGCGCCGCCGCCTCCGCCGTCGGGTAGCTCATGAAAGGCAGGTCCGCGATGATGAACGCCCGGCTCGCGCCAGAGGCCACACAGCGGCTGTGATAAACCATTTCATCCAGGGTGACCGTCAGCGTGGTGCCGCCGCCCTTGACGACCATTCCAAGCGAGTCGCCCACCAGGATGACATCGACCCCGGCCCGGTCCAACGCGGCGGTAAAGCCGGCATCGTAGGCGGTCAGGACTGCGATCTTCTCGCCCGCCGCCTTCATCCGCAGCAGACGCGGCAGGGTGACCTTGCCCTGCGCGCTAGACACGGCCGATCACCCGGATGCCGCGGTCGGGACATTGCTTGAGCAGATCACCCAACGCGCCGTGACCCGGCACATTAAGCTGCGGCGGGGCAATTTCGGCCAAGGGATAGAGCACGAACTCGCGCTGGGCGAGACCCGGATGCGGCACGTTCAGGCGTGGCAGATCGATGTTCTGTTCGCCATACAGGAGTAGGTCCAGGTCCAGTGTGCGCGGGCCCCAGCGCTCGCCGCTACGCACCCGGCCCTGGGCCTGCTCGATGGCCTGGAGGGCGTCCAGCAGTTGCAGCGGCTCCAGGGTCGTGGAAACCGCCATGACGGCGTTCACGTAATCCGGCTGGTCCGAAGGCCCCATTGGGGCGCTGCGGTAGAGACTGGAGATGGACAACTCCCGAAGACCGGCCAGCGCAGCGATAGCCTTGCGCGCCGAACGGAGTTGGTCCTCGGGATGTTCCAGATTGCTGCCCAGCCCGATATAGGCCGTGACCGGCTCAGTCACCGGCATTCTGCGTAGCCCTGGGAGGCCTGGGGCCGCGGCGGCCGCGGGAGCGTGAGCGGCCGGAACGACGACCGCCGCCTTCGCGGGTCATGGCGCGCTGCTCGGCATCGTCCGCCCCCAGGAAACGCGTCCACCAATCCGCCAACTCCGGATCAGCCTCCCCGGTCGCCGCCCGCACCAGCAGAAAGTCGTAAGCGGCGCGGAAACGAGGGTGAGTGAGCAACTTGAAGGGTCTCACGCCCTTGATGCGCTCCAGCCTGGGCTGCAGCATCCATACCTCGCGCGCGGGCTGGCCCACGGCGCGAGGTATGGAGATATGTCGAAGCTGGCGGCCCATCACCTCGTTGGCCACTTCCTGATAGGCGAAGACATCGTTGTCGCCCTCCTCGATCCGTGCCTTTGCCGCCGCCCGCACAGGCTCCCACAGCAGCGCGGCGAACAGGAAGAACGGCGCGACACCCTTGTTTTCCTGAAGGCGCGCGTCGGTATTTTCCAGCGCCTTGGCCAGAAACGTCAGCGGGAATCCCTCAGGCTCCTGGGCCAGACAGGCTTCAGTTTCCGGGAACAGCGCGCCGAACAGGCGATAGTGCCTGAGCTGCTCGAAGGTCTGCACGGCATAGCCGCTCATCAGCAGCTTGAGCACCTCGTCATACAGACGCGCGGCCGGCACACCGGCCAGCAGGTGCGCGAGCCGGTGCAAGGGCTCGGCGCAGCTTTGATGGATGGTGAAACCCAGCTTCACCGAGAAGCGGATGGCGCGCAGCATGCGGACCGGATCTTCCCGATAGCGCTGCTCCGGATCGCCGATCAGCCGCAACACCCCGGCGCGGTGGTCCTCCATGCCGCCGACATAGTCCACCACGGAGAAGTCGCGGATGTTGTAATAAAGCGCATTGACGGTGAAATCGCGCCGCCAGGCATCCTCTTCAATGGTGCCGTAGACATTGTCGCGCAGGATGCGCCCGCCCGAACCGAGCACGCGATCGCCTTCGCCAATCTCCTCCGAACGCCCCCGGAAGGTGGCTACCTCTACGATCTCCGGGCCAAAGTGGACGTGGGCGAGACGGAAGCGACGGCCGATCAGCCGGCAGTTGCGGAACACGGCGCGCACCTGCTCGGGGTGAGCGTCGGTCACCACGTCAAAGTCCTTGGGCTCGTAACCGAGCAAAAGGTCGCGCACGCACCCCCCCACCAGATAGGCCTGAAAATCGGCTTTCCGCAGGCGATAGAGGACCTTCAGCGCATTTTCGCTGATGGAGTTGCGGGATATGGTGTGTTCCGAGCGGGAGTACACCCGGGGCCCCGAGCCTTGGGGTACCTCCAGCGCCTTTCCGGGCGTGGCAGGGGCGCGGTCTATCCGAAACAGCTTCTTGACGAAATCGAGGATAGGCAGAATTGGAAGCTTCTAATGTAAGGTTATAAAAAGAGAAGAATAGTAACCGAGTGTCGCGCCATCCTCAAATGCCGCTGATGCAGCCGCCCCGCCGGTAGCTAAAGACGAGAGCCGAAGGGCTGCCTGGACTGCGTTCAATCCCCTGAGCATCCATCCTGAAATTCGGGTTTTGCTTGAGTCCAAGCTGTAGTATCATTTGCCGGTCACAAGGTCCCCATCGTCTAGCGGCCTAGGACTCCGCCCTCTCACGGCGGCAACAGGGGTTCGAACCCCCTTGGGGACGCCAAATAAATCAAAGCCTTACCTACTGGTAAGGCTTTTTTGTTTTGATTTGGACAGGGAGAGGACAGGATCCCTCCTGTTAAGTCAATCGCTTTCCTCAGAGTAAATTCATCGGCAAGCAGTTCGCGCTGCTCCAGACGGATTGCCTGTGCCGCCGAGCACACCCTGCATGACAGAGAAAAATACGTCCGTATTGTCCATGGTGCCGCCGAACAGCGCGGCCCCCAGCCCGCAAGCCGACAGCGGAATGTCGTTGCCGGTATGCGCGGCGACCGGGTCGGCAATCTGCCCTGTAACCAGGAAGTTGCCGGCTGTGTCGCGGTTCAAGGGACCCGCCGGATAGGCGTTCAGCTGGGCCACATTATTACCAGGCTGCTGGCTGTCCCTCAGAGGCTGGCTATTGCTTCGCCAGTCTTCATAGCGATCGGCGTTGGCGGCATAGCCGATCAGCATCTTGCGGTCAGGGTCGGTGTCGGCCGGGTAACCATCAGCCGCTGGCGCATATTTGGGAAAGCCGGCTGCCTCGTAGGTACCGACGACTCCGGCACGGACCTGGGGCGCCCCCTGGCCGGTCGCTATGCGGGCCTGCAAGTCCGCGTCAGTGACACGCGAGCCGCCGATGACGGCTACGCCGGCACACTCATGATCGGCGGTGACCAACACCAGGGTGTCGGGATGCGACTTGGCGTACTTTTGAGCAACGGCCACGGCTTTGTCGAACTCGATGGTATCCAGGATGAAACGCTCGCTATCCATGTTATGCGCCTGCTTGTCGATGGAGGCGCCCTCTACCATCAGCACGAAGCCTTTCGGACTCTGGCGATCGAGCAATCTGAGCGCCTTGTTGGCCATTTCATCCAGCATAGGCTGGTCCGGAAAGCCGTAGTCGTCCACCACACTGGACGTACCCCGGCGCTTCCCTAACTTGTCGAGCGCCACGTTCATATTGGAAAGCGCGTAGAGCCCGAGCAAGGGCTGGCTTTCTGGCGCCGCCATCATGCCCGCCTTGTCGGGTGCATAGGACCAGCCGGCACCCTGAAACTCGGCTATCAGATCCCGGCCGGCGTCGAGTGCGCCGACCGAGACGTCCCAGGCTGCAGCCAGCTCCGCCGGCAGCACATAGTCGGTGCTGTCGCCGCGTGCCGAACCGTTGAAGCCGGTGGCGCTCCCGCAACCCTCCGCCGGGCAACTGGTAGGGCTGGGCAGGAACCATTTGCGGCCACCGCCCATCAGGACCGTCAGGCCCGTGGTGTCGCGATCGTCGAAGAACTGGTCGACGATGCCAGTGCCGGCTCCGCGATTCTGGGTATGAACCGCCATGGAGGCCGGCGTGGCATCAAAGACGTCGGCGGTGGTCACGATGCCAAGCTTCTTGCCCTGGGTCCGCGCCAGAAACTCCGCCATGTACTCGACTCTGGGGTTATCAAAGACCGCCGTAGTGTCGTCGGGCCAGACTCCTTCCTGATTGTTGGCGGACTTGTTGCCCGTCACATAGTTCTGCATGCCGGGCGCCGAGTCCGTGACGATGGAGTTGAGGGATGCCGTCATGATGTTGGCGGTGACCGGAAAGGTATCCATCGCTAGGCGGTTAAGCGCCTTTCCCTGGCTTACGCCGTTCTGCGTGATGCGTGCGGCCGTTCGGTGGCCGGAGCCCATGCCGTCGCCCAGCATGATGATCACGTTCTTGATTTTGCGTCCGCCCCGGTCGATATCGACAATTTCGAAATTGCCGTCACGACCCACCACCGCACCATTGCTCTGCACCGCCTCGACGGTGAGCGTGTGCACGCCGGGCTTGCTGTAGGAGAAGGCGCGCAACGATGCCACCGCCGTGCCAGCCGGCAAACCGGCCACCAGGCCACTGCTGACCAGGCTGACGCTTCCCGACACGGGCCGGCCGTCCACCAGGAAGCGCACCGACTGGATGCTCTGCCCCGCATCGGGCTGCGCCGTCGCCTGCAGGTCGAAGCGCTGACCGGCGACGAAACGGGAGATGACCGGGCTTGGACTGCCGCTGGCGAACAACTCGCTGGGCGGTGTCAGGCGCGAAACCGTCAAGGCCTGCGCCTGTGAACCCGCGACCGTGAAAACGGCCAGCGCCGCCCAGGCCAGTCCGGCGGACTTTATATTCCTAGTTTTCATGAGGCTACTCCGCAAAAGAGTGGTTCGTTGTTTTTGGTTCGGCGTGATCAATTCCAATTAGGGTGACCTATTGCGCAGGCTCAATGATGATAATGTCCGACGCTGGCGGTGCCCGATTCAAGGAACTGCGGGACCTCACCTTCTGGCGCCAGAATGACCTCCGTGTCGTCTGGAATCAGGCGGACGTAGGAGACTCGTTCATTGGCCTCGTGCTTGGCGCCCAGTTCCAGCGTGCCGGTGACGGTCCAGATGCCGGGGCGGTAGGCGGCGATCTTGGCCTCGGCCGGTTTTGGCAAGTGGACGAACAAGGTGGCCGGCGGCAAAAAGTCCGAAGGCCCATCAGCCAGTTCCGCCATGCTCACCGGCCTGGGAGTCAGCATGAACAAGCCGGGGACAGGGTCCTCTTCCATGACCATGTAACCCTTGATTTGTGCGCGCTTGCCTTTCATGGCGAGCAATTCAGGAGTTGGCTCCAGGCCTTTGGGACCTACCGGGCGCTTGAAGAAGTCAGCCAGGTTAAAATCGGGCGCAGGCTCCGGTAATGACGAAGGACTATGGGCACAGCCCGCCGTGAAAAGCAGGACTGGCGCCAGAAACATAAAAGCTGAAACGCGCATGGCAGATCGGGACAAGCAAGTTGAGCACAGTTAAGAAAGCCAAAGACCGTTTAGCTTCTGTCCCGGCTGTACGGCGGGAGACTATGCCTCGCCGATATGACGGTTTCATGTCGCAGCGCAGAGAAATCCGAGGGCAAGGAAGAATCGGCACGACGAATTTCTGAGGGAAGACAAGAAAGTTGGAAGGGCTGGCGACTCTCGTAAAACGGTATAAACTGTTTATACCAACGGAACCGCCGATTTATTCGCGGTTCACCTAGTGCAGGGATACACTGCCAAAATCTTTGACTGCAAGTCACTGATTTTTTGAGTGACCAGAAAACTGCGTTTTGCGGTGACGAGCGCCGAGAAATCCAGGATGGATTTGTTCCGCGTTTCCCTAATTCGATGATTGGAGCGATTCATGGCAAAAACAAGAACCACAGCCGTTGTTGCAAGCAAAACCGTGCAAAAGGCACCTCCGGCCGTCCAGTCCGAAGCGGTCGCTGAAGCCCCGACCATCCAGACCGAAAGCACAAAGAAGCCCGTCAAAGTCGCCAAAGCGGCTCTCAAGCCCGAGAAAACGGAAAGCAAGAAGGAAAAGCTTATCCGGGACAGTTTCACCCTGCCCGAGTCGGATTACGCGGCCATCAAGCAGTTGAAAGAACGCTGTCTGGCGGCGGGAATCGAGGTGAAAAAAAGCGAGATCGTACGCGTGGCCCTGAATATTCTGGCCAAGCAAACCGACCAGAAGCTGATCAGCGCCGTGAAGGCGCTTCCCCGGATCAAGACCGGCAGACCCAAGAAGGCGCGTTGAGCTGAAATCGGGAAACGGCCGGCCCGATTCGGCCGAGAGCGGCGGAATCGGGCCGAACCTTGATCGACGCTATTATTTCAGCCCAATCTTGTACAGCGTCGTGGTATGTGAGGCTTCGTGCGCTACCGCCAGGTAGGTATCCTCCTTAACCCGAAACGCCTTGAGGCCCTCTGGCGCGGCATCGCCGGGGTGAGTCATCAGGTCGAGGAACTGCGCATGTTCCGGGTCTGTTACGTCGAACAGGGCGATCGCTGCCGTGGTGGCGCGCTCCAGGCCAACAAAGGCAATCCAGCGCGATCCCAGCTTGGCGATCGCTAAGCCCTCAGGCTCACCGCCCTTGTTGTCGCTGCGACTGTCGTCATACAAGCCCGCTGCATGAGCTTTCACATCCAGCAGGTTGCCACTGTCGAAGACGATCTTTCCGCATGAATCACGGATACTGATGGAACGCCCTCCGAAAGCCACGAGGTCTGTCGCCGTGCTGTCCAGGGTGCTGATGGTCAGACGGCCGATGTTTCCCGCAACGCCCAGCGTGCTGGCGCGTGCTTCGTCGCTCCCATCCGAGCGCGCGTCCCCCTCGTTGGCATAGATGTAGTATTGGCGTCCCAAGGTCTTTTAGGCCAACACGCTGTCCGGCTGATAAAGGCCTTTCACCGTGAGGCCGGCGGGCGGCGCTGCGAAGGCTACCACCCCAGCGGGCCGATCCGTCAGGTCCGACAGATTCTCTGGCAGAGAAAAATCCTTCAGCCCCAGACTCCTGATCTGCGTGAAGCGCCCCCGTTTGATATCCAGGGTGGCCACGGCGTTGTTCTCCTGCAAGGTCACCATGGCCGTCTCATCGGAAGCATCGATCGCGATGAATTCCGGCTCGATATCCAGGTTTGCCATCACGCCCGGCGTGATGCGCACACCGCGGTCACGCAAGGCTTGCGTCCCCGCCGCATCGGCCGGAAACGTGGCGGTGGATTCCAGCCAGGCCTGGCCGCGGCGGATTCGGATGACGGAAACGGAACCTTCCGCATCCACCCCGGCATTCGTGGCGCCATTGCCGCGCTCGCCCTCGTTCGCCACCAGGAGGCGTTCACCATCGGAGGTGAACGCCAGCATGTCGGGGTTGGCCCCCACACTGACGCTGCCCACCAAGGTACGTGTCGCCACATCGTAAAACTGCACCACGCCAGGGTCGGTGTTGACGGCGTCGGCGATGGCCACGGCAGCCAGGTTGCCGTATAAGGCCACGGAATTCACTGTGCCAATTCCGCTCAGGTCGATGCGCGCTCGACTGGCACCGTCCCAGCCCAGGATTTCGAGGCCGGACCCGCCAATCACCCAAAATTCGCGGCGCTTCTCGTCAAAGGCGGGAATTTCCGACGACTGCCCGGTGCCGGCGTTGTCGTGGCCGTATGTCCAAACATGAGACCACTAAACCTCGGGGCCAGCGGCAGAGGCCTGGCCTACGGCAAGCGCAAGACCCAGCGTCAAAAGGCATGACTTATACATGCGTGTACTCTCAATAGTGTCTGAAGGGAAGGTGCAAGCTGCTTTCGGCCAAAGTCCTGCCGAAGCCTGCAAAGACACCCACCGACGGTTGACCGCAAGCAGCCTGTCAAAACCCGCTTCGGCTGCGCCCGGCAAATTGAGCCCGGGGCGCCGCAGACAGACTCGTAAGGATATGATTTATTTGTGACAGAACCGTTGCAGAACGATGACAGACCGCCCCGCTGGACGATTCAGGTCGCTGTGACTTCAGGCCACTAAGGAACTCCCTCGCCTTGAGGCGAGGGAGCTTTGGACAACGCGGTAGACGCTTACAAGCCCTTGCAGTTGGCGTAGTAGGTGACCGTCGCCGGCCAGTCAGAAAAGATGCCGCGGATGCCCACGTCTTCAGCCAGTACGTCGAGCACACGCATCATGTCACCGTCCCGCGTGATGGCGGCTAGGACCATCCTCAGTACCATGCGGCTGCAGCGCCGCCTAGGGGGCTGGAACAGCGAAGCGGTTAGACGGCACGATTTGCGGCTGATAGGCGAACACGTCGCGACTGCGAGAATCTACCAGCACCTTCAGCCACTGCACATCGTTAGTGCCATTGCCTTGGTTGTCGCCGAAGGTCTCCACCCGGGTGAAGTTCTCCAGGCGCTTGCCTTGGACGTCCAGTAACGGCTTGTCCACCCGGAAATAGTGCGAATCGCCATGGACGTAGGAAACTGGTTTGCGGAAGGCGATCACTTCCTCGCGCAGGGCCAGCAGGAATTCCTGGAAGCCGTCGGGAAAACCATCGGTTTCAGCCAGAGTCTTCGGATCGCGCCGCGGCGCGCGAGTCGGATCACTTTGATCCCAACCTGGGTTGGCTTGGGAAATGAGCATGACGGCGGCAGCCTTCTTGGCCCTGGCCTGTGCGAAAGTCTCGCGCAACCATTCGATGTTGGCGGCATTGCGCGCCGCGTACTCAACCGGATCGGGCGCGACGTCGCACAAGTTGTTGCACGACCCCTGGACATTGAGAGTCGCATAGACCACGCGTCCTAAGGTCCAGCGGCGGTTCTCCACGCAGGGCACAAACGCGCCAGAGGCGTCGATGCACTTTCCGGATGTCTGAACCTCCTGCCTGACCTTGCGCTGCCCCAAGGAGAAAGGCGTGCTAAAGAACAGCTGACGCTCCTTGTCCAGTTGTGCCAGGGAATTGTAAGCGGGATTGCGGTCGCAGTCCGTCCAGTCGTTGTCGCCGGGCGTGAACATGGCCGGCGCCTTCAACGCATTGAAATAGCCCAGGGCCGTCGTATACACCGTATCGGTGCACTCCGATCCACCGGACTTCAGGTCCCCGTCGTGCACGCTGAAGGCCAGGCGCTGAGCGTTCATGTCCTCTACCAGATTGGCCACACCGGCGGCCTGCACTGCGGAATACGGGAGATCGCCCCACAGCCCGATGGCATAAGGGTCGCTGTCGCTGGCAGCAGCTACGGAAGCAACCGCAAAGATTGCCAGCGAGGAAACTGCCAGCGCCAGCAGGCCGGCAGGGTGCGCACGCTTGCAATCAGAGCCGGAGCGAGCCCGGCCTGGTACGTTCGTTTCATGCTTCATGACGGTTAATTCGCCTCACTTGGTTTGGGTGAAAACCCTGCGGCGAGGTGCGTGCCTTGGTTGATCAGCTCAGACACAGCCCGATGGCAGGACGGACGGCGAAGTTAACAGCGGTGGATTACGGTGCGATGACGGCAATGAACGAGGAATGGCACGCCTCGATTTCCGGGACTTCCTGCGAGCCAATTCACCTTATCGTAATGGGATTTTCAACAAGCCGTCATGCGGAGGGTTTATACGGTTAACCGGACACAGGCTTGCGCTCGGCGGCCGAAGTCACTTCTGACCCTGTAGTTTTCAATCAGACCCCGAACATGACGAACATAACGACTCAATTCGACAAGCGGCGCGAAGGCATGGTGATTTTGATCCAGGCCGCGCCAGGCCAAGGCGTCGGTGGCGTCAGCCGACACATAGAAATCGGCGATACCGTGCGGCTATTCATGCACCGGAGGCCGGTACTGGCCGAAGTGACCGGATTTTCCGAGGGCGGCTACACCGGGTGTCTCTGCTCCAAGGATGTCGATCCCCCACTCCGTGTCGGACAGGTGGTGTGTTTCGATGAAATCAATGTGGACGCCGTATTCAAAAAAAATTCAAACGCCCCAAACGAACGGACCTTCGAGACCATCGCGCAGGAAGCCAACCCTGCCTGAACGGAAACGCTGACCGGGAATTGCTCACGAAGCTCCGGGGTCATCTACACCCTGAAATGTCCAGGCATTGCTAAAAGGAACCACAGACCTGCGACCTTCCTCCCCGACGTCACCAAACTGCAAAGCTCCAGTCATACCCCTGTCGTAATAGCGGAGCAGATTAGAACGAATGCCGACGACCACGACGAACGCGATCGCATGAAGGCCTTGTTTATCTGCGGTTCCGTGAACCAAACCCGGATGATGTATCAGATATCCCTTTTGACGGGGTCGCCCATCGCTCCGAAAGTCGGGACGTTCCCGCAAGGATGCGGGAGTGAACGGCCTTTCCTGCGTGATGGCTTGCAGCCGCAAGGGTGGGTGAATTCCCCGCAGCCCGATGATTGAAACTCTGACCATGGCTTACTGGCGGCGTGACACTGAAGCGGCGCCATCAACGCCACTGGCCGTCTGAATCAAATTCCGGTGGGATGCTCGCGGGCTTACGCACTGCCGTGCCAGGCCACCGCCAGAGCGGCCACAAAACTGTGCAGCAACTGAATGATCGCATCGGTCGGCGCAAACCGGCTCTTGAACACGAATTCGGTCTGCGGTTGGTTTGGCTTGGCATGCACCTGGATGAGGTGAAGTTCCTTGCTGATGCACACGTAGCGATCGCCAAACGGATTCAGCGGCACGCCCTCCTGTGCGTTGAGGGCCGCCAATTCCTTCAAACCCTGCTCCGCGTCGACCTCGTCCGCGAACAAGGGTTTGCCATCGATGAACAGCCAGCGCGGCGTCGATGACAGGCTGCCGCTCATGCCCCCGACCGATTCCACCGCCTGGAGGATCTTCGCCCGGGACTTCTCAGCAGCAACCAACCGGCCGAGCAGGTCGACGGTGGACTGTGCCATACCAAAGCTCAGGTATTGGCGCACACCGCTCTTGACCAGCGAATACAGCTTGTCCTGGGTCGCTTCCGTCTTGTTGAAATAGCCGTTGATATCATATTTGTCGATGACATCGCGTTCGGGCGCAATACCCGGCTGACCGGTCCGGATGACGATCTGGGTCAGTTTATTACCCAATCCATTACGAATATATTCACACAGCTCAAGACCCGCGTGATCGGTTTCCATGACCACGTCGAGTATCGCGATGGCCAGGGAATTGGCAACCTCGGGATCGTCGTTGAGCAAGGCGACTGCTTCCCCGCGGCTTTTCGCGGTAAATAGTTTCAAGGGCAAGCCATAAACCTCAAACCGCTTCATGGATAACTGCGAGACCGCGAGAACATCCGGTTCATCGTCTACGATGAGTACTGGCCAGTATTCAAAGAACATGTGCGGGTCTCCGGTCAATAGGCTAGGGGTTGGCGCAACTCGCTCAAGCGAGCGAAGTCCAGTTTGAGGTGTTGGGCCAGATAACACGCCGTCTCTTTTGGCCTTATCTTGTGCACGAAGTTATAGCGCGCCTCATGATAATTAACATCTCCCCCATAAAATTGACCGGCAAAGTTAGCCCGCATGTGCTGCAACTCCGCGGCACGATAGGATTCTAGGGGCTTGATCGCCTCGTCGTGCGCGCGTTGCGCCCGCTTCTTCTCCAGTAGTTCCTGATAATCGGAGCTGGCGGCCAAGGCCTCGGCCATTTTTCGCACTTCGGCCTGATAGGCGCCTGTCTCTTCGGGCAGGACTTCGTCGACCAGCCCGATGGCCTTGGCCTTCTTCATGCCCAGGGGCAAGGGTGTTTCGGTGAGTTCCAGGGCCCGGCCCGGCCCGACGCGCTTTGGCAGTAGATACGTCCAATACTCCGATCCGTAAAGTCCCATGGTCTTGTAATGCGGATTCAGGATCACACCCTTGCGTGCCCAGACCTGATCCGCGGCCAGGGTCATCATGACGCCTCCGGCACCGGCGGAACCGGCAATGGCAGATACGGTCAGCAGGGAATCCGTCGTGATGATCTCCCGGACGACATCGTCAATGGCATTGATATTGCGCCAGGATTCGCGGGCCGGATCGTCGGCCGCTTCGATCCAGTTCAGATGGATGCCATTGGACCAGAAATCGGTGCCGCCCATGAGCACCAGAACCTTGATGTCCCTGCTGCGCACGGCCAGATACGCTTGCTGCAGGCGTTGACACTGCTCCGTGCCCATCGCGCCATTGTGAAAATTGAAATGTAGATAGCCGACCTTGTTACTCTCCTCATACCAGATTTCACAGTAGGTTTGCTCCTTGCCCATATAAGGCAGGTCTATCGGTGATTCCTTGATCACCGCGAGTTTGTCGCCCAATAACATGGCGGCGGGCAGCTTGAAGGTAGGCGTCTTCCTGCTCTGTATCAGACGCTTTAGGAAGGGCTGCTTTTCCGGGGTATCGCGCTTGCGCAGATGGGATATCCAGACGGCGCCATCGACGGCCGCGCGGCAAATAGCACCGTGCCGCTGGGCGATCACCTCACCGGGTCGGCGACCCCGCAAGACATCCTCGGCATGGGCACCGTAGAGAAAGTATTCTTCGCCGTAGAGCATATCCAGCACGCCGGGCGCGCTGTCGGCGGCATTGATCTTGCGGATGATGGTCGCGACGGTATCCGTGGACCAGTCGATGGCCCGTACATCCTGCTTCATCAGCGGACGCAATTCGCCGCGAACGTCTTCCCGCGAGTAGTCCAGCGGCTCCGGCGTATAGGCCTTGCTGGCGAAGCGATCTATCGTGGTCAGGATGGCCTGTACCGCAGCCCTCGTCACTTCACGCCGATAAAGACTGGCCTTTGTTGCTTCGCGCATGGGGAAGTTGAGGGTGCTCCAGATATCCCCCGCGTCCATTTCCTCGACCGCCTTCAGAGCCGTCACTCCCCATTCCGATTCTTGCCGCATGATGGCCCAGTCCAGGGACGATGGCCCACGATCGCCCATGATGCCCGGATGCAAAATGATGCATAAGTGCTCGCGCCAAACGTCTTCGGGCAGTTTTTCCTTGAGGAAGGGGCAAATGATGAGATCGGGCTGAAACAGCGCGATGGCCTTGCGGACAGCGTCATCCCCGAGGGACAGGGTGATGGAAACCTCATACCCCCGATCGACTAACTCCACGTGGACACGTTGGCACAGACCATTGTAGGCCGACGCGATTAACAGGATGCGCATAAGCTTTCTCCCCTTTCAATTCTAATTTTTCTTTGTCCATTAAGATTTTTATACAGCTCGCAAACGCGGACCGCATGCCCCATCGCGATGGGTCAAATCGTTTCCACTAATGAAGTGCTGCTGGGCATCAGCTTCATGACAGGGGCTGGAGTATGGACTGTTAGCATATCCAAAACAACTCCATCGCTATCGACTCGAATCCATAGGTAGGTGCCCGGTGCAAGCTGCAGGCTAAATAGTCGTCTCGAAACCCCTTTCCAGTAAATTATTCAAACTTCTGCATGGCTGGCCACACACCGTGGCAATGTCATTCTCACGGTCGTGCCCTCGCCGGGTTGCGAGTCGATGGTGATGCCCCCCCCCAGGGATTCGGTTACAAGATTCTTTACAATTGATAAACCCAAGCCAGTGCCGCCTTGGTGCCTGCCGGTGGTAAAAAATGGTTCAAAGATTTGAGAAAGATGGTTGGGATCTATCCCCTGACCATAATCACGGACGATGACAGAAAACGTATCGCCGTCACTCGAACCGTTCAATATGATTTCGACAGGACCCGGCTTTCCCGAGGGATATGCATAACGCTCGACATTCGTCAACAAATTGAGCACGATCTGGCTCAAGATCGCTGGATACCCGACCCAGTCCGACATCCCGGCGCCTAGCCGGTCTTCAAGTGCAATTTGCAGTTGCTTGCTGCGCCCTTTCAAACTAAAAAGCTCGACAGTATCTTCCACGAGTTTCCGTAGCGATACCTTCTCGCGAACATCGCGCGCCTGTGCCACGGAGAGCGATTTGAAGGTGGTTATCAGCCGGCTGGCCCGCTCTATATTGGTCAGGATGAGTTGGCTTGCATCTCGCAAGTCTTCGATAGCCGATTTGTCGAGAACAGGAGGCGCGCCGGGAGCATGCAATATCTCGCCAATCAAGCTCGCCGCCTGATTGGCGATCCCCAGCGGCGTATTGATCTCATGAGCCACTCCCGCCACCAATTGAGACATGGCGCGACGCCGAGCCGCCTCTTGTTCCGCACGTATGTGCTCTTTCTCAAGTTCGGTTTCCAAAATCTGCTCGGTATCGTACCGGATCTTGGTGACCAAGCGGCGAAGCATCACGGTCAGCATTGCGGGACTGCTGCCGAGCAAAAGCAAAAATACTTCCTGAGGGACCAGAAACAAACGGCATGGGCTTATGCAGGTCGCCGTGGCGGAGCGTGGATTTCCATCCAGCAGAGCGAGTTCACCGAAGGTATCACCGGCGTGGAACACGGTTATTTCGCGGTCGATTTCGGTATTGCCTTTGGCATGCACGCGGATATCCCCGGCAAGGATACAATACCAATGATCTCCACTATCGCCTTCACGAAAAAGCACAGTCCCGGAGGGGGTAGCTTGATGCTTTCCGCCTCGTGCAACTTCCCCCAATATATTCGTTGGAATTTCCCGTAAAACTGGTATGCACTGCTGAAGTTCAGCAGCGATATCCTGCTCTGATCTAGGGGTGCTCACCTGATTCAAGCGATACCTCCCGCCCTTGATTTATAGATTTCTTGTTATTTTTGGCCGGCGGCGGCGCCATACCGGATGATGGTACCAAGTCATACCAGCGCCGTCATTCAATTCCGATACTGCGACGGCATGAACGCCATGGGGCTGAATGGGAGCGGGTCATTCCTGGATGCAGCCAAGGTGGCTGTGCCCATCGAATGGAATTGCCCTTGAGCCCTCTCAAGTTGTGGTGGTATTCGGCTGGCGTGTCAGCCGGCTTTCACGGGGTCAGTGAACTTTTCTCGCGCCATCCGCATCAGACAGAGTGAAAGCAAGACTAAAGCCATAAATCTGCGGGATAGGAGGATGGCCGTGGCCAGTGAGTTAACGGATGGCCTTTCGCGGCGGAACGCCGTTTAATTGAACGGGAATGCAACGGACTTTCTGCACGAGCGGCGTCTCGGCTCACACGAGGTAAACGCCCACCCTGCTCTCGGGCGCCGGCTACAGCCCTAACCCGCTGGCCAAGCCTATGCTGCCATCGCCGGATGGTTTTGCAGGTGCCAGGAGAACGACCATGTCCCATGACGAACGCCAGTCACTCAAACTAGAGGGCGAATGGCATGGATGCACCGCCGAAGCCACCATGGAACGGTTGCGCACCGATCCGCAGCGCGGGCTCTCTCAGCGTGACGCGCGGCTGAGGCTTAAACGCTTTGGGCACAACCGCCTGCCACCGCCGCGCCGACGCCCGGCCTGGCTGCGCTTTCTGCTTCAATTCCACAATGTCCTGATCTACGTGATGCTGGTTGCGGCTGGCGTCACCGCCCTGCTGGGCGATTTGGTGGACACCGGCGTCCTGCTGGCAGCGGTGCTGGTCAATGCCGTCATCGGTTTCATCCAAGAGGGCAAGGCGGAGCGGGCCCTGGATTCGATCCGCGGCATGCTCTCCCTGCGCACGACCGCGATACGCGAGGCCGAGCGCATCGATATACCGGGCGAGGACCTGGTGCCCGGCGACATCGTGGCCCTGGCCTCCGGCGACAAGGTGCCGGCGGACCTGCGTCTGGTTGCGGCGAAGGGATTTCGGGTGAATGAAGCGATCCTGACCGGCGAGTCCGAAGCGGTGGAAAAGACCGTCGACCCGGTTGCCGATGATGCGGTGCTGGGCGACCGCCGCTGCATGCTGTATTCCGGCACCCTGGTGGTGTCCGGGCAGGCGACCGGGGTGGTGGTGGCAACCGGCCTGAAAACCGAGTTGGGCCGCATCAGCACGATGCTGGAGCAGGTCAAGGCGGTTACGACACCCCTGCTGCGCCAGATTGCCGGATTCGGACACTGGCTGGCCCTGGCCATCGTCCTGATGTCCGTCGCCACCTTTGTCGTCGGCGTCTGGTGGCATGGCCATCCAGGCCGCGAGATGTTCATGATGACCGTCGCGCTGGCCGCTTCGGCCATCCCCGAGGGGCTTCCGGCCATCATGACCATCACCCTTGCCCTCGGTGTGCGCCGCATGGCCCAGCGCAAGGCCATCATCCGCCATCTGCCGGCGGTGGAGACGTTGGGTTCGGTCACGGTCATCTGCTCCGACAAGACCGGCACCCTTACCCGCAACGAAATGACGGTCCAGCGGGTCATCACCGCCGAACGGCTGTTCGAGATCAGTGGCGTTGGATACGCGCCGGAAGGCGCGATTCATCTGCTCGACGCGGCTGTATCGGCGGAGCAGTATCCCGAACTGGGCCGGATCGCGCGCGCCGCCGTGCTCTGCAACGATGCCCAGTTGCGCCGTAACGCCGATGATACCTGGCAGGTCATCGGCGATCCCACGGAGGGCGCCCTGCTCGCATTCGCTGCCAAGGCCGGCACCGACTCCGCCTGGGAACGCCAGACCCGGCCGCGGACCGACGCCATTCCATTCGAATCCGAGCACAAGCTCATGGCCACGCTGCACCATGACCATGAAGGCTCGGGAACGATCTTTGTGAAAGGGGCGCCGGAACGAATCCTGGCCATGTGCGATGTCCAGGAGGGCGCCAGCTTACAGCCCTTGAACAGGGCCTATTGGGACACCGCCGCGCGGGAAGCGGCGAGCGCCGGCCTGCGCCTGCTGGCCATAGCCGCGAAGACCGTCGACGCCTCGCAACGGGAGGTGCGCTTCTCCGATCTGGAAAGCGGATTCGCCCTGCTGGCCCTGGTCGGTATCATCGACCCGCCGCGAGACGAGGCCGTTGCCGCGGTGTCCGTCTGTCATGCCGCCGGCATCCGGGTCAAGATGATCACCGGCGATCATGTCGATACGGCGCGAGCCATCGGCGCGCGGCTGGGGATCGGTCACGGCGGCTTGGCGCTGACCGGCTCCGACATCGAAGCCATGGACGATGAGCGCCTGCGCGAAATGGTGCTGGATGTGGACATCTTCGCCCGGGCGAGCCCCGAGCACAAACTCCGCCTGGTGCAGGCCATGCAGGCGGCAGGGCAAGTGGTCGCCATGACCGGGGACGGCGTCAACGACGCGCCCGCCTTGAAGCGGGCCGATGTAGGCGTGGCCATGGGCTTGAAAGGCACGGAAGCGGCCAAGGAGGCCTCGGACATGGTGCTGGCCGACGATAATTTCGCCACCATCGGCAATGCGGTGCGCGAAGGTCGGGGCATCTACGACAATATCCGCAAGTTCGTCCTGTTCATGCTGCCGACCAACGGCGGCGAAGCACTGGTGGTCATCGCGGCCATCCTGTTCGAGCTGGTTCTGCCGCTGACGCCCGCCCAAGTGCTCTGGATCAACATGGTCACTTCCAGCACCTTAGGGCTAGCCCTCGCTTTCGAGCATCCCGAACGCGACGCCATGCGGCGGCCTCCGCGCCGGCCCGAGGAGTCCCTGCTGTCCTGGTTCTTCGCCTGGCGCGTGCTGATGGTGTCCGTGCTCATCATGGCAGGCTCCCTCGGGTTGTTCCTATGGGAGCTGGATCGCGGCTCCAGCCTGGAGACCGCACGCACCATGGCGGTCAGCTCGGTGGTCGCGGCGGAAATGTTCTATCTGATCAACAGCCGCTCCCTGTACAAATCCTCATTGTCCCTCGAGGGCCTGTTCGGTAACCGCTATGTGCTGATGGCCATCGGCGCCTGCGCCCTCCTGCAACTGGCCTATACCCATTCGACGCCTCTGCAGAGCCTGTTCGAATCCACCGACCTCTCCGGGGATGAGTGGTTCAAGGTGCTGATGGCCGGATTCTTCGTCTTTCTTGTCGCCGAATTGGAAAAGGGCATCCTGCGCGGCTTCAAGAAAATGCGCCGGCGAGCCGCCGCCACCGAAAAGGCCAGCAAGCCCGCCCGCTTGTCTTTGCACGGCACGGCCCGCAATCGCGGTCTGCGTACCATCGTGGCGGCGACGGATCTCTCGGAAAGCGCCACGCAGGCGGCTGACCGGGCCGCGCTACTGGCTGGCGAACATGGTGCCACCCTGCGCTTGCTCCATGTGGTCGACGCGAATTCCCTGAAGGCGGTGCATGAGGTGCTGCGCTCCCATGATGCCGCGGAGGCCAATCTGGTGGACGAGGCCCGGCGGGAACTGGAGGCCGCTGCAGCACGGATCACGGCCAATAACCAGATCACTCCCCTGCCGCGGATCGCGGTGGGCCGGGTTCTGGAGGAGATTCAGGCGGCCTCGCAGCAGTCCGACCTGCTGGTGCTGGGCGCCCATGGCCTCAATCCCTTGCGCGACCTGATACCCGGTACGACCACGGACCGCCTGCTGCGTATCTGCAATGGCTCGGTGCTCGTGGTCAAGCGCCCGCCGCAAGGCGGCTACCGTCGGGTTCTGGTGGCGGTCGATTTCTCACCGCACGCGGCGGAAGCGCTCAAGATGGCGATGCTGCTCGCACCCGAGGCCACGATCACGGTCGTGCATGCCTCCAGCGTTCCTTTCGAAGGCATGCTGTGGCAGGCCGGGGTGCAGGAGGAGGAGATCGACATCGGCCGCTCGCGCGCTCGGCGGCAAGCCATCAACCGCATCAGGACCCTGTTCGAGGAAGTGAGGGGTGACGGGCACAGGCTCCTCAGCGTGGTGGAGCACGGGGAGGCCGCGCGCGTCATTCTCGACCGGGAGAAGATGATAGCCGCGGACTTGATCGTCCTGGGCAAACACGGGCAATCGATGTTCGAACTGATGCTGCTAGGCAGCGTGACTCGCCACGTCATCGCCGATTCCACCTGCGATGTGCTGACCGTTCAGTCCCTGCCCAAGACGGGAGATCTCTGACGACAGACGATTTACTGAGGCAATAGGCGCGACGGCATGCTGACCTGAACAACCTCGCGCCTGTCGACCGCATCGGAATCCGCAGCTCTCTGCGCGCTTCGGCGTGTCGTGGATGAAAAGCTTCCAAGCCTGCCCGCCTCGGAGCACAACCATGATCGAATTCCTGTCCATCCTCGCCGTTCTACTGACCGCCTTACGGGTCTATGCCCGCACGGTTTGGATTTCTTGTCAGCCTTCGAGGATCTCAAGGACTAGGCGGAACAATCCAGAGGCTCTCGGGTATGCTTGCCGGCCGACTCATAACGCCGGCACGTTCTAGGAGACGTTTCGGAACGTCAGCGGGAGCTGAGACCCTGCGATTGTTCTTCCATACCAAATGAATGGGAAAATTACCGGATTGATAGGTAGTACCCTTGCACAAGTCAAAAAACTCGACAGGCGTCAAATACCAATGGAAGTTCCCTCTGAAGGTGATGTCACCGTAGGTTAGGCATCCTCCAAAGTCACCGCCATACGGGAGGCCGTCGAAAAGAGGCAATAGGCCTGCGTAAGGTAGTGGGTCCAGGGGGTTGGGATCGGGTGCGAATTCGGCTACCCCTTGTGGGTTGAACAACGAGACATTGCCTTTTAGGGTAATAAAGCGACTTCCTCCGTCTGTGTAGAAAGTATTGCCGCCGCCTAAGGGCCGTTTGTTTGTTGCGACATTCTGGGAGATCACCAGGCCATTCCTGAGGCCGCTACCCTGAAACCCGGTGGTGTAAACAGCCCCGCCATCCCAAGACGTATTAATGAAGTCATCAACTCGGTTGTTGATTATCCGGCTTCTGCGGTTGCTGCTTGGGGTCTGCCACATGCCCCACTGGCCACTGTAGGCATGTGAAACGCCCGGATAACTGCCGACATCGAGCAGCCCCCAACCCCAGCCCATTGCAATCCCCGACCAAGGAACATTCACCACGGTGTTATGGCTGACCAAACTGTCGGAAGTGAACCCAAGATAGATGCCGGCCGCGTCGGTATATTCCCGCCCAGTCTCCCGCACGAGGTTATTAAAGATCGTATTACCTCGGGTTCGGTCGTAGCGATTCGTGGGATGGTGATCAACACGGTCGATTCCCCCCACTTGTATGGCGGCCGAAGAGATATCGTAGAAAAGATTGGAAGCAATTAAATTGTCTTGGCTTCCCGTTCCGAAATCGAGAGCCACGGCGCCCAGATGGGAGAATATGTTGGCCTTGAATTGGATGTGGTGGGCATAGCGGAAGGTGACATTCCCCGGGGTACGCTCATCGCTCGGGTCATGCCCGATCACGTTGGGCACGTGCCCGAAGCCGGTGAGATGAAACCCGCTCTGGTCTGATATGTATCCGTCCGGGCTGCTGGGCTGCATCCAGGTCGCACCGGTGAAAGTAAGACCTTCGAAGCGTATGTTGTGGATCGGCGCGCCATGCTTCCCATGCCCCTGCACGAGCGTCTCGAGAATGGGTAATTCAGCGTCCACAGACGCCATGTCCTCGTCAGTTCGGGCGAAGTAGTAAAGGTTTCCCTCCGCCTCATCGAGATACCATTCTCCAGGCTCATCGAGGAACTCCCGCGCATTCTCGAACCAAGTAACCTGCCACAAGCCCCAGACGGCCTGATTCCCAGCGCTGTCCTGAAATAAGTTCGCATTGGTCCAGGCCGGCTCTTGGAAAATCATGAGGCCCGGGCTCAGCCCATCGTAAGGAAGCACAGTCTGCAAGGGAAAACGGTACATCTTCCATTGCACCTGTGATACCGCTTCGATGTGTTCGGGATTTTTCCAGGTTGAGGGGTCATTCCACGCGTTCGAATTGAGATCGGATGGGACGTACTCGACGCCACTGATCAGACTGACGCACAGTGGATATACAGAGGGCTTGTTGCATGGACGAAAGCCGGCAGGAAATGCGGTCGTCCGGGCTCGAATAGCCCGCCTTCCATTCACATAGAACTGACGGCTTCGATGAGCACCTACGCGCGCCATCCAGACTTTTGGCACATCGGTAGGCTGCCAATTCGTGACGGGGATTGCACCTGAAATCACGACGGCTCCACCATCAGCAGCCCTATACACTACGTCATGACCAGTTCGACCCGAATCGCCTTCGTCCAGCACGAGTGGCTTATCAAGTCGATAGTGACCAGCTTTTATATTGACGTAAATATCACCCGATAATCGTTTTGGAAGCGCGCGGACAGCGTCTCTGGCACGCTCCAGTGTTCTGAAAGGGCTAATTTCGGAACCCGGTCCCTGATCGTTGCCATAGGGAGCAACCCAGAAACGCGTTGACGGCGCCGCAGCCGCTTTTAGCGGGATCAAGCTGACCACCACCAGCAAAATGCCGGTCCTCAAAACGTCGAGCAATCTGTTGAAAAGCATGTCCACTTCCTTACGTCCAGTTCTCCAAACTTCATTGGTAACCGCTGATCGTCTGGCACATGATTCCTTACCTTACGGGCGCAGACAGGGGTGCTTTCCGATGCCTCGCCCCTTTCGTCAGCAGTCAATTGACGACGGGGTCATTGGTGGACCGCACAGTGTGGGCTAAGCAACTAAGGCAAGGCTTTTCATCCTCCTATCTCCCTTCTAAGTTCCAATTCCATATGGCTAATTGCGCGGTTTTTCCAATCCGAAAGCGCCATCCCTCAGTAGGCGAATCAGTGAAAGTGTACAACCGGCTGGGAATTAAACGCCTGAGAACCAAGAGAAGGTAGGCCCTAGTCCAAAATTCTGCCGAACTGGACCCTATATGGACCCCAAAAAGACAAAGGGCCTAGCACTTTACTGCTAAGCCCTTTCCTATTTTGGCTGGGGGACTAGGATTCGAACCTAGGTTGACGGAGTCAGAGTCCGTAGTCCTGCCGCTAGACGATCCCCCAATAAAGCATGTGACGACACCCGCATGAGGCGGGCGCCGGCAAGCGATTAACGCTTGGAGTACTGCGGACGGCGACGTGCCTTGTGCAAGCCGACCTTCTTGCGTTCCACCTCACGAGCGTCGCGGGTGACATAGCCCGCCCGGCGCAGCGCAGGACGCAAGGTTTCGTCGTAGTCCATCAGAGCGCGGGTCAAACCGTGACGGATAGCACCGGCCTGGCCAGACGGGCCACCGCCCATGACCTTCACGATGATATCGAATTTCTCACCGATCTCCAGCAGTTCGAGGGGCTGACGGACGATCATGCGGTCCGTCTTGCGGCCGAAATATTCTTCCAGCGTCTTGTTGTTGATGATGATCTGCCCCGTGCCGGACTTGGCGTACACACGCGCCACTGCGCTCTTGCGGCGACCGGTTCCGTAATTCTGAGTTTGTGCCATGGTTGACCTGACTTGAATTCTTTAAATTTCCAACAACTTCGGCTGCTGTGCCTGATGTCCATGCTCGGTACCGGCATACACCTTGAGCTTCTTGAACATCGCACGACCCAACGGGTTCTTCGGCAACATGCCCTTTACGGCGGTCTGGATGATGCGCTCCGGATGTGTGCCGCGCAGTTTGCCCAAGCTTACGGACTTCATGTTGCCAATGAAGCCGGTGTGCTTGTAGTAAATCTTGTCCTGTTCCTTATTGCCCGTCACGTGCACTTTTTCGGCATTGATGACGATGATGTAATCGCCGGTATCCACGTGCGGGGTGTACTCGGCCTTGTGCTTACCGCGCAGACGGCGTGCGATTTCGGTGGACAGTCTACCGAGCGTCTTTCCATCGGCGTCGATGACGTACCAGTCGCGCTTTACTTCGGCCGGCTTTGCGCTAAACGTTTTCATGCTGATCGCGCTCCAAACAATGGCTTTCTACGAAAAGCCGGAATAATACCGAAGGAACCCTCACAATACAAGTGCGGTTTGCGTGATCTCGACTGTGTCCTTAGTACTACCCGACACAACCGCCAGCTCGCCAGCACCGTTCTCGAATTCCGGCACCAGTCCTTTGAGCAGATCCAGGATTCGGGCCTCGTCGAACGCCGCGATGGCGGCGGCCAGTTCATCCATCCGTCCGAGCAGTTCAACCCGGTCGAGTCGGCGTGACTGCGCGAGGAAGAGTTTGCTGTGCCCGGTGGGCGCCAACTGTTCCTGGTGATGAAACAGTTCCTCGTACATCTTTTCGCCGGGACGCAGGCCGATGTACTCGATGCGCACATCGATCCCCGGGCGCTTGCCGCTGAGCCGGATCATCTGTTCGGCCAAGTAGCGTACCTTGACCGGCTCCCCCATGTCGAGCACGAACACTTCCCCGCCCTCCCCCACGGCGGCGGCCTGCATGATGAGTTGGCAGGCTTCGGGGATGGTCATGAAGTAACGGGTGATGTCCGGATGGGTCACGGTCACCGGCCCGCCCGCGCGGATCTGTTCGCGGAACAGCGGCACGACGCTGCCCGCCGAATCCAGCACATTGCCGAAGCGCACCGTAACGAACCGGGTGCGACCCTGCTCGTTGAGGCATTGCGCCAGCATCTCTGCGGCGCGCTTGCTCGCGCCCATGACATTGGTGGGATTGACGGCTTTGTCGGTGGAAATCAGCACGAATTCGCCGACGCCCGCAGCCAGGGCGGACTCCGCCAGAGACCGGGTTCCCATGACATTGTTGAGGATGGCGATGCGCGCCTGCTCCTGCAGAAGCGGCACGTGCTTGTAGGCCGCGGCATGGAAGATCACATCGGGCCGGTGCGCGCCGAGCATGCGCTCAACGGCCTCGCGGTCAGTCACGCTGCCCAGCAGCGGCACCACCTGGCAACGCGGATGGTCGCGGCGCAGATCCGCCTCGATCTTGTAGAGGTTGTACTCGCTCTGGTCGAAGATGACCAGCCGCTCGACCTGGAACTGGGCGATCTGCCGGCACAGTTGCGAACCAATGGAGCCACCTCCGCCGGTAACCAGTACCCGCTTGCCCGCCAGATACTGTCCGACCGCGCCTCGGTCCAGGCGCACCGGGTCCCGACCCAGCAGGTCTTCGATGGACACATCGCGCAAGGATCGGGTCAGCCCGCCGGCCAAGGAGTCCTGAACCGAGGGCAGAGTCAGGAACGGCACACCCGTACCCTCGCAAATCTCCACGATACGGCGCATGTCCTTTTCCGTGGCGGAGGGCAAAGCGATCAGGATGGTCTCGATGTTCTGGCTGCGCACCAGGCGGGGAATCCGCCCGCAGTCGCCGCGCACGCGCAGCCCGTGGATCTCGCGGCCCTTCTTGCGGACATCGTCGTCGACAAACGCCACGGGCAAAAAGCCCGAGTCGCGCTCGCGCATGAGTTCACGCACCAGCATTTCCCCGGCGCAGCCGGCGCCCACGATCAGGGCTCGTTTGCCATGCTCCTGTAAGGCGCCTCTGTCCTTGGACATGCGATAGAGGATGCGCGGACCGCACAACAGCATAACCAGCAGGACGGCGTAAAGCGGCAGCACCGAGCGCGGCACGCCGAACAACCGGTTGTACAGGAACGCCATGAGGGCTATGCCCACCACGCCCAGGCTCACGGACTTGCCGATGCGCACCAGGTCCGGAATGGAAGCGAAGCGCCAGACCCCGCGATACAGGCCGAACACGTGGAAAAGCAGGGCCTGCAACAGGATGACCGGGGTCAGCCAGTAGAGACCCACAGTCCAATAGGGATCGGGCACGGCCGACAGGTTGAAGCGCAGCCAGTAGGCACCCAACCAGGCCAGGGCCACCATGAATAGATCATGGGTCAGGATGACCGAGCGGGAACGCAGTTTGACGAACAGGTCCACGAATCGCCTCGTGCTCAGCTGGCGCGTCCGGCGCCCAAGCACGCCGCCAGAATCAGTAAGGGGAGGTACGCCAGCAGCAGCACGCCCAGCTCCAGTTCCGGCCTAGCCGCGGCCAGCGCGGCCAGGGGCAGCAGCCACACCCCATTGATGAGGAGTACCCGGAGAGTCACGGGCTTATGCCCTCCCAGCACGCGGCTGGCCTTCTGATAAGCATGACTGCGGTGCGCTTCGTACCAGCGCTGGCCCGAAATCATTCTGATCGCCAAGGTAAAACTGGCATCCACCACGAAGACCCCCGTCAGAATCAACCATACCACCAGGCTGAGGCCACCGCCGGCTCCACCCGCCAAGGCGAACACCCCCAGCATGAAGCCGAGGAAGCCGCTGCCCACATCGCCCATGAAAATCCGCGCGGGAGGCCAGTTCCAGAGCAGAAAGCCGCTTGCGGCCATGGCCAGCAAAGCATAGGCCAGCCAGAGTCGGGTGTCAGGCTGGAACCAGAGTGAGAGTCCCGCGGCGCTCGCCGCGACGCTGAGTGCCTCGCCTGCCGCGATGCCATCGATGCCATCCATGAAGTTGAACAGATTCAGCATCCAGGCGATGAATACGACCGCAAGGACCGGCCCGGCCCAGCCGAGCGCCACAGTCTGACCGTTCACCCACAGGACGGCCATGCCCCCCATGCCGTAAACCGCCAGGACTGCCGCCAGCACGTGGGCCAGCATCCGCCAACGCGCCGGCACATGACCGTGATCGTCCCAAAAGCCGACGGCGGCCACCATCAGCCCGCCGGTAAGGAACGCCAGGGACTGTCCAGACAGCCAGCCCGCCGCCGAGGAAACCAACAAGCCCAACGCAAAGGCCAGTACGATGGCCAAACCGCCGCCCCGCGGTGTCGGCGCTTGGTGCGAACTGCGGTCGTTGGGCACGTCCAGCAAGCGTCCCTGCGCATAGCGACGAACCCGCCCGGTGATCAGGAAGGACAACGCAAATACTGCGGCGAGCAAGGCTCCGGCGTTCCAGAAGTGCATCAAGGTTATTGGCAAGGGCAAAGCGGCATTATCCCATTCAAGGGATCATTCGGTAAAAGGCGCCGGATTGAGGGAACTTGAGGCGCACATCGTTGAAACCGGGATGTATCGGGTAAAGCTCTACCGGGCGGTAAGGGCCGATGGCCGAGTTGGCACCCTGCAGTGGCAGGTTCTTCCACTCCGGGCTGAAAACTGCCAGGTCGGCGTGCCCCTCCGTCGACTGCACCACACGCGGCGCAAACGGGCGCGCCAGGGGTTCGCCCACGAAGACGCCTTCCCCGGGCCAGGCCACGCTCTTCCAGTAGGCTTCCAGCAAGGTGGCGCCTTCGGCATAGCGCGCCATGACGACGCCGGGATGCGGAAACTTGGCTAGGTGATTGCACGGCTCCACCGCGGTGCCGTAGCTCCCGGTCGCGCCGGCCTCCAGCCAGCGCAAGACGCTCATCTGCTTGCTGCTGGTGAGCGCCCCGCCCGTGGATGTGAGGTGGTCCGCAATCGCTCCCGGCAGGAACTGGAGGCTGGACAGCCCCGGCACGCTGACCGCCCCGGTGAAATAGAACATCACGTCCCGCTTGCTGCGGATGGCATCGGCGTCAACCCGCTCCAACTTGATGGCATCGCCGAGTACGCGAACGATCTCGTCGAAGTACACCGAACGCACGCTCCGGTTCTTGTCCTTGGTATTGACCAGGTAACCAGTCCCCCTGGGGTAGGTGAAATCGGCAGAGATACCCCGGTCGATCAGGGCCTTGACGTCCTGGTAGGTCTGCCCCGCCAGCATCATCGAGGGCCGCATGGCGAGATCCTGGTGGGGCGCGCGGCTGGGCGAGTTGAAATAGGGGCTCGCCTTGGTGGTACCGCACTTGCTGCGGGAGCAGTAGGCCGGGTCGAAACCAAAGGTAAAGGCCGCCGTGATGGACATGCAATCGACACGGTAAGGCGTAGTCCAGGCCAGGGCGTAGGCCTGCACGTGAGAGGGCGTCAGCCGGTCCACCTCGCTTTTGAGGCGTTGAAAATCGCCCCGCGAGAGCACCTCGTCCTTGTACGGAAAGCGCACACGGACCAGATTTTCCGAAGGGATACCGCGCCGCTGGGCATAATACTCGCCCGACTTGACGCTGATAGGGTCGTCTTCGTTGATCACCACGGCCAGATCGCGCGGCTCCAGGCCCGTTCTGCCCAGTTCAAAAGCAGGTACCGCCAGGGCGCTCCCTGCCCATGCCAGGACGAAGACCAACAGCAACGGCAATCGCCCGATCATGCACTCACCTCTCTTCCGCCGGCATAGACGGCTTTCATGTGGCAGGGCCCGGCCAGATGGATCAGGCAGAACAACTGATCCTCCAGGGAATCGCAGCGCCGCAAACGTTCCGCGAGATAGGCGTCTCCCTCCGTCGCCAGCACGATGAAATCACCGCTCTTTCCGGGCGCAAAATTGCCTGTCTGCGCGGCCAGTCCCAGGGCCTCGGCTCCGCCCAAGGTGCCCAGATAAAGCAGTTCCGCAACCCCGAGCGTGTGTCCCTGCAACTGCTGCACCTTGTAGCACTCCGACAGCTCGTTCCATACCGAAAAATGCGTTCCGGCCCCGACATCGGTTCCAACCGCCACGCGCAGCCCATGCCGCTGATGCGCTCGCAGCGGGAACAGGCCACTGCCCAGGAACAGGTTGCTGCCCGGGCAATGACAGACTGCGCAGCGCGCTTCGGCCATGTGCGTCAGCTCGGGAGCGCCGGAATGAATGCTGTGCGCCAGGATGGTACGTTCCCCCAGCAGACCGAAGCGTGCGTACACGTCCAGGTAATGCCGCGCCCACGGAAACGTGCGCCCCACAGCCTCGATCTCGCCGGGGCTCTCGTTGATATGGGTGTGCAAATAGACCTGCGGAAACTCCTTGAGCAGGGCGCCGCAGGTTTCCAGCATGGCTTCGCTGCAGGAAAGGGCAAAGCGGGGTGTCACCGCATAGTGCAAAAGCGGCTGCGCGGCATACTCCTCGATCAGTTGCTTGCACTGGGCGTAAGCCTGTTCCGGCGTCTGCAGCAAGTCCTCAGGCGCCCCGTGATCCATGAGCGTGGCGCCCGCGATCAAACGCAACCCGCCGACTGCGGCGGCCTCGAACAGCGCTGCGTTGGCGGGCAGGAACTGGGACCCGAAAACGGCCGCCGTGGTCGTACCCGAGCGCAACAGGCGGCGCACGAAGCGTGACGCCAGTGGCGCCGCGGCGCCAGGGTCGGCAAGCGCCTTCTCCGCGGGAAAGATCGACCGGTTCAACCAGTCCAGCAGGCCCGTTCCGGCAGCGGCAGTCGCGTAGAACTGGGGAAAGTGGACATGCCCATCCACCAGCCCCGGCAGCAGCCAGGCAGCGCCGTGGTCCACCCGGTTCGCCAAAGGGGCCGCCTTGAGGATGGCCTCGCGTGCGCCTGCCAGGACGATGACGCCATTCGCGTCCAGCAGCAAAGCCCCATCCTCGATCACTTCCAGGGCGTCGTGAACCCGATTCGGATCGCCCTGCAGGTGCGCCAAGCGGCCGAGATGGGCAGTCTGCAGCAACTAGTTCTCCAGGCCGAACAAGGGAAGCAGGTGCCGCACGGAATCGATGATCATGTCCGGCTCCACCCGCGAGGCCTCCACCTGCGCACGTCGAAATTTGCCGGTGCGCACGAGGATGCCAAACAGGCCAGCCATCTGGCCGCCGCCCACATCCGAATCCACATCATCACCCACCACGGCGACGCGCGCGGCAGGCAGTCCCATATCGCCGAGCGCGAGCCGAAAGAAATCGGCGGATGGCTTGCCCACCACGGTGGCCCCCACACCGCTGCAGTACTCCAGCGCGGTAACCAATCCGCCGATGTCCAGGGTCAGGCCGGCACTGGTCTGCCAGTAGCGGTTCTTGTGGATGGCGATGAGCCGCGTGCCATTCATGAGCCGATTGAAGATGCGGTTCAGCAACTCATGGGACCAGGAATCCCCAATGTCACCCAATACGATGTAATCCGCCTTTTCCAGTTCGACCTCACGCAGGCCTTGGAACTCGGAACGCACATCCTCGGCGACCAGCAGGAAGCAGGCGGCATTGGGAATGCCGCGCAACAGTGACGCGGCAGCCCTGGGCGCGCTGAAGATTTCCGACGCCGCGATCTCGAAACCCAGGCCCTGCAGCTTGGACACCAGAATGTCTCGGGACACGGTGCTGGTGTTGGTAATGAAGCGGCAACGCAGTCGGGACGACTTGACGCGGGCCACCGCCTCAACGGCACCCTCGATGGCGGAATCTCCCACGAACAGCACGCCGTCCAGATCCATCAGGATGCCCTGGAGATTGGTCAAGCGTTCCTCTGGGGAAGAGCGTTTCAATTCAAGCTGACATCAGAATTGCGGACGGCGACATCATAGCACACCGCCTAGTGGCGGACGGCCAGTCACCACAGGCTCCCGGACTGGGCCAGGGCATTCATTGAAATCAATCCCTTGGACTGATAGTAAGCCAGTTTCAAGAATTCGGAGAACAAGCTCGTGCGGCGGTCGCGTAAAGGCCAATCCGCCGGGTTGGGTGACGACGCATCGCCAGCCACCCGCACAGGGACTTCCGGCATGACGGTCCTGTAAGCCAGGCGTGAGCGCTGCCGATGAAACCACTCCGTCACCACGATGACCGTCCCGTCCGGCCCGCCGCGCTGCCGCCACCAATCCAGCACCAGCTGCGCCTGATCATGTGTCCCGCGCCGGTCCTGTTCCAGGAGGATCACACGATCTTCCGGCACCCCCCAGGAAAGCAGTTGCGCGCGGGTCTTGGCCGCGAATGATGTTCCCGGCAAGCAGACGCCCTCCGCCGCCAAATCTTGCGGGCGCTCCGGCGGCGGTCCCACGCTGAGAAGAAGCGCGCCGTCAAAGTGCTGCGCCAGATCAAATGCCTGCCGTGTGACCGAGTCACTGGCCCAGGCATCCAGCACGATGAGGGAGGCATTCGTCGGGAGTGCGTCCGGCCGTTGATCCAGGGCGGCCCGCCACAACAGGCTGGCATCCAGAATGAGGGCAAGCAGCAGGAAACCGGCCGCAACCCGGACGATTCGCATCATGGCCAGGCGGCCCCCAGCAGATTTAGATAAGCGGCAGCCACCGACTCCAGGCCGGAGTGACTGCGCCACCAACTCTCCCGGCTGGAATGGTGCGATCTGGCGTCAAAGGCGTATGCCGGAATACCGAAGTAGCGCCGTGCCATCAGCGCAAAGCCACGCTGTTCCAGTGGCAACGACGCAAAGGTGATCGACGCCGCGCGCTCCTCGGCAACAGCCCGTGCCAGTGTGGCAAAAGGTTCATCGCTGGCGTAAGGCGCGTCGATCCGTACCAGCCGGTAGCGCTCGGCGCCGATCCCCATAGGTTCCAGCTTGAGCCGGAAGAATTCGGTGGGCGCCATCCCCTGGCTGAGCGGCGAGCATTCCACGAATTTCTCCCGCTCCGCGGTCGGCATGGAGTAATAGATCATGAGCCGCCGATAACCGGCGTCCCTAACCCTGCCAAGGATGTCGATTTCGTCCGACAACAGCGGCACCTGATGGGTAGATAGGCGCAACAGAAACCACTCTCGCTGCGCCGGGGCCGGCAGGCGTTCCGAGATGGTCAAGTAGTCGTATAAGGCCGCCATTCCGCCCATGCGGAAGATCAGATCCGTCGCCAAGACCGCCAGCGCGAGCAAGAGCGCAAAGACGCGCAAGCGTCGCACACCGGAGGCTGTTGCGGTCCTGTTCGAGGGCATCCGGCTGAATAGCGGAATCGAAACGCTCAACCCCTGCGGAGGGTATGCAGCGTGATCTCCGGCGGGCAGTTGAGGCGGATATCGACGATACAGACCCCGCTGCCCGCCGAGGTATAACCCTGCAGCCCCTTGTAACGCCAGGGCCCGTTGCACATGGCGCGCGGGGCGCCGGCGTTGAGTATCAGCGGGATGCCGCCAGGCATGCAGATCTGGCCGCCGTGGGTGTGTCCACACAGCATCACGTCGAAGCAGGCATAAGCCGCATGCCGGTACATTTCCGGCGAATGGGACAACAGGATGGAGACCGCGTCGCGCGGTATGCTGTCGGTCGCCTTCTCCAGATTGTCCGCCCGGTAATAATGCGGATCGTCGATACCCGCCAGGTAAATGACCGCGTCGCCCCGCCGTATGCTCGCCACCTCGTTGAGCAACATGGTCACGCCCATGTCCTCCAGGCCAGGCGCCATGCGGATGGTATCGTGGTTGCCAAGAATGCCGTACACCGGGCCATGCAGATGCGCCATGACCCTGGCCATTCCGTCCAACGCCGCCTCAAACGGTCCAAAGGTCTTGACCCGGAAATCGCCGGTCAGCACGCAGATGTCGTAGTGGTCGACCTTGGCAATGGCCTCGATCAGCGCATCGGGCAGATCACTGGCGCCGTCCAGATGCAGGTCGGTCACGTGCAAGAGGGTAAAGCCATCGAACTCCCGTGGGAGATGCGGCACCAGCAGTTCGTTGCGGCGTACCTCGATGGCGCGCGCATTGCGCCGGCCGCGCCCGTGCAGGAACATCAGCCGCAGCGCCAAGCGCATCAGGCCGTGCACCGAATACCAATTCTCGATATGGAAGAAGGTGCGTCCCTGGCCGAAGATCCGCGCCTCGAATTCTTCCTCGATACCCAGGCGCTGATCCAGATGGCAACGCCCAACGCGGGCCACCAGCCGCCGATAGCCCTCTGGATCGAGGGGAGGACAGCGGTAACGCTCCAAGGTTTTGTTCATGACGGCGCCTCTCAGCTTGCAGCCCCGAGTCTAGCGCCAGACGGTCTGCCAAGATAGGACGGGAATCAGGCCCCGCAGCACTTCTTGTATTTTTTGCCACTGCCGCAATGGCAGGGTTCGTTGCGGCCAGGCCGGGGCGGACTGGATAAGACCGCCTGCACGTGCCCGTCCCGGTAGTACCAACGCCCCTGCACCCTTTCGAACCGGCTCAGCTCGCGCATCCCTTGCAACGTGCCGCCCTGCCGGAAGCGGGCGATGAACTCGACCTCGCCGCTTAGATCCGACTCCAACCCTTGCGCACAACGCAGCAGCTCAAGGCCTTCCCACTGGATTCCTTCGTCCTTTAGATGAAGCTGCGACGGACGGCTGGCGGGATGCCAACTATCCAGCAGATATTCCTCGTCTCCCATGACGTAGGCGGTATAGCGGGAACGCATGAGCGCCTGGGCCGTGGCCGGTGCGGAAACACCGGCCAGGTAGGGCCCGCAACAGGCAGACAGGAGCAACCCGGAGCCGCAGGGACACGATGCGGGAACCTCGCGGGCAGGCCGCGCCGAATCGTGCCCCGCCGGCTCAAGGGCACAAGTTGTCATTCCGCGGGGACTACGTTGTCCAGCAACATGGCCAGTTTCCCGATGGCGCCGGCCACCGCCTCGGTCATCTCGGGAATCCTCCCGGGCTCCTTGACCGCCCGGCCCGCCTTGGACGAGGCCTGCCCGACCGCCTGCAAGGCCTGTTGAAAGGGCGGTGAAGATTCATTCAGTCTGGCCTTGACCAGATCGATCTTCTGTTGAAAAAGCTGATCCAGCAATTCGTCGATCTGGTCAGATGCGGTCTGGGTCGACTCGCTCAATTTTTCCAAGGCGGCAATGGTTTTTTGCAGTTCTTGAATCAGTTTTTCCACGACTAAACCCTCGCGCGCGATCAAATTGGAAGATAATAGGCCGCGAGCGGCCAATGCGCGGGCATGCCACCCGGCGGGCTTATTTTCGCCTAATCCGCACGGTGAACAAACACCCTTGTCGGAAAACGAACCGATTCATGGATATCAAGAGCGTACAGCAGCAACTGCGTGAGTTTGCCGAGGCGCGCGACTGGGAGCAGTTCCACAGTCCCAAGAATCTCGCGGTGGCCCTGGCCGTGGAAGCGGCCGAGCTGATGGAGCCCTTCCAGTGGCTGACGGAAGACGAATCGCGGCATCTTGGCGAGAAACCAGCGGAATACGCCCAGGTCAGCGAGGAAATCGCCGATGTGCTGATCTACCTGCTGCGACTAGCCGACCAACTGGACATCGACCTGGAGCAGGCGGTTTACGCCAAGATGCGCAAGAACGGGGAGAAATATCCGGTGACCTTGGCCAGGGGCAACGCGGTCAAATACAATCGGCGCCAACCGTAGGCACTTCAAATCATGATCAAGACCCTTACCAACCAGACCATCGCCCTGGCCGGCCTGACCCTGGCGGTCCATCTGGTCCAGCGCATCGCCAAGACCGGCAGCGCCGAGAGCGAAGAGATGGAAACTGCGCTATCCGGCATACTCAAGATCAACGCGGATAGCGTGATCGACATTTATGGCGGCCTGGACAGGCTCAAGACCGGACTGAAACGGCTGGACAGTCAGTTGGGCGGCTCAGGGGGAATGGACCCGGAACTCGCCCGTTACGCTGCTTCGCTGATTTTTCTGGAGAATAAGCTGCAAAAGCGCCGGGATATGCAAGACAAAATCCGCAACGGCGTCGAGCGGGCCGCGACCCAGGCAGTGCACTTCGGCATCCTGCACGAGAATGTCATCGCCAACCTGGCGGATGTCTATCAGGAAACCATCAGCCAGCTGCAGCCGCGTGTGATGGTCATGGGGGAACCGGTCCATCTCGGCAATCCGGCGAATGCCCACAAGATTCGGGCACTGCTGCTGGCTGGCATCCGCTCTGCTGTGCTGTGGCGGCAATGCGGCGGTGCCCGTTGGAAACTGCTGTTTTACCGCGGAAAGCTGCAACAGGAGACTCGCAGGCTGCTCCGTAGCCTTTGAGCCCCAGACTTAGCCGCGTAAACGTAAATCCGTTCAGCCGCCTTCACCACCACTCGGCGCCATCGCTGCCATGCCGCCATCGCGTTCCAGCCCTCCGCGTTCCCGTTGCGCCAGGCGCTGCATGACCAGTGAGATGATCACCAGAACCAGCAAGGCCAGCAGACTGAACTCCAGCATCAGGAAGGCGCCAATCTTGAACCAGGCAAAGCCTGGATGAACGAAACGCACCAGCCATCCCGCCGCCTCGTCGGCCACAGCGGAGACGAAGCTCATGCCGGTCAGCCAGATTTTGAGGCTCATGTTCAAGGGCGTGAATAGCAACAGATGAGCCAGGGTCAGCACCAGGATGCCCATGGAGAACAAGTGGAAGTGGGTCACTTCCAGCAGGCTCTGGTAGCTCTTGGGCTGGGTAAAGTTCTCCTCGGACCCCAGGTAATAGCTGACCACCGAATCCGGCGTCAGACTCATCTTGTGGAAGTACATCATGCCGTTGGTGATCCAGAGCAAGGCGATATAGCCCAGGAACATCAGCACGATGGCATTGAGCAGGCTTTGCCGCTTCTGCTCGCCGGTCACAAAGAAACGCATTAGTCCGCCTCCGGTTTGAGCGCCAAACGATAAATGGTCATTACCTTGCGGATGCTGTCCAGCGCCGCACGGGAACTCATGGTGGCACCGGCGATGCCGTCGATGCCCTGCCCCAGCACCAGGCCATCCACCGACCTGCCGTACAACCTTTCGAACCAGCGTGCCGGAGGCTGGTACTCCGGTGGTTCGTGAAAGGCCAGAATCTCAGCACGCGTCAAATCACCCGCCGGGTTCAACACGACCAGCAGCGCCTCCGGCTGCGTCCTTACCGTATGCGACTCGATGGCCGCATAGCCCAAAACCTGCCCGTTCTTCTTGCCCACATGAAAGGTGAACAACTTGGAATCCAGCTTCGCCTTGGCGACCCGTTCGATTTCCGCCGCCTGCTCGTCGTTGAGGAAAACCGACTGCGGCTCCACCTGAGCATCCGTCCCGAAAGCCAGCTCCAGCGCTTCATCCTTGCTGTAATACACCTCCGCCATGGCCGCGCGGATGGGCAGCCCGGCTGCCAGAAATCCGATCACGATCCAGCGCAAAATTCTCGTCGTCATACCGCTCCGGTCAGGTCTGGCGGGCGCTGCGGCACCCGCCAGCACGCCCGGATTAATAGATAAAGCCCACGCCCAGATTGAGTTCGCTGGGCTGCGTCCCGCTCTTGGAATTGATATTCCGGTAGTCCGCTTTCACGGAGATGTTCGGGATCGGCTTGTAGGTCAGGCCCGCCTGGTAGATCCAGCGGTCATAGCTACCGTCGTCCGCATAGCCCGCCGGCACGCTGGCCAAGGTGTCGTACTTCTCATAGCGGAAGAACGGCGCCAGGTACTGCGTGCTGTCCTTCCACAGCAGGGGCATCACGTCGTAGGCCACTTCGGTATACCAACCATAATTGTCCTTGCCGACCACCTCGCCGTTGGCCGCGCTGACCAAGCCGGCATCGCCCACTTTGCCGTACGCACCCAAGGCCCGGAATTCCAAACCCTTATAATGCCACTGCAAATGCCCTTCATAAAGCTGGGTGAGAACGTTTGCCTTTTGCCCATCATACAGCTTGCCCTGGCCGGCGTCGCCCACAAAGGCGGAAGCACCGATCAAAAGGCCAGGGGCAAAATTCGGGGTGTAGTCGACGCGGCCGGTGAACGCCCAGTTCTCGGCGATGGCCTGACTGCCACCCTGCCTGCCTTCGCGGATACCGATGCTCTCGTACTTGGAGGCATTCAGCCCGTTCATGGCATACATGCGGTATTGAAGCCCGGGCACGATCTCGCCGAACAGCCCTGCGCCCATTTCGCGCCAGGTCGAAGGTATGATGTACTGCTCCACGTCAGGACGGCGGTTGCCGTGGAAGGTCGTGGGCTCGTGTATTTCGTTGATGAACCCCATCGGCACCAACATCAGACCCGCGCGGATATTGGCGTTCTTGTGCAGCAGGAAATCCAGCTGCGAGAACTCGACCGAAACCTCGCCTTTTTCCTCGTCGCCCTCACCGGTAGTCGCGTGCTCGAACTCGATCTCGTTGTTGAGGATGATCCAGTCATTGAACTTGTAACCGGCATACAACACCGCCCGCTGCAGGTCGGCCGAATCGCTCTTGCCATCCTTGTGGTCGGTGTAATTGGTGTAAAACGCCTCGCCGTAACCCCCAATGGAAAGACCTCGATTAACGCGGTAGACCTGGGATGCCGCAGGGCCAAAGCCGTATTGACTCTTGTATTCCCGCGATTCGGGAATCACCAGGGCGCTCTTCAGCTTTTCCACTTCCGACGCCAGGATGTCGGTTTTGCGATCGGAGTCGCTTTTGGCCGACTTCGTCTTTTCCGGAGCACCTGGCGCGGCAGCGGCAACAGGCGTCGCCGGACGCGCCTGCTCGGCCTGCTTGAGCTGCTTGACCTCTTCCTTAAGATGATCGTTCTCGGCCGACTTCGCCTTCAGCGCCTCGATTTCCTTCTGCTGCTGCTGAATGATCTTCCACATGTCCTCCATGGTGGCTGGCATCGCCGCCGCGGATACATCCGCACACCCCATCACCGCTGCGGAACCCAGGCACCATGCGGCCAGTCTTTCTTTGTGTCTCATAAGATACGATCTCATCCACTGTTTTGCAGGTGAGAACGATTATATTTTGTAGCACAGAAATTGCAATACCACTCGCCGCTCATGGAAGTTCCGAGGCCGGCATTAAACACTGGGCCGGGTCATTTTGAATCGGCCTTATCGTGCCCGTCTGCCAGCCGTGAGATCGCGAAGCGACGCGCAACTCCGCGCCGGGCCGAGTTTTCACGGAAATTGCGCGCGCCGAGGGCTGTGCTCTATCATCCCGCAGCACTTTGCGATTCCTAAACGGAGAATTGAACAGATGAACATCTTTTCCCGCGCCCTCGCCGCCCGCCGCATCGCCTTGTGCGTTGGCCTGGGACTACTCGGCGCCTGCGCCAGCGCACCCAAACCTGAGGCCCCGGCGGCTGCCGCAGCCGCGGTCAACGATTTTCCCACCCAGGCCCGGGTCGAATACGTGCTGGGTTGCATGCAGGAGCATGGCGGACAGAACTACGACAACCTCTATCACTGCGTCTGCAGCGCGGACAAGATCGCCAGCAAGATGAGCTACGAGGAATTCGGCCAGGCACAGACCTTCACCTTCCTGTTCAATACCCCTGGCGAGCGCGGTGCCGAATTCCGTGACCCGCCCCAATCAGACAAGCTGCGCAAGAAGCTTAAGGAAGCAAAAGCCGAGGCTGCCGCCGCCTGTTTCCCCAAATAATAAGGGCTGCCTGCGTTTATATCAGGCCACGCCCAAAGCCAACCAACGAGGACTGCCCATGTGGAATTTCAGCCTGCTGGCCGCCACACGCTCCATCGAAACCTCCATGCCCTTCGTGCTGTACCGCTTCATGGTCTACCTGGGCATCAGCCTGGCCCTGCTGTTCGGAACATTGGCCGGCGCCGGAACGCTTATCGCGTTTTCCTCGTTCTCGGCCAAACCCACCGCACTTGCCAGCGTGGGTGCGGTCCTGGGGTTCGCCGGACTGGCTTACCTGCTTTATAAGTTCCGCGGCAGCGCCCTGTTCAATGCCCAGGCCGGCACCCTGGCCCTGCTGGTGGAGCAGACACGGGTGGCCAAACTCCCGGAAGGCAAGGCTCAGATCGAATTCGCCAAGAAAGCTGCCGCGGAACGCTTCACGCCATCCAGTTTCGTGCAGGTGGGTTCCGCACTGGGCCAGGCGCTGCAAGCCCTGCCAACACCGCCCTGCCCCATGCTGGAGCGAACCGGCAACCCCACACTCACCCAGGCAGGGAAATGGCTGTCGGGCTTTTTATCCCGGCTATGCGGGCCGGCCATCATGGCCCTCAACTTCGCCGATGCGGCGGCGGCCAATCCCTGGAGGTCCGCCGAACGTGGCCTGGTCATCCACGCTGCCCACAGCGAAGCCCTGCTGAAATACCGCCTCTACGGCCTGCTGTTCGAACTGGCCAGCCTGGCCGCCGCCTTCGTGCTCATGCTGTATCCGGTCAATTACTTCATCTCGCTGTTGCCGGTGGACGTGGGCTTCTGGCGCTATGTTTTTGCCCTGGCCTTCGCCGGCACGCTGGAAGGTGCTTTCTTCAACCCCATCGTTACCGCCGCCATGGCCCAACTCTACCTGGCCCAGGACAAGAACCTGGGCCAGGATGTCAGCACTCAAGTCGCGGCCCTGGCTGAACACAACGAGGCCATCCGCCTCATTCACGAGAAAGCCGATTGAGCCGGCTTTCCCATAGCTTTCAAACCCTTGATCCATGTCTGGCGGCCATCACCGGGCCGCCGGCTTAGCATTGCAATTTACAGGGGACACACAAAAAACGTAGAATTACAAGATTTTAAGTAGGCAGGAATGAATCATGCGCATAGATCAAGAAGCCCTTACCTTTGACGATGTCCTCCTGATTCCTGCCTATTCCGACATCCTTCCGCGCGACGTCAGCCTCAAGACCCAGCTCACCCGCAAGATCAACCTGAACGTCCCGCTGGTGTCCGCCGCCATGGACACCGTAACGGAAGGCCGCCTGGCCATTGCCATGGCCCAGGAAGGCGGCATCGGCATCATCCACAAGAACATGACCGCGGAGCGCCAGGCTTACGAAGTGAGCATGGTGAAGAAATTCGAAAGCGGCGTGATCAAAGACCCCATCACCGTCCCGCCCGATGTCAGCATCCGCGACGTCATGAGCCTGACCCGCGCGCGCAGCATCTCCGGCGTGCCGGTGGTGGACAAGGGCGAACTGGTGGGCATCGTCACCAGCCGCGACCTGCGCTTCGAAACCCGTTTGGACGAACCCGTCACCAAGGTCATGACACCCAAGGACAGGCTGGTCACGGTGCGCGAGGGCGCCAGCCAGGCCGAGGCCATTCACCTGCTGCACAAGCACCGCATCGAGAAGGTGCTGGTGGTGAACGAGCGCTTCGAACTGCGCGGCATGATCACCGTCAAGGACATCCAGAAGGCCAAGGACTATCCGCAAGCCTGCAAGGACGAATTCGAGCGACTGCGCGTGGGCGCCGGCGTCGGCACCGGGTCCGGCACCGAGGAGCGGGTCGCGGCCCTGGCCGAGGCCGGCGTGGACGTGGTGGTGGTGGACACCGCCCACGGCCATTCCCAGGGCGTGCTGGACCGGGTGAACTGGATCAAGCGCAACTTCCCGCACATCCAGGTCATCGGCGGCAACATCGCCACCGCCGACGCCGCCAGGGCCTTGGTGGAAGCTGGCGCTGACGCGGTCAAAGTGGGCATCGGCCCGGGTTCGATCTGCACCACGCGCATCGTCGCCGGCGTCGGCGTGCCGCAGATCTCCGCCGTGGCCAACGTAGCCGAGGCCCTGCGGGAGTCCGGCGTGCCGCTCATCGCCGACGGCGGCGTGCGTTATTCCGGCGACATCGCCAAGGCCCTGGCCGCGGGCGCCTACTCGGTCATGCTGGGCGGCCTGTTCGCCGGCACCGAGGAGGCCCCCGGTGAGGTGGAGCTCTACCAGGGCCGCTCCTATAAGTCCTACCGCGGCATGGGCTCCCTGGGCGCGATGTCGCAGCAGCAGGGTTCCAGCGACCGTTATTTCCAGGACAGCACCGACGCCGAAAAGCTGGTGCCGGAAGGCATCGAAGGGCGCGTGCCCTACAAAGGCAGCATGGTCGCCATCGTCCACCAACTGGTGGGCGGCATCCGCGCCGCCATGGGCTACACCGGCAACGGCACCATCGAGGACATGCGCTGCCGCGCCCGCTTCGTGCGCATCACCTCCGCCGGCATCAAGGAAAGCCATGTGCATGACGTGGCCATCACCAAGGAAGCGCCGAATTACCGGCTCGACTAACCCAGCCAGACCAACCCCATGACCACACCCGCGGGCGATATCCACAGCCACAAGATCCTCATCCTGGATTTCGGCTCCCAGTACACCCAGTTGATCGCCCGCCGCGTGCGGGAAGTGGGCGTGTACTGCGAAATCCATCCCTGGGACTGCGACGAGGCCTTCATACGCGGCTTCGCGGCCCGCGGCATCATCCTCTCCGGCGGCCCCGAGACCGTCACCGCCAGCGACACACCGCGCGCTCCCCAATGCGTGTTCGAGTTGGGAGTTCCGGTGCTGGGCATCTGCTATGGCATGCAAACCATGGCGGAACAACTGGGCGGCAAGGTGGAAGGCGCCGATCACCGGGAGTTCGGCTATGCCCAGGTGCGCGCCCGCGGCCATTCCGCCCTGCTGCGGCACATCGAGGACCACACCACCCCGGAAGGTTTCGGCATCCTGGACGTGTGGATGAGCCACGGCGACCAGGTCACCACCCTGCCCCCCGGATTCAAGCTGATCGCCGGCACCGACAGCGCCCCCATCGCCGGCATCGCCGACGAGGACCGCCGCTTCTACGGCCTGCAATTCCATCCCGAGGTGACCCACACCCGGCAAGGCACCCGCATCATCGAGCGCTTCGTGCGCGCCATCTGCGATTGCGACGCCCTGTGGACCCCGTTCAATATCATCAGCGATAGCATCGCCCACGTGCGCCAGCTGGTCGGCCGCGAGCAGGTCATCCTGGGGCTCTCGGGCGGCGTGGACTCCTCCGTGGTGGCGGCGCTCCTGCACGAGGCCATCGGCGACCAGCTCACCTGCGTGTTCGTGGACACCGGCCTGCTGCGCCTGCACGAGGGCGATCAGGTGATGGCGACTTTTGCCGAGCACATGGGGGTCCACGTTATCCGGGTCAACGCGGAAGAGCGATTCCTCTCCGCCCTGGAGGGCGTGGCCGACCCGGAGCAGAAGCGCAAGATCATCGGCGCCCTGTTCGTGGAAATCTTCGATGAGGAAGCCGGCAAGCTCACCGACGCCCGCTGGCTGGCCCAGGGCACCATCTACCCGGACGTGATCGAGTCCGCCGGCTCCAAGACCGGCAAGGCGCACGTGATCAAGTCCCATCACAACGTGGGCGGCCTGCCCGCGGACATGAAGCTCAAGCTAATCGAACCCCTGCGCGAACTGTTCAAGGACGAGGTGCGGGCCATCGGCCTGGAACTGGGCCTGCCCTCGGAAATGGTGCACCGGCACCCCTTCCCCGGCCCCGGCCTGGGGGTGCGCATCCTGGGCGAAGTGCGCAAGGAATACGCCGACCTGCTGCGCCGCGCCGACGCCATCTTCATCGAGGAACTCTACCGCCACGGCCTGTACGAGAAGACCAGCCAGGCCTTCGCGGTGTTCCTGCCGGTACGCTCCGTGGGCGTAATGGGCGATGGCCGCCGCTACGACTATGTCGTGGCCCTGCGGGCCGTGGAAACCGTGGATTTCATGACGGCGCACTGGGCCCACCTGCCCTATGCCTTCCTGGATCTGGTGTCGCGGCGCATCATCAACGAAATACCCGGCATCTCCCGCGTCACCTACGATATCTCAGGCAAACCCCCCGCCACCATCGAGTGGGAATGAGTTTCTGACCCCAGGGAGCGGGCCAGGGCGCCGGCTCCTCCAACAGCCGACCGGGAGGATCCAGCATGGCAAAGCGGCGCAGGGCACGACTGATACTGGGTCTGATCTTGCAGCTTGCCGCTGCCCCGGTGGCGGGCCTGGAACTCAGCTCTGAAGAGCGCGCCTGGCTGACCGATCATCCCCATATCCGGGTGGCCCTGTCCCCCGACTACCAGCCAATTTCCTTCGTCGACGAGCACGGCCAGCCCGGCGGTATGGTGGCGGACTACCTGCAGCGCGTGCAGGACGAGCTCGGACTGGAATTCCAATGGGTCGTGCCAGGACCCAAGCAGCAGCAGAGCAACGATCCCAAAATCAAGGGCGTGGACATGGTCTCCGTGTTCGCCGACACGCCCGAGCGGCGCGAGCACTGGCTGTTCACCGAGCCCTTCCTGGAATTCCCCCTGTACGTGATCGTCCGTGACGGCCACGCAGCCATGCGCGACCTGCGTGCCCTGAAAGGGAAACCTGTGGCCGTCGTCGCCGGCTACGCCGCCCAGGAACTCGTGGTCAGCCGGTATCCCGGCGCCCGCCTCGAACAGGTGCCCGATACCCGCAGCGGACTGCAACGCCTGGCCTTCGGGGCTTACGAGGCCTTCGTCTCGGATCTGCCTACCGCCAGTTGGTGGCTCAATCGGGAAGGCTTGAGCGACCTGCGCATTGCCGGCGACACCGGGTTGAAGTACCGGCTGGGCATGGCCGTCCGGGGCGACTGGCCGCAGTTTCATGGAATCCTGGCCAAGGCCCTGGCGAAAATTGATCCGGCCGAACGGCAGGCGATCTACAACCGCTGGGTACAAGCGCCCCCGCAGCCTGATCCCTCGCTCTGGCGCGCCCTGCAGATCGCCCTGGCCGTCTCAGCCTTCATTGCGCTGGGGTTGCTGGCCATGTTCCTGTGGAACCGATCCCTGCAGCGCCAGGTCGCCGAGCGAACCCAGGATCTGCACGACCTGTTCCAGCGCATGGAGCGCTATCATGCCGCCATCGTCGCCATGGCCTCCCGCAACAAGGGCGGTGCCGCGGCCTTGAGCGACGCCCTGCAAGGCATCTCGGCCATCGCCGCCGAGGCCCTGGGCGCCAGCCGGGTTAGCATCTGGCTGCTGCGCAACGAAGGCAGGACGCTGGAATGCGCCGAGCTCTATCAGGCCGACACGGGGGCCCACTCACGCGGCGCCCTGCTGCAAAGCGAGGACTACCCCCGTTACTTCGAGGCACTCACCTCCGCCCGCGCCATACCTGCCGAGAGCGCTGCCGACGACCCGCGCACCAGCGAATTCCGCGACGGCTACCTGCGCGAAACCGGCGTGGTCTCCATGCTGGACGCGGCAATCCGTCTGGGCGGGCAGACCAAGGGCGTACTCTGCATCGAGCAGACGAAAGCGACGCGCCGCTGGAGCCAGGACGAAATCAGCTTCGCCGGGGAGGTCGCCGATCAGGTGGCGCAGGCCTATGCCCACGCCGTCCTGGCGCGCCACCGGGATCAGTTGGAACAACTGGTGGACGAGCGCACCGGCGACCTGCAGCGGGCCAACACGGAACTGCGTGAGGAGATTGACACCCGTGCCCGCATCGAAGCAGAGCTGCGGGTCAGTGAGCAGCGCTTCCGCTCCTTGGTGCAGATGGCCCCCAGCGTGATCCTGGGGCTGTCCCCGGAAGGGCATATCCTCGAATTCAATCCGGAGGCCGAGCGGGTCTTCGGCCGCCATCGGGAGGCCGTCATGGACCTCGATTTCGCCTCGCTGTTCGTGCCCGTGGACTGGCGCCAGCCCTTGAAGGATCGCATGCGGGACATGCTGGACGGCCAGCCGGCGAGGGAATACGAAATGCCCGTGATCGACGCCGAAGGTAAGCTAAGGCTGTTCGCCTGGGCGTCGGAGCGCATGATCGGACCTGACGGCCAGGCCTTAGGGCTAGTCAGCGTGGGTAGCGACATCACCCGACGCAAGGAAGTCGAACGCGAATTGCTGCATGCCAAGGAGGCCGCCGAATCCGCCGACCGCATCAAGTCCATGTTCGTGGCCTCCATGTCCCACGAACTGCGCACGCCGCTCAACTCCATCATCGGATTCACCGACGTGGTGCTGCAAGGCCTATCCGGGGAGCTCAACGAGAAACAGAAAGACCAATTGGGCCGAGCCTATCGCTCCGCCAAACACCTGCTGACCCTCATCAGCGATGTGATCGACATTTCCAAGATCGAGGCGGGCTATGTAGAGACCTTCTGCGAACCCTTCGAAATCGGCAAAGTGCTTGAAGAAGCCGCGGCCTCCGTGCATCATCAGGCGGCGCAGAAAGGGCTGGCCTTGCATGTGGAGTCTTGCCCCAACATGAGCGTGGTGGCGGACCGCAAGCGCTTCTACCAGTGCGTGCTGAACCTGGTGAGCAACGCGGTCAAATACAGCGAGCGGGGCCGCGTGGAAATCGGCGCGGAGCCCTGTGAAGAAGGCGTGCGGGTGTGGGTGCGCGACACCGGCATCGGCATCGATGCCGCCGGGTTGACCCGGATCTTCCAGCCTTTCGAGCGCATCAACTCGCGCCTCAAGATCAATACGCCAGGGACCGGGCTCGGCCTCTACCTGACGCGCAAAATCATGCGCGAACTGCTGCACGGCGACGTGGGCGTGGAAAGCGAGCCGGAACGGGGCAGCACCTTCAGCCTTTGGCTGCCGCTGTGCCCGCCGCAACCGGCATCCGTCCAGGCGCCGGCGGAGCAGCCCAGCGTGCCGACTCCGCAGCAAGAGGGTTGAGAGATGGCGACTGCCTTGGTCATTGAAGACAACGAGGACAACCTGGAGTTGATCCGTTTCATCCTGGAATGCGCCGGCTATCAGGTCCAGCATGCGCCTACCGGACTGGAGGGTGTGCGCCATGCGCTGACCATCCCGCCGGACTTCATCCTCCTGGACATTCAACTGCCCGACATCGAGGGCACCGAAGTACTGCGCCGAATCCGGGAAAAAGAGGCAGGCAAGAGCGTACCCATCATCGCGGTCACCTCCTATGCCATGTCCGGCGACCGGGAGAACCTGATCGCCGCCGGATGCAACGGGTACATCGAGAAGCCCATCGATCCGCGCACCGTCATACAGCAAATCCGCGAGGTCCTGGATGGACACCCCACCGCCTGACATCCTCATTGCTGAAGACGACGAGAACTCGCGGGAATTGCTCGTGGCGGCCCTGGGTTCCGCGGGCTATGCCGTGCGCAGCGCGGGCAACGGCTATCGCGCCCTGGAACTGGCCCGTGAACGGACGCCGGACCTGATCATCTCGGACATCCTGATGCCCAAGATGGACGGCTACGCGCTCTGTCGGGCGCTCAAACAGGATGCGGCCCTGGCCCAGGTGCCGGTGGTTTTCTACACCGCAACTTACACCGAGCCGCGCGACCAGGCGCTTGCCTTCTCGGTGGGCGCAACGCGCTATCTGACCAAGCCGATGGAAATGGGCCGCCTGATGCAAGCGCTGGAGGACGTGCTGCACGATTCGTCCAAGGGCAAGACTGCAGGCGGGACGCCGGCGCCGCGCGAGGCCTTCGAGGCCATGCATGGCGAGAGGCTCCAAGCCAAGCTGAGCAAGAAGCTGGAGGAGCTGGAGGAAAAGGGCCGACAGCTGGAGGAAAGCGAACAGCGCTTCCGCGATTACGCGGAATCCGTGGCGGACTGGTTCTGGGAAGCCGACGCGCACCTGCGCATCGTATTGGCCGGCGGGGGACCCTGCGGTCTGACATCCACCACGCTGACCGACCTGCTCCTGCGCGCCACCGACGCAGGTTTCTCCGACGAGACCTACGTTCAGGCCCTCAGGGATCTCAATCAGCGCCACGCTTTTCGCGATCTGGTGGTGGATTTCACCGACCAGCAGGGCCACGTGCTCAGCCTGCGCCTCTCGGGCAAGCCCATCTTCGACCACGTCGGCAACTTCAAGGGCTACCGGGGTGTCGGCCGCGATGTGAGCGAGACCGTCTCCCTCAACCGGCGCATCGAGTTCCTTGCCAGCCATGATGAGTTGACCGGGCTCCCCAACCGGACCCTGTTCCGCGAGCGGCTGGCGCAGGCCATCGGCCAGGCGCAAGATGACGAACGGGTGATGGTCTGCGCCATCGATCTGGACAACTTCAAGCTGATCAACGACACCTTGGGACATGATGCCGGAGACACCCTGCTCAAGGAAGCTGTCACACGGATAACCAGTTGCACCCGGCCCGGCGACACCCTGGCGCGCATCGCCGGCGACGAATTCATGTTGCTGATGACTGGCTCCGATCCCCTGGACGCCCATTTGCTGGCGCAGGACATCCTGCGTGCCTTCGAGGCGCCGGTGCTGCTGTCGGAGCGCAAGGTGTTCGCCTCCGTCAGCATGGGCATCAGCGTCTATCCCCAGGACACGAGCGACGCGCTAGCCCTCCTCACCTACGCCGACATGGCCATGTGCCGCGCCAAGGAAAAAGGACGTGGCGCTTGCGAATACTACACCGGCGAACTGAACAGCTCGGCCCAGGAATGGCTGAGCATCGAGTCAGGACTGCGGCGTGCCCTGGAGCACGAAGAACTATTCATGGTCTACCAGCCGCAGGTCGACCTGGCCAGCGAGGAACTGGTGGGACTCGAAGCCCTGCTGCGCTGGCGTCACCCGGAACTGGGGCTGATCCCACCCGATCGCTTCATCCCCGTCGCTGAGCGCTTCGGGTTGATCATCCCGCTGACCGAATGGGTGCTGAACACCGTCTGCCGCCAGATCCAACTCTGGGATGGCGAGGGCGTGCAGGTGCCTCGGGTATCCGTCAACATCTCCGCGCACCACATCAAGAACGCCGGCATCTGCGAGGATCTCAGCCGGGCGCTGACCGCCTACGGCATAACGCCGCAGCGCCTGTGCGTCGAGATCACCGAACATACTTTGCTGGAGAGCGTGGAATCCACCCACGACAGCCTCGACCGACTGAGAAGCCAGGGCATCCCCCTTTCACTGGACGATTTCGGACTCGGATATTCCTCCCTGGGCTACCTCAAGCGCTTTCCTGCCAGCGAGTTGAAGATCGACCGCAGCTTCGTGGACGGCGTCGCCCTGCAGGAAGACGACCGCGCCATCTGCCGGGCGGTCATCGCCCTGGGACATGCCTTCGGCATGCGGGTCGTGGCCGAAGGCATCGAGGATCAATGGCAGCAGGAGGCGCTGCTGCAGGAGGGATGCGACCTGGCGCAGGGCTATTTGTTCGCGCGCCCCATGGAAGACGCGCAATTGCGCGAGTGGCTGGAAGGACGCTAGGCGCTTGGACGACGCAGACTGGATGCGCCACGCCATGGCTCTGGCCAGCCGGGCGGAGTCCTTTGGCGAGGTGCCGGTTGGCGCCGTGCTGGTCAAGGACGATGCCATCCTCAGCGAAGGCTGGAATTGCCCCATCGCGCGCAACGATCCCAGCGCCCATGCGGAGATGGTCGCCCTGCGCGGCGGAGGTCAGGTTCTGCAGAACTACCGGTTGCTGGACACCACGCTGTATGTGACCCTGGAACCCTGCGTCATGTGCATGGGCGCCATCGTTCACGCCCGCGTCAAACGGCTGGTTTTCGGGGCGCTCGACCCCAAGCGCGGCGCGGTTGTCAGCGCGCTGCAACTGGCGGATGTGGATTTTCTCAACCACCGCGTGGAAGTCACCGGCGAGGTGCTCGCGGCGGAATGTTCGGAACAGCTCAAAACCTTTTTCAAGCGCCGGCGCTGAGCGGAAGACCTGATCGAACGCGCTCGTTCCCGAAGTTCATGCAATGCCGGCGACGCTTTGCTATGATAATGGGCCTGCCTCCGGAGAGGTACCGAAGTGGCCATAACGGCGCCGACTCGAAATCGGATGGGGGACTAACATCCCCACGTGGGTTCGAATCCCACCCTCTCCGCCAAATCAATCGCTTATCTTACCGCTAACGCAAGCCTTGCCGGTTAAGGCCGCCCGCGTCAGTCTTCGACCTATCCGAAATCGCCGGATTCTGCTGGAGCACTATGACCGAACGCGTGAAGTCAGCCAGGCAATACGGACCCCAAGCCTCTCTGTGAGTATGCGCCGCTCCCCGGGCAGGCCGGGTCGCGGCGCGAGGGTCCGCGAGGCTTTACTGGTTCTGCAGTTGAAGCCTGGCGGACGCCAATATGCCGCCCGCGGCATTGCGGCAGTCGTAGTTGGCTACGTAGCTCTCGGCAATCAAATTACCGGAATGCCACACGTACATGTAGTACTGGCCCGGTCCTCTGATCAGGTTGACTTGGCCACTGGGAATCGACAACGGAAATACGTTTTCCGCATCCGTGGCAACCGCGGACAACCCGGGCGGCGTCGTATCGAAGAACGCCAGATTAACATTCGTGCCGTTATTCCCGTATCCCACGTCCAGGATGCCCCCGGTGATCCGGCTGGTTCCCAGCGGACAGGTCACCCGGTAGACATCGGCGGCATCGGCGAACGCGGCGAGAGTGCCCGCGACGGCGACTGCGTGAGCGGCGGGTGCGGCGGCCAGGCCGCCCATGACGGCTGCGATGGCGACGGTGCTCTTCAGGATTGCATTGTTCATGATGTATACTCCCAGTTGCATTGAAGGACGAACAAGAAACAGCCGAGGGAACTTGGCTTGCCCTCGGGGCAGGTTTCGGTGACCTGCCAGTCACCGTCTGCCGTTGCCGTCGGCAGAGGAGAACGGGTGCTGCGGTGATGCAACACCGCGCATGCCCTTTCCCCTAACTCCATTGCGTCGCCTTGCCCCTGGCAAAGGCGACGGCTTGTCTCGGGCCCGACTAGGGGCTTTCAGTTGATGCAAGGCCAAGTGACTTGACCATTTCCTCCGCCTGCGACCGGACTGTCTGGTCGGGGTCGTTCAGGGCTTCCCGGACCAGATGCCCGTCCTCCGTGCCAGGCGACAGTGATGCCAAGGCCATCAAGCGCACCCCGGCATCGGGGTCATGCAAGGCCTCATGGACGTATCTGGAGCCGTCAGGAAGGTTGGCAAGGGCTTGCATCGCCATCATGCGTACTTGCGGATCCCCGTCGTTGGTGGCGGTTTCAAGCGCCGCGCGCACCTCGTCTTCACCCGCCTTGCCGTCTTCGAACAAGCGCGCCATCGCCTGAACCCGCTCCTCGGAACTGCCCGAACGCAATCGCTCCAGCGTCGTCGCTTTTTCCTCTCCGTTCATTGGCTTGACATCCACGGTTGCGGGCCCTGCCGGATTGCTTTCCGGCCCGATTTCCCTGGCGGTGCTGAGGGCGCGTAGTCCAGCGCTCCCTGAACTGTCTTTTCCGAGCACCCAGACGTCCTCCGGCAACGCCGAGGAAGGCTTGGCCTTGGTCTCTCCGTAGCGGAAGAACAGATTGGCTCCGCTGCCGAGGATTTCGCGCAGCGCCGCTTCCGCCCCCAAGCCCTGAAACGACACGCTCGCCTTTTGATCGAGCGGAGTTTCGGCATGGAAACGGATGCCCGTCTTGTCGCTGATGAGCTTCAGCAGATCATCTTGGCGCATGTCCTGAGCCTTCACGCTCAAGTTGCCGTCGATGACCTGCACCGACGCCTCCTCCTTGGCCGACACCGGCATCAGCCCCAGCAACATAAGACTTGCACTTATTACGAGATGGCGTTGTAGATCGAATCGTTTCATGGACAGCCCCCAATGGCAGGTGAATTCCTTCGGGTTCCGGCGGCCGCTTTCGCTGCGTGGGTTGCCGGATGTGGGGTCAGATTACCGGAGCAGGAAGTGAAAACAATCGTAAGTTTTTGTAAATTTTTGACTGATGCCCTACCGCTCAACAGGCATTCTCCCTGCCAAGCCGACATGCGGTGTCGGAATTCGACTGGGGGATCAATGATGGCAAACAGAGCATTGGCTATTGCGGAACCGGCTTTGGCCCGATCCAGCGGAACGCAAGCACGAGGTGCGAATCGGGAGTTATCTTATTGCGCGCACAATATATCGGCGAGCCGCCAAGCGCGCGCAGGAGGTGGCCAATGAGTCCCGGCGTGGCCGCAGACCGGCAGGAAATCAGCTACTTCAGACAGATCAGTAACATGGGGCTGCCGTTTTGCATCGTGCTGCCCGACTTGTTCGAGTCGCTGCGGCGAATGCTGCCGTTTGCTTCCGGCGCCTTCATGGAGTTCGAGCCGGATCTCTTGCCCCATTATCAATATGTCGACTGGCAAAACGGCAAGTGCCTCGCGGATACCGGCGACTGGCTCCCGCTCCTGCGCGAAGCCAACCCCGACGCCATCAAGGCCTTAGATCAGGCCGCGACAACGTTGCCGTCACACCCCTCTCGGGGCAGCGGCGAACCCCTCCGGCTGGATGGTTGTGAACCCGAGGGGCATGCCGCCAGCCGCACGCTCGCCCTCAAACTGAGCTCATCCGATAGCAGTGGCCGCTCGGCCCTGCTGGTTCTCAGGCGAGACGCGCAGGACCAGGCATTCGACCCGGGCCATCTGAAGCGACTGCAAGAACTGGCACCATTATTATCCCGCGCCATGGTGGCCCCAGCCGAGGACAGCGGCTCCTGGGTCGAAAGCGGGGATCAGGTCATGGTGATCCTGAATGAAGAAGGCAACGTCGGGCATATCAGCGCGCGCGGCGCGCAGTTCATCCAGTACGCCCTGGATCGCCGATGGGCTCCGGGCCGCCATTGGACCCCTTTGGATCCGGACTCCTTGGGCGAAACGCTGATGACTTATCTCCGACCCGGGCGGGGCGCACCGATCGAATCACCCGCCGATGCGGACGATGACCGGCGCTGGTCAAACCGCTGGGGACGCTTTGGACTCCGCAGCAACCGCCTGGAATCCCTGGGGAGGGACGGCAAGCCGAGTTTTGCGGTAACGGTGACTCGTCATGTGCCGCTTCAGCTCAAGCTGGCCAAAACGCTGCGGCGCTTTCCCCTGTCCAGCAAGGAATCGGCGGTCTGCCTGAAGATCGCCTTGGGCCGCTCGTTCAAGGAAATCGCCCACGAAATGCGCCTGAGCATGAGCACCGTGGTGGCCCACAGCCAGGCCATATACAACAAGTTGGGAATCGCAGGCCGCAACGAACTGCTAACGTCGCTCTATCGGCATTGAAAAGAAGGCAGAGCGCGATCAAGGCCATGCCGGCCGCGCCCGAATTCAAGCGGGCTCAAGGGACGATCCCTGCAGATACGTCAGCCTTCGCGTTTGAGGGAGAGAGGCTCCCGCACGAAGCGCTGTCTGATCTATCTGCGGCAAACGGAGATAGTGGAAATACGCCTTAGCGGCGTCTAGCCACCCGACTCCGCCGAGGGCTGCAGACTGACCTCATAGCCGGTCACAGCCCAGCCTCTCACCCAGTTCTGATGTTGGGCCATCTGGGCGGCTGTCTCCTTCGCGTCCGTCTGGTTCCACGACCTGACTCGGCGGCAAACCCGTCTGCCATTGAAATTGATCAGGGTAACAGTGTAAGTATTCATCTGAGGATCACGGCTGCTCATGACACGATCTCTAGTTGCGTCATAGTGTGGACAGAATTAGCGAGGGTAGGTTCCGGTGCAGGCACTCGCAGCACCTACCTTCGATTACAGCGGCACCAGCGGGAAAACGTTAAGCGATATCCGGGGCCCGGCCCGTCGGCTTCCGATTCGCCAAAGGTTACAAAGGAGGAATAGCTGCGAGCTTTGATCGCGAACCACGACCGTCACGCGGTCAAAATGCTTGACCATGGGGGCACCTGCAATTTGCGATCATCCCGCTGATTGGATCGCGATCAGCTTCGCACGCCGGTCCCGAGGTTCTCAGTGCTTCGCCGAATCCAAGGTTGCCCCCCGGCGCTACCAGACCACATAAGACTGGATCGCCGTCATCTTCGGATCGTCCAAGGCCAGGGGCTGTCCCTGGAGCGGATTGCGGATGCACCAGTTGATCATCTCCGCGAGCACCGCCACCTTGCCCAACTGCTTCTGGAACTTGGGATAGGTTTCCGGGTGGGTTATTGGCGGCATTGGGGTGGCATTGGGCGCAGACCACGCCGTTGATGCCCAATTCGGGGCTGATCCAAAGGCTCCGGCCCTGCTGCGACACGCTGGGAAGGATGGCGTGCCGTGGTTCCCGAAGCCGGGACGCTGTGAGAAAGCGGGAGATAGGCGCGCCGCTGCAAGCGGCGCCGGCGGACTGGCGTGCCGGGCGGCTAGAGGCCGCCGCCGATAGCTGAAAAGCTGTGCGCCGCGTCCGGTCCGACCCCCGCCAGACCATCGCTGGGAAACACCGAGGGCAACAGGGATCGCGCGGTCTGATACCATTCCGCGGCGGCATCATTGACGACAGTCCCAAGGCTCAGCGCGCCCTCGTCGAAGGCCAGTATCTTGAACACGCGGCAAGCCAGGTTGTCCAGATGGCAGCCAGCGGACCAATCCAGACCAAAGTGAAGACGCCCCTGCGGGTCCACCAATGGATTGAAGACCCGAGTCTTGACCTCCACCCGGGGCGGCACAAAAGGATACAGCGCCCCCAGCACCAGACTGGCATGCACCTCGGAAAGCGCGCTGCGCGGGAAATTGGCATCCTCCGCCGTCCACACCTCCATCTTGAGATCGATGCATGCGACTGGTTCGCCGGACATGCGCATCACGCGTATCCGCCGGCCGGAACGCTGCTCCAGCGCCCGCAGTCGCGAAAGCTCTTCTTCCCGGCGGTTGGTATGGCAGACCATGGCAGCTTCCTCGTACGAGCTGTTGTTTTGCATTGCTGACAATCCGGTGGTCATTGGATGCCTGGAATACAGGCGAGGTAAACGCCCGGCTGAACCGGGGCGTCAGGCGGGATGAGGCAGGATTGGTGCCAAACGGCGGGGACTGAGAAATCCCGGCTGTCCCGGGGCTTGGCGGGGATGCCGGAGGCCCGGGCTGTGGGAAGATGGTGGAAACGCCCCAATCGCTGGTTGAAGGCAACCAGGCGCATGAACGCGGCCGGGCGAGATCAGGCGTGGCCGCCGTCCGATGTCTTCACTCCTGCCCCCCCGCAGAGGGGATGGAAGCGGATTTGTGTCGACGGTTACCGCAGATCGAGCCTTATTTTTCCTGGCGAACGCGTTCGATGAAGGCCGCGGCCAAGCGGGCGAAGGATTCCATCAGTTGCAGCTCGTGGTCGGCGAAGCGGCGGGGCTCGGCGAAATGCGCCGACAGCATGCCGACCGCGGCTCCGCCGATCCCCCTCAGCGGCACGGACACCACGGAGCGGAACCCTGCCTTGCGGGCAATTTCCCGAAAGGACGCAAAGGCCACGTCCAGTTCCACATCCTCGATGATCACCCGCTCGCCGTTGCGCAAGGCGCGCCCGCAGGCGGTGTCGTGTGCGGCCGAGACCTCCCGGAAGAATTCCAGGAAATCCTGCTCGAAGCCCCGCTGGGCGACGATATGGAGGCTTTCCGTGTCGCCGGAAAGCAGCTGCAGATTGCCCCGGGGAGCACCCAAGGAAGTCAGCAGGGCGTCCAGCAAGGCGTCCAACCCCGCCTGCAGGCCGGGCGCCTGCCACAGGACGACGCTGAGGTCGCGGAACCGAGCCAGGGCGCTGGCTTCCTGCGCCAGACGCGCCCGGGTCTCATCCAATTCCTGCTCGACGCGCCGGATGTCGCTGATGTCGATGAAGGTGATGACCACACCATCGATGAGGTTCTCCAGGGTCCGGTAAGGCATGATGCGCACCCGGAACCAACGACCGTCGTGGCTGCCCACCTGTTTCTCGCGGAAAATCAGGCTGCGCAGCACTTCCTGGGCGTCTTCCTTGAGCGCCGGGTACTTGAGCTCCGAAGCAACGTCGGTGAGGGGGCGGCCGATGTCGCCGGGAATCAGCTTGAACAGGAACGTGGCGTGGGATGTGAAACGGCGCAGCTTCAAGGCGCTGTCGAGGAAGATGGTGGCGATCTCGGTGCTGTTGAGCAGATTGGTCATGTCGTTGCGCACGCCGGACAGCTCGTCCACCTTGGACTGCAGCTCGGCGTTGACGGTCTGCAGTTCCTCGTTGAGGGACTGCAGTTCTTCCTTGGAGGTGGTCAGCTCCTCGTTGGTGGACTGCAGTTCCTCGTTGGTGGATTGCAGTTCTTCGTTGGCCGACTTGTATTCCTCCACCGAGGTCTGCATCTCCTCGTGGGCCACCCGCAGCGCCTCGCGGGTCTGCTGCAGTTCCGCCTCCAGGATGTCGGGCGTTTCGCCGAGCTTGCGCCGCCCGCCGCGCCGCGGCAACGCGGGGACTTCGCGGAACACCACCAGCACCCGCCCGCGCAGCAGTTCAGGATCCGTCAATCCCTGGATGATCACGTCCACAATCTGGGTGCCATCGTTGCTGCCGACACGCAAGCCGTTGAGACGTATCGGTTCGGGGTGGCGCTGGGCATTGCGGATGGCGCCGGTCAGCGCCTCGCGCAGGCCCTCCCGGGCCATGGCGTGGATGTTGACATTCACCTTGCCCGCCGCCGGCTCCAGGTATTTGCCCGTGCGTCCGCTGAAGTACAGGATGTCTCCATCGCCGTTGACCAGCACGGCGGGCGGGGCGAAATTCTGCTGGACCAACTGGTCCGTCAGGTATTCCAGGGTATCGCGCAGGCCGGCCGGCTCCGCCGACCCGCCGGGCACCGCCTCCACCGGACCGCGGGCGGGAAAGTCCAGTCGCGTCACCGGCGAAGCCTGTTCCATGCGCCGGAACACCCGGAACTTGCCGTCCAGCGGCTCGAACAAGTCATTGAAATTGCCCACGGTCTCCGCACTGCCCAGCACCAGCAGCCCGTCCCGGTTCAGGGCGTAATGGAACAGGGGCAGCAGCTTGCGCTGCAGGTTGGCGCCGAAGTAGATCAGCAGGTTCCGGCAGCTCAGGATGTCCAGCTTGGTGAAAGGTGGGTCGGCGATGATGTTCTGCGGCGCGAACACCACCATGTCGCGGATGTCCTTGCCGATGAAGTAGCCGCCGTTCTCGTCCGCCACGAAAAAGCGCTTGAGGCGCTCGGCCGTGACGTCACTGGAGATGTTCTCGGGGAAATGGCCCCGGCGCGCCCGGTCGATGGCGTCCTGGTCGATGTCGGTGGCATAGATCTGCAGCGAGTAGCGCCCGCCGGGATCGGCTTTCTCCAGGGCCTCCCTGAACACGATGGCCAGGGAGTATGCCTCCTCCCCGCTGGAACAGGCCGGCACCCAGGCCCTCAGGGTGGCGCCGGAACCGTAATGCTTGAACAGGGTGGGCAGGGCGCGGTCGCGCAATTGGTCCCAGACGCCCGGATCGCGAAAGAAACTGGTGACCCCGATCAAGAGCTCCTTGAACAGCAGATCCAGTTCCTTGGGATTCTCCCGCAGGTAGCCCACATAGGCCGCGATTCCGCTCAACTGATGCAGGGCGGTGCGACGCTCGATGCGGCGGTACAGGGTACTGGTCTTGTACTCGGAAAAGTCGCAGCCGCAGCGATCGCGCAGCAGCACGATGATCTTGGCCAGGGCGCTCTGCGTGGCCGGCGCCACCTGCAGTTCCCCGGCCGGCAGCCGCTGTGGGCGGTTGAGAATGGCGGCGATGCGCGCCGGCAGTTCCTGGGCGCAGTCGATGATATCCACCAGCCCGGCCTCGATGACGCTCTGCGGCATGCTTGGCGAGCGCGCCTCGGCAGGGTCCTGGGCCAGGGTCAACCCGCCCCGCTCCTTGATGCTGCGCAGGCCCAGCAATCCGTCCGAGCCCATGCCGGAGAGGATCACGCCTATGGCCCGCTCCTGAAGGTCTTCCGCCAGGGTGCGGAGGAAGAAATCGATGGGCAGGCGCAAGGGCTGGGACGGCGTGGGCTCCAGCAGGAGCAAGGTGCCGTGCAGCAAGGACAACTCACGATCCGGCGGGGTCACGTAGACATGCCCCGGCTTGACTCGCGTGCGATTGCGCGCCTCGCCCACCGGCAAGCGGGAGGCTCGCCCGAGCAACTCGGGCAGCATGCTCGGCCGGCGCGGATCCAGATGCTGGATGACCACGAAGGCGATCCCGCAGTTCTCCGGCACCTTGCTGAAGAAGCGTTCCAGGGCTTCCAGGCCACCGGCCGAACAGCCAATGCCGACGATGGGAAAATCGTCGCCGGCGGCGTATGCCATGACGCCATTCGCGGCGGCCGCGAGGCCGGATTGGGCCTGACGCGGCTTTGTGCGTCTGGGATTGGATGGCTCGGCCATGTCGGGTTCCGGGTGAGCGACTGAGAAAGCGCGTACCATACGCCATCCGGACTGGATGCGGTAGCGGCTGCCAACCATCGGGCAAGCAATAGAAGACGGCGCGCGGCCATCAAGAAAGAGTTCAGGAACCAGGACCAGCGCTGTTCAAGCCGTTTCGCGTACTATAGGGGTATCAAGTGCGCGATGTTATACTGATTTTTAGTATTTCATGACTTTGCGCTCAGCTGCCTGCCACCCGGATGCGCGCGCCGCTGGTTTACTGGATTGCCTTGCATACTCGACGATCAGTCCGGAGGAAATGCCCATGGCCGTGGACGACAAGAAGAGCCGCACGCCGGAAGCGTCGCCCGCCGCAGCAACCAACACCCGGGACGCAGCCGGACGCTCCCGCCGCCGGCCGCCTGAAGCCGATACGACCCGCGAGGAACTGCAGCGCGCCCTGGCCGAACTGCAGGTGCACCAGCACGAACTGGAACTGCAGAACGAGGAACTGCGCAGCATCCAGCAAAATCTGGAAGCCGCCCGCGAGCGCTATCAGGACCTGTTCGAAGTGGCGCCGGTGGGCTATATCACCTTGTCGGACACCGGCGTCATTCAGGAAGTGAACCTCACCGCCGCGGCCCTTCTGGACCGCCCCCGGGCTTTCCTGGAAGGGCGGCCTTTCTTCAGCTGCGTCGATCCCGACCACAGCGCGCTTTACCGGGAGCATTTCAGCCAGCACCGCAAAGGCCTGGGCACGCGCAGCCTGGAGCTGCGCCTGATCAAAGGCGATGGCCAGCGGTTCTGGGCGCGCCTGATTCTGCGGCGCGCTCAGGACAAGGAAGGCCGGCCGGACTTCAGGGTGATGCTCAGCGACATCAGTGATCTGCACAACGCCGAACAGGCCTTTCGTGACACCCAACTGGACCTGCAGCGGGCCCAGGAGATGGCCAGGATCGGCGTATGGCGCATAACCGATCGCGGCAACGTGATCCTCTGCTCCGACGAGACCTACCGCATCCTGGGCATCCCCAAAGGCGCCGACGTGAACCAGGCCATGCTGCTGGCCCAGGTCCATCCGGACGAGCGCGAATGGGTGGCCGAGTGCCGATCCCGAGCCCTGTGCGGCAAGCCCTATGACATCGAGCACCGCCTGCTGGTGGAAGGCCGCACGGTTTGGGTCCGGGAAAAGGCCGAGCCACGGGTGGGTGACAGCCGGCGGCGGCCGGACGTGTTCGGCACGCTCCAGGACATCAGCGACATCAAGGCCATCGAGCAGTCCCTGCGCGACGCCCACGGGCAATTGCAGGAGAGCGAAGCACGCTACCGCGCAGTCGTCGAATCCCAGACCGAGATGATCGCGCGCTTTCGCGCGGACGGCACCGTGACCTACGCCAATCCGGCATTTTGCAGGACTTTCGGCCAGAGCGCGGAGGCCCTGCTCGGCCGCCGCTGGCAGCCGCTGGTGGCGGAGGATGACGTAGCGGCGGTGGAGGCGCAATTGGCCGCCCTCTCACCCGCAAACCCGATCGTCCGCGTGGAAAATCGCTTTTACGACGGCGAGCGCGCTATCCGCTGGGGTCAGTTCGTCAATCTGGGCTTTTTCGATCCGGACGGCGCGCTGTCTGAATTCCAATGCGTCGGCCGCGACATCACCGAGCAAAAGCACTACGAGGCCGCCCTGCGGGACAGCGAGGCCAAGTTTTCCGCGGCCTTCATGGAATGCCCCATGGGCATGGCCATCATGCGGCTGCGCGACAACCGCTGCATCGAAGTGAACCGCAGCATGCTGGAGACCTTCGAATTGCAGCCGGAGGAGGTCATCGACAGCACATCGGAGGACCTTAAGCTCTGGGAGGACCGCGCACTAAGGGCAGATATCTTCGAGCGCCTCCAGCGCGAGGGCACCGTGCGCAATGTGGAGGCCAGCTTCACCCTGCGCCGCAGCGGCCGCAAGCGCATCATGATGGGCTCGGTGCATCGCCTTCAACTGGTCAATGAACCCCATGCCCTGGTGATCGCCAACGACGTGACCGAGAAGCACGAGACTGAGACCAGCCTGCGCTCCCTGCAGGCCGAGTTGCAGATGATCCTGGATACCCTACCGGCGCATATCTTCTACAAAGACACGCAGGGCCGGCTGTTGCGGGTCAACCGGACGGTGGCCGAAGCCTGGGGCTTGCCCAAGTCTCAGGTCGAGGGCCACCTAATGTCCGAGCTCTTTCCCGAGAAGGCCGCGGCCTTCCGCGAGGCCGACGAAGCCGTGATCGCATCCGGCGAGCCAATCTTGGGCCGTGAAGATTTCCTTGAACTGCCCTCCGGCAGCGCGCGCTGGCTGCGCACCGATCTGATACCGCTCAAGAACAGCGGGGAACAGGTCACCGGCCTGCTGGTCATGGCTCGGGACATCACCGAGCGCAAGCTGACGGAGCAGGAGTTGCAACGCAATCGCGACGATCTGGCCCGCGCCCAGACGGTGGGCAAGATCGGCAACTGGCGCCTGGACGGGCGGACCGGAGCATTGATCTGGTCCGCCCAGACCTACCGCATGTTCGGCATCGTGCCGGGCACGCCCATGGACTACGCGGGCCTCCTGACGCTGCTGCCCCCGGAGGACGCCGACCGGCTGGACCAGGCCTGGCTGCAGGCACTCGCCCATCGTGGCTGCTATGTCACCGAGTACCGGGTCGAAGTCGACGGCGAATGGTATTGGCTCAAGGAAACGGGCGAGCTGGAATTCGATGCCGACGGGGAATTCCTCGACGCCTTCGGCACGGTGCAGGACATCAGCGATCTGAAAGCCGCGGAGGAGGCGCTGCGCCGGGAAGACCGGCTCAAGGACGAATTCCTCGCCACCCTCGCCCACGAATTGCGCAACCCCCTCGCGCCCCTGCGCAACGGCATCCGCGTGCTGAAGATGGCGGGCGACGATGAGGACAAGCGCCGGGAGGTGCTGGCGCTGATGGAGCCCCAGTTGCTGCACATGGTTCGGCTGCTGGACGATCTGCTCGATATGAGCCGCATCCGTCAGGGGCGTATCGAACTGCACACCGAGACCGCCGACCTGAGGCGGATCATCAAGGGCGTGGTGGACGCCGGCCGAAGCCTGGTGGAAGAGGCCGGCCACCAGTTGAACCTGGAACTGCCCGCCCAGCCCGTCCCCATCAGCGGCGACGCGGTGCGCCTGGCCCAGGTGCTTGCCAACCTGCTCAACAACGCCGCGAAGTATACCCCTCGGGGCGGACGCATCGATCTGCGGCTCGCGGTGGAGCGCGGTGACGCCGTGGTGCGGGTGCGCGACAGCGGCATCGGCATCCCCAAGGACATGCTCGAAAGAGTCTTCGATTTGTTCACCCAGGTGGACCAGACCTATCAGCGTGGCACCGGTGGGCTGGGCATCGGCCTGAATCTGGCAAAGCGTCTGGTGGAGAAACACGGGGGCCGCATCGAGGCCTTGAGCGGCGGCAAAGGGAACGGGTCCGAATTCGTGGTGACACTGCCCCTTGCGACAGGCAGCGAGGCGGCACCGGAAGCGCCGCCCCTGCCCCTCGCGCCCGCCGGTGAGCTGCGCCGCCACCGCGTGCTGGTGGTGGACGACAATGCCAGCATCGTGGACAGCCTCAGGCTGCTGCTGGAACTGCTCGGCCAGGACGTCCGCTGCGCCCACAGCGGCGAGGAAGCCCTGCACCAGTTTCCTTCCTACCGGCCAGAGCTGGTCCTGCTGGACATCGGCATGCCCGGATTGAGCGGCTACGATACCTGCCGGCGCATGCGCACCTTGCCCTGGGGACGCGGCGCGACCATCGTGGCCATGACCGGCTGGGCCCAGGAGCGGGACGTGCACAATTCCCGGCTGGCTGGCTTCAACCGCCATCTGGTCAAGCCGGTGGAGCCCGAAATCCTGGAGCAGCTCCTGGCGGCCTTACCTTGAGGTTCGGCGGCGGCGCCCGCCACTTGGAAATCGCCGGAAACGGCATATGCTTTTCGGGGTGAACGCCGGCGCGTAACACGCCAACCAGCCCGGAGCGAAGCCAAGGACCATGACCGAGCCCTCCCCCGCCGACCCGCTCGCCGCCTTCACCCTGACCAGCGCGGCCAACATCCTGGAAAAGCTGCAGACCCTGCAGCGGAACGGAACCCTGCTGAGCATCGGCTGGGACGACTCAGGCGCCAGCGTCACCTCCACCCTCATCAAACTGCTTCCGCAAAAAGGCCTGATGGCCCTGGAAACCCCGCAACAGATGCCGGCACAACTGTGCGAGGCCGCTCTGCTGTCGTTTTCCGCCTCGGTGCAGGGAGCCGACGTGCGCTTCACCTGCGCGCGCCTGCGGGAAGCCACCCTCGACGGCCAGGACGTGCTGGCGGCGCCGATTCCCGCGGCCATGATCTGGGTCCAGCGCCGCGAGAACTACCGGATCTCGCTGCCGCGCGCCGCACCGGTGCTGTGCCGGGTTCCCCTGCCCAACGACGAGATCGCTGAATTCGAAGTGCTGAACATCAGCCTGCTGGGCCTGGCCTTGCTGGACAAATCCGGGCGTCTGGATTACTGGGGGCGCGTCGGGCAGGTGTTCGGCAACTGCGCGCTGCTCATCGACGGCCTGCGCGAGGAACGCGTTTCCCTGGAAATCCGCAACAAGCGCAACACCGCCCGCAGTCAGGGCCGCAGCGCGGTGACGCGGGTCGGCTTCGCTTTCCGGGACATGAGCCGCAGTTTCGCCAGGCAGTTGCAGCGCTATGTGGCGGCGCTGGAGCGGGAACGGGCGCGCCGGGATGCCTGACGCCGCCGGAACCTGGCCCCGCCAGGCAAAACCAGGCCCGACCCGGCGGGCATCAGCTCGCGTCCTGGCCCATCAGCCCCTTCTCATCCTCTGTCAGCGCGGCCCATAGCTCCCGCTTGCTGTGGATGCGGTAGCGGTTGCGGCCGGAGCGCTTGGCTTCGTACATGGCCGAATCCGCATGCTTGATCAGTTCCTGGGAATCCTCGGAACCGTCGCCGGGGTAGATGGCGACGCCGATGCTGGCGGTGACCCGCAGCACATGACCCTTCACCTCGATGGATTGCTCCAGGGCACCGATGATCTTCTCTGCGGCCAGGGCCGCCCTGCCCAAGTCGATGTTCTCCAGGACGATGATGAACTCGTCCCCGCCCTGGCGGCACACGGTGTCGCCGCGGCGTACGCAGGCCAGCAGCCGCAGCGCCACCGCCACCAGCAACTGGTCGCCAGTCTCGTGGCCGAAGTTATCGTTGACCTGCTTGAAATCATCCAGATCCAGGAACAGCAGCGCCATGGACCAGCCATGCCGCTTGGCCTGGGCCAGTGAATGTTCCAGCCGGTCCAGCAGCAGGCGGCGGTTGGGCAGGTCGGTCAGGGTGTCGTAGAAGGCCAGCCGGTGAATCTGCTGTTCCGCCTTCTTGCGCTCGGTGATGTCGCGCGCCGCGGCGAATACCCCGCACAGCTCGCCGCGCTCGTCCCGGTACACATTGGCGTTGTAGAGCACGTCCCGGGTCATTCCGTTGCGATGGCGGATGGTCAGCGGATAATCACGCACGCTGCCCCGTTCCAACACCTGGCGGTAGCCGGCCTGGGCCATGTCGGGCTCGGTGAAGTAATTGACGAACTCGGTGCCGATCAATTCCCTGCGGGTCAGGCCGGTGATGTCCTCGGAGGCCTGGTTAACATCGGTGATCCTGCCTTCGGGACTGATGGTGACCAAGGGATCCAGACTGGCTTCGATCAGGCTGCGGGCATAGCGTGCCGCTGCCTGCTGGGCCTGTTGGGCGCGCCGCAGCTCGGAAATGTCCTGGATCGCCGAGACCGCACCGACGATCTCGCCGTCACGGATGATGGGCGTGACCACGATGGAAACCGGGATGCAGGTTCCATCCTTGCGCCAGAACCACTCTTCATGGCTGCGGTGGGCCAGGCCGCTCCGCAACACCTGGTGCACCGGACAGGCCTCCACCGGATAGGGCTCGCCGTCCGCTTTGCGGGAATGGAACAAATCATGGCCATTCCTGCCGATCAGTTCCTCCACGGTCCACCCCAGAAGCCGCTCCAGTTCCGGATTGACGAAGGAGATGCGGCCCGCCACGTCGAGCACGTAAACCCCTTCGCCCAGGGTGGCGGTGATCTCCTGCAAGCGCGCCTCGCTGCGTGACAGCGCCTCCTCGGTGCGCTTGCGGTGCAGGGCCAGGCTGCAAAAATGGGCCGCCCGGCTCGCCGCCAGCAGATCGAAGGAAGACGGTACATGGGGCGCGCGGTGGTAGATGGCGAAGGTGCCGAGCACGGTGCCATTGGCCGACAGAATCGGCGTGGACCAGCAGGCATGCAGGCCATGGCTGAGCGCGATGTCCTTGAAAGGGGCCCACAAGGGATCGCTGGCGATGTCCGCGACGACGATCTGGCGGCTGCAGAAGGCGGCGGTGCCGCAGGAGCCTACCTGGGGTCCGATCTCGACACCGTCGATGACGGCGCAATAGGCCTCCGGCAGGCTCGGCGCCGCGCCGTGGCGCAGCCGGCGACCCTCGTCGTCGAGCAGCAGGATGGAACAGAGCGATCCGTCCAGCAATTCCTCGATGCCATGACACAAGGTCTCCATGATGATGGGCAGGGTCAGGTCGCTGCTGATGGAGGCCAGGATCTGGTTCTCCAGCTTCAGCAGGCGCCGGTTGCCACGCTGCTCGGTGACGTCCCGGCCCGCCAGGACCAGGGTTTTGCCATCATGCGAATCCAGCACGCTCCACTCGGCGAACACCAGCCGGGTGCCGGCGCTCCCCCCTACGGTGAAATCCGCGGTACCGTCGGTCCAGGCCCGTCGGAAGCGGAACAGGGCCTGCCTCCGCTCGTCGGCCGGCAGCCAGCGCAGGGCACGGGTGCCGATGATCCTTTCGCAGGAGACGCCCAGCAGGCGGGCGGTGGATTCGTTGGCCAGCACGAAGCGGCCGCGCCGGTCGACCACCGCGATGGGGTCGGGGGCGACCGCCAGCACCCGGTCGAGAAAGGCCCGCGAGGCTTTCAACTCGGCCCTGGCGCTCTTGAGCTGCTGCACCGAATCGCCCCAGATCTGTCGCAGGCGCTCCGCCTGACGCAGGCCTTCGGCCAGCAGCCGATTTTTTCGCTCCAGCTCCTCGACCTTACGCTCCAGATCCTGCGTGTCGCCCATGTTCAGTCGTCCAGGGCGGCGTAGACGATATCCGTGCCGCAGCGGATTTCACGCAGATAATCCAGGGCGGCCGGCACATCGCCGGCCTGGATGATGGACCCGTGCTGGGGCAGGATGGCATCGATGGCCAGATCCTCGATTCGCTTGACAAAGCCCCGCGCCGCCAGATTGGAGCCCATGTAATCCAGATGGAACAAATCCATCTTGGGGATATGTTCAGCGAAGGACGGCACCGTCAGACTCCAATCCAGATCCAGGGCCGCCCAGATGTCCCCGGAGAACAGGAAACGGGCGGCACTGTCGTAGGTGGCGAAGGCGCCAGGGGAATGCAGGTAGGGCGCGTCGATAAACTGCAGGCAGGCGCCGCTGGGCAGATCCAGACGAGGGTTCTCGGCGGTGTCGTGGACCTGGAAATCCCTGCGGCCGAAATGCGGCAGCAGCACCCGGGTCCTGGGACTGGTGCACACCCGCATTTCCGGATTGACGTCCAGCCAATCCGTCATGGAGGCCGCCACGTCCGGATCCTGGTGGCACAGGACCATGCCGCTGACCTGTTCCGGGGACAGTATCTGCGCGACCCGCTCCCGCACTTGGGAAAAGAACAGTTTGCTGCCGGGATCGATCAGGATGGCCTCGTCGCCGTCGCATACCATATAGGCATTGCAGCGAAACGCCGTTTCGTCGGTGATCCCCAGCCAGAACACCCGGTGGCTGCCTGAAGAAAACAGCAGGGTCGGATGGTCCAAGGAAACCCTTGGACCCGCGCCGCTGTTGAGTGTCGCTTCTTGCATGCCCATAAATGCGCTTTGAGCGGGTCGGAAGGCGGGAACCAGGCCGGCTCCTTCTGCCTGTGCCCTCGGGATATCAAGCCGTCAAATCCTTTGCCGTAGTATACGCCCGCTGTAACCCCCTACCTATCCGCAAATCCCCTGATCCCACATCTAAATATTTCCGGGCCTTGGACGCCCCGCGGCGATCCGGTAGCCGGCACGCGCGCGCCGAGGGATTACGGACTACACAATTATGCGTATAGCCTGCCCTTACAAGCGCATGTTAGCTTTGCGTGGGGAGTAAATCCGAAACCCCCTGGCGGCTCCTGCGCGCCCCTGCACCAGACCGGATCTGGTTGCACTGAATTTCCCCGAGACGCAGCCGCTTACCGTTGACGCCCGCGCCATTCTACCGTGACCATTGGGAAAATTCATTAAGGCGGGCCCACCATGAATTCCGACTCACCCATACGCTCCTCGGAGCTGGTTCAGACCGACCCGGCGCTGGGCATCCTGCGTCTGGCAGCCCTTTCCGCCGGCCCCGGCGGCCGTCTCGACGACGACACCCTGGACCTGATGTACGAGCAGGTGGAGGCCGGCGTGCTGGAGACCGTGGCGCCTGCCGCCATCTGGCCGGAACTGGAACGCGGGCTGATGTCGCAAGCCCCTTCCCATATGTTGCGCGCCCTCTCCGAGTGCGGCGCGCTGCGCGTCATATTGCCCGAGGTGGCCGCCGTCTTCGGCGTGCCGCAGATCTCCGACGATCCGAGCCAGGTGGATATCGGCTTGCACCTGCTGCGGGTGCTGGACGAGGCGGCGGCCTGCCATGCGCCTTTGCCGGTACGCTACGCGGCGCTGGTGATGCACGTGGGCAAGGCGGACTCGCCGAAGGAACACCTGCCCGTCCATTACCGGCATGTGGAGCGCGGCCATCCCCGCATCCTGGACCTGAGCCAGCGCTTCGGCGTCTCCGATGACTGCCGCGAACTCGCCCTGCTCGCCCTGGCGGAGCTGGAACGGGTGCATCGGGTCACGCCGATGCGTGCCGGACCGATCGCCGCCATGCTGGAGCGGGTGGACGCCTTCCAACGACCCCAGCGGTTCCAGCAGTTGTTGACGCTGTGCGCCTGCGACTACCGCGCCTACGGCAACCGCAACTTCCCGGAATACCCCAAGGCAGCTTTGCTGCAGGCCGCACTGGAAGCCTGCTCCGGAATCGACGCGACAGTTGCCGGCGACGCCTTGCAGGAAGGCCGCGCGCAGGCCATAGCCGCGGCCCTGCGGTCCGAGCGCTGGTCGGTCTGGGCGGAATGAGGCAGGCGCGCGTGGCCGTGCTACCCCGGGATGAAGCGGTGCCCGCTGGCCCCGTGGCGGCCCCGCGAAAATATTTCGTCCGGCAAGGCGGTTTCGTCCGCACGGGGGTCCCCGCGCCGGTCTAAGCTTTTGCTAAATTTCATTCAGCCTTCCGACTCGATGTATGAAAGGATGCGGGAAGTTATTGTTCAGGTTGTTACTCACCGGTGCCGTGGTCGGCCTACTGGCAGTCGGCGGCTATGCGGCACTCAAGGAAATGCGCAGTTCCGACCTGCAGGCGCGCTATTTATCGGAGCTGGCCGCCCGGATGTCCTACCGCCTGGAAAAAGGACCCACGAACGCGGTGCGCTACCCCCAGGCAGGCCCCTATGACATCCGGCTGGGCTACGCCCTGCTGCCCCAGTTCGCCCAGCGCCTGCGCAACCAGGGCTTCGCGGTAGCCAGCCAGGCGCGCTTCTCGCCCAAGCTGCTCGAGGTGGCGGAACGCGGTTTGTTTCCGCCCTATCCAGAGAAAACCCAGGCCGGCCTGAGCCTGGTCGATCGCGACGGCAACCCGGTGTACGAGGCCGTCTACCCGGCGCGAGTCTACCCGGCGTTCGACGCCATTCCGCCGGTGATTCTGAATACCCTGCTCTACATCGAAAACCGGGAGCTGCTGGATGAGGAGCATCCGCACCGCAATCCGGCGGTGGAGTGGGACCGTCTGGCGCGCGCCAGCCTCGACCTGGTCGCGCGCAAACTGGGCGCCGGCATTCATGTCCCCGGGGGCAGCACCCTGGCCACCCAGATCGAGAAATACCGCCACTCCCCCGAAGGCCGCACGGATTCAGCGCGGGAGAAGCTGCGCCAGATGGCCAGCGCCGCCCTGCGCGCCTATCTGGGCGGTGCGGATACCACCCAGGCGCGGCGCGAGATCGCCCTGACCTACCTCAATTCCATGCCGCTGGCGGCGATACCCGGCTACGGCGAAGTGAACGGGCTGGGCGACGGCCTTGCCGCCTGGTTCGGCGCGGACTTCGCCGCCGTCAACAAGCTGCTGGGTCAGGCCGCCGGCCTCACCGGTGAAAATCTGGGAACAGCCCAGGCCCAAGCCTATCGGCAGGTGCTCTGCCTGCTGCTGGCGCAGCGCCGCCCCTCCTATTACCTGCTGGCCGGGCGCGAAGACCTGGAGCAGCTGGCGGACCAGCACCTGCGCCTGCTCGCCAACGAGCACGTCATCCCCGCCGGGTTGCGCGATGCGGCCCTGGCCGAACGCAGCCGCTTCAACGACAAGCCGCAGCCGGTGCCTGCCCGCTTCTACGTGGACCACAAGACCCAGAATGTCCTGCGCACCCGGCTCGCCATGTCCCTGGGGGTGAAGCGCCTGTACGATCTGGACCGGTTGGATGCCAGCGCCCGCGCCACCCTCGACCCGCGCACGCAGACCGCCGTCACCGCGGCCCTGCGCCGCCTGAGCGAACCGCAGGCCGCCCTGGATGCCGGCGTCATGGGCTTTCGCCTGCTGGATGCCAACAATGACCTGAGCGACATCGTCTACAGCCTGGTGCTCTACGAACAGGGCCCGCAGGGCAATCTGCTGCGGGTGCAGACCGACAACCAGAACGATCCGCTGGACATCAGCGACGGCATCAAGCTGGACCTCGGCTCCACCGCCAAGATGCGCACCATGGTGCATTACCTGGAATTGATCGCGGAGTTGCACCAGCAGTATGCCGGCACCCCGGCCAAGACCCTGAAGTCGGTTGAACTGCACCCGCGCGACTACCTCTCGCGCTGGGTCATCGATCAGCTCCTTGCCACACCACAGATCGGCCTGCCCGACATCCTGGAAGCCGCCCTGGAACGACGCTACTCCGCCAGTCCCGGCGAAGCCTTCATGACCGGCGGCGGCCTGCATGTGTTCGCCAATTTCAACAAGGACGACAACAACCGCATCATGAGCGTGCGCCGCGCCCTGGAGCAGTCGGTGAACCTGGTATTCATCCGCCTGATGCGGGACGTGGTCTACCACCACATCTACAAGCCCGGCGGGGTCGGGCGGTGGCTGGACGAGGACGACGCCCCCAGGCGCACGCAGTACCTGGAACGCTTCGCCGACGAGGAAGGCAGGACCTATATGCGCCGCTTCTACCGGAAATACCGGGACAAAGGGCCGCAGGAGGCGCTTGAACTCCTCACCAAGGGCGTGTATCCGGCGCCCAAGCGGCTGGCCACCGTCTACCGCTCGGTCAATCCCTCCGGCAGCCTGGCGGAATTCGAAAGCTATTTGAAGGCCCATCTGCCGCGCGGGGTCCTGGCCACCAGCGACATACCCAAGCTCTACGCCAAATACGCCATCGACAGCTTCGACCTGCACGACCGCGGCTACATTGCCCGCGTGCACCCCCTGGAACTTTGGCTGGTGGCCTATCTGGCCAAGCATCCCGGCGCCTCCCTGAGCCAGGTCAACGAGGCCAGCGTGTTCGAGCGCCAGCAGGTGTACCGCTGGCTGTTCAAGACCAACCGCCAGTTCGCCCAGAACAAGCGCATCCGCATGCTGGTGGAGCGGGAAGGATTCGCCATGGTCCATCAGGCTTGGAAGCGCCTGGGCTATCCCTTCGAATCCTTCACGCCCTCATACGCCAGTTCCATAGGCGCCGCCGGCGACCGCCCGGCGGCCCTGGCGGAGCTGATGGGCATCCTGCTTAGTGGGGGCCTGCGTTACCCCATGAACCGCTTCGACACGGTGCACTTCGCCGCCGCCACCCCCTACGAGATGGAGATGGCCCTGCCCCAAGCGGAACCGAAGCGGGTGATGTTGCCGGAAGTGGCCGCGGCGGCCCGCAAGGCACTGACCGGGGTGGTGGAAAACGGCACCGCCGTGCGCGTGCGCGGCGCCTACAAACTGGGCGGACAGGCGCTGATCATCGCCGGCAAGACCGGCACCGGCGACCACCGCCGCCGCATCAATGGACCCGGTGGCCGCTTGCTGGCGGAGGAAGTGGTCAGCCGCACCGCCACATTCACCTTCATGCTCGGCGACCGCCACTTCGGCGCACTCACCGCCTACGTCAAGGGACCGGCGGCCAGCCGTTTCCACTTCACCAGCGCGCTGCCGGTGCAGGTGTTGAAATCGCTATCGCCGACCCTGATTCCCATGCTTGCGCGCTCGGAAACCCCGGCGGCGCCCACCCGGGAGAATGCCCTGGCGGCCGTCAGCGAGGCTGGCCCGGCGAAAGCGGCGGCGCGCTGAAGGGCGCCGCCCGCGCGGAGCGAAGCCTAGGCGTCCAGGTTGACGGTGACCGCCTTCACCTCGGTGTAGTTGTTGAGCACATCGTGCCCCATCTCCCGACCCCACCCGGACTGCTTGTAGCCACCGAAGGGCAGCGCGGCGTCGAACACGTGGTAGCAGTTGATCCACACCGAACCCGCCCGTAGCCGCGCCGCCGTGCGGTGGGCCTTGCCGATGTCGCGGGTCCATACCCCGGCCGCCAGGCCGTAGATGGTGTCGTTGGCCACCGGCAGCACCTCTTCCGGCTCGCGGAAGGGCATCGCGGTCACCACCGGCCCGAAGATTTCCTCGCGCACCACCTTCATGTCCGGCTGCACATCCACCAGAACCGTGGGTTCCACAAAATAGCCGCGCTCGCCGCAGCGCTTGCCGCCCACCAGGGCGCGGGCGCCCGCGGCCAAACCCGACTCCAGGTAGCCGGAGACAGTGTTCTGCTGCTCCTGCGACACCATCGGGCCCATCTGCGTCTGCGGGTCCAGGCCGGGTCCTAGGCGAATCCTTCCGGCCACCTCGGCCACGCCTTCCACCACCCGGTCAAAGACCTTCTCCTGGATGTAGAGCCTTGAGCCTGCGTTGCAGCACTGGCCATGGTTGAAGAAGATGGCGTGGGCCGCGCCGGGGATGGCCAGATCCAGATCGGCATCCGCATACACCACATTGGGCGACTTGCCGCCCAGTTCCAGGGTGAGCTTCTTCAAGTTGCCCGCCGCAGCCTTGACGATGAGCTTGCCCACTTCCGTCGAACCGGTGAAGGCCACCTTATCCACGTCCGGGTGCGCCGCGATGGCCGCCCCGGGCACCGGGCCGCCGGTGACGATGTTCACCACGCCGGGGGGAATACCCGCTTCCAGTATGAGTTCACCCAGGCGCAGGGCCGACATGGGCGTTTGCTCGGCGGGCTTGAGCACCACCGTGCAACCAGTAGCCAGCGCGGGCCCCAGTTTCCAGGCCGCCATCAGCAGCGGGAAGTTCCACGGGATGATCTGCCCAACCACGCCCACCGGCTCGCGTAGCGTGTACGAGAGAAACCGGGAGCCGGGCATATACGGCACGCTGATGGGCACTGTCGTGCCCTCCAGCTTGGTGGGCCAGCCCGCCATGTAGCGGAACATCTCGATGGAGAGCGCGACGTCGGAGGCCAGGGCGACACGCTTGGGCTTGCCGTTGTCCAGGCTCTCGATCTCGGCAAACTCTTCCGCGTGCGCCTCCAGCAAATCCGCCAGCTTCCAGATCAGCCGGCTGCGTTCGGACGGCTTGAGATCGCGCCAGGGGCCTGACTCGAACGCCGCCCGCGCCGCGCGCACGGCGCGGTTGACGTCCTCCTCTCCGCCATCGGCCGCCTGGCTGACGGTCTCGCCGGTTGCCGGATCGATGACTGCAAAGCTGGCCCCCGACGCCGCGTCGACCCAATCCTGGCCGATCAGCAAGCGGTGTCTGCGGTTGAAAAATGCCTGTACCGGGGCGCTGGCCCCTTTGCCTGTCAAACTGCTCATGCCTCCTCCTTCTCTCTTCTTGTGGTGTTAAGCGCTTCGGCTCCTTATCGGCAGCGCGTAGGCTCTTCAGCGCGTACTGCTTTGACGCGCCCGGACGCCAGCCGTTCCCCGGTCGTCAGGCGCGCACCGGCAGAGCGTGGGCATAGCGCCGGTATTCGACCATCAGACAGCGGTCCTGAACCACCAGGATGCCTTCGGCCGCAAGGCGTTCCGCCACCGCATCATGGCGGATGCCGGACTGGAACCAAACCGCGCGCGGGCGTATGGCAAGGAGTTCTTCCAGGTGGGCCGGCAGGTCCACCGGGCGGCGAAACACATCCACCAGGTCCAGGGTTCCCGGCACCTCCGCCAGGCTGTGGTAAACCGGTTGCCCCAGGATATGAGTCACTGCCGGTTCGTGCAGGGCCACGGGGACGATCTCCAGACCCATGTGCGCCAAGGCGGCGGGGACGTAGAAGGCGGGCCTGTCCCGGTAGGCCTCGGAGCGAATGCCCAACACCGCCACGCGCCGGACCTGCGACAAGAGTCCCGCGATCTGGACGTCGGTGGTCAAGACTCGTGGATTCTCCGCCATGTCATGCCTTCCTCTCCGCACAGCGGAATCTAGATAAACGGCGCCAAAAGCGCACTTCGCGAATAAGCGTAGGCAGAAGATGCCAGCAACCCGTGAAGCCGCGGCAACCAGAAATTTCTTTATAATCTGCGGGCCATCGACGATAAAATGCCGCTATGACGCACCCATGAAGCGACCAGGGCACGACCTAGAAAGCCACTTCGCGCCTGCCGCGGGCTGCCGCCGTATCCTCAGCCAGATGCAGTCGCAGCTTGCCGCGCCCGCCCCGTGCAAGGCCACTTTCGAGATACGGCACTATAAGCTGCGCCTCATCAATAAACCATCCGCGCATTCTGGGAACCCAGGTTGGGACATCGACCCACTCACGCACAATTAGGAGTCACCCCGATGAGAATTCTGCCCTACATCGCCTGCCTCGGGCTCATGCTCTGGCTGCCAGCCAAGGCCCCGCTCGCCGGCATGCTCACCAAGGAATTGGTCGGAATGCCCAGCGTGCCGGCGGTAATCGTCACCGGCGCCTCCATCGGATCGGGCCAGTGGCCGGTGTTGCGGCGCCGCATCGGGCTCCTGACGCCACACAGCGAGACCTCGTCCATACCGGGCTATTTTGGCCTTGGCAGCGTGCTCGTGGAAAGAGCTCAGGGTGCGCTGCAGGTATTCACCCTGGCTCGGGCCGCAACCACCTCCTACGATCTGCCCAACGGGCGCTACGATGCCGTGGGCGACGGCAGCGTGCCGTTCTGGCCAAGCCTGAAAAACCAGTTCGATCAGGGTTTCCGATACAGCCAAGTGCCTACCGGCGCCGGTCTGGCCTCGACCGCGACGCATCTGATCATCACCCTGCCGGACGATTGCTATTTCGCCGTAGATTTCGCCGTGCCCGGCTGTGTCACCCGCATGATCGCCAACACCGAAAGGGCTGTGCAAGCGGCGCGCGCGAAAGGCCTCAGCGTCATCGTGGAACTCCAGAACAACCTCGATGACCTTAATATCGAGGGCGTCCCCGGTCTCATCACGACGGAGCAGTATCTGGCGCTTTCCGCCGCCTGGGATAATGCCTTCAAGAACCGGGAGCAGGATAAGATCTTCACCATCAACCTCTACCAAGCGGCGCATGTCGACCCTGCCGTTGATCTGCTGGATGGCGTAAACCATTTGACCCATGCAGCCATGGTGCGCGCCGCCGACCAGATGCTGCAACTGATATACGCCACCGCGCCTTGAGGCCCGGCGTGAGCGCGCCCCTGCCCTCCCGAGCGCCCACGCTGGCTCCCGGGCCGCCAGGTGATTTTCTGCTCGGCAACCTCGGGACTTTCAAACGCCACCCGCTGCAGCAGATGGGCGAATGGTTCGACACTTACGGCGACCTGGTGCGCTTTAGGCTCGGAACCCATGTGCTGCACATGCTCAGCCACCCGCGGTTGGCGCAGCAGGCCCTGATCGATCAGCCGGAGCTCTTCGTAAAGACCTACCGGCCGGAGCAGCCGCGGGGCATCGCCCTGGTGCTGGGCCAAGGCCTGGTAACCAGCAGCGGAGCCCTGTGGAAGCGGCAACGCCGTCTCATCCAACCCCTGTTCCATCGCAGTTCCGTGGGCGCCATGGAAGACGAAATCATCGGCGCGGGTGAGCGGCTGCTGGAACGTTGGAACCGGCTCGGCGACGGCTCGGTGGTGGATGTGGGCGAGGAGATGATGCGGCTGACCTTGGAGATCATCACCCGCACCATGTTCGGCACCAGCGTGTTGGACCAAGTCCACGTGCTCGGACCTGCCCTGAAGACCGCATTGGAATACGCCGCGCAGAGCATGCAGAACCCCTTCCTGCGGCCAGTCTGGGTGCCGACGCCAGGCAATCTGCGCTTTAGGCGCGCCAAGGGCATTCTGCACCGGCTGATCGGTGGGCTGATCGCGCAGCGGCGTCAAGGGGGGATGCGCCGCGGCGACCTGCTGGACCTGCTGTTGGAAGCGCGCGACCCGGAAAGCGGCCAGGGCATGGACGACGCCTTGATCCGCGACGAGGCGCTGACCGTGTTTGCCGCGGGCCACGAAACCACGGCGGTGGCGCTGACCTGGACCTGGTACCTGCTGGGACGGCACCCCGAGGCGAAAGACCGGCTCCAGCGGGAACTGAGCGACGTTCTGGGCGGGCGCAATCCCCGCGTGGATGACCTGCCCCGACTGCCCTTCACCCGCGCGGTCTTCGAGGAGGCGCTGCGGCTCTATCCGCCCGCCGTCGGCATCATGCGCCGGGTGACGCAGGATACGCACATGGAAGGCTGCCTGCTGCCTCGCGGCTCGACGGTCTTCGTGAACATCCGCAATATCCACCGCCACCCGGAATACTGGAGCGATCCGCACCGGTTCCAACCCGAACGCTTCCTGGACGAAGCCGGCAAGCCCGCGCACCGCCTGGCTTTCATGCCTTTCGGCGCAGGGCCCCGGGTCTGCGTGGGGAATCACCTCGCGCTCACCGAAGCCTGCCTGATGCTGGCCCTCATCGCCCAGTTCTATGATTTGGAGCCGGTGTCACCAGAACCGGTCGAGCCGGCACTGGCGGTGACACAGAAACCCGACCCGGGCCTATTCATGCGCCTGCGCCGCCGCGCAGCCTGAAGCGATCGCCGCCCTGCTCGGCACCCGCAGTTGGCGTGCCGTCTCGTCGAGAACGGATTTTGACCCGCTCGTTCCAATGGCTTGGCTGCTTGAACGAAGCCGCGGCCTCAATAATGGGGCGGTCTTTCCTCTGCAGCGGGATCGGCACCTTCCGCCAGCGCCGACAGGCGCTGCACCCGATCCAGCAAGACCCTGACCGTGGCCTCCAGTCGGTCGATCTGCAGTTGCTGACGGCTGACGACATCGTTCAGCGTCACCACCAGATCGTCCTGATAAGCCAGCCGGCTTTCCAACTCCACCAGTCTTTGCGTCAGTATGTCCATGGATACCTGCCCGATGTGCCCGTGGTTCAAAATCCCGGCGACTCAGTGGCCGCCCTTGTCCTCCGCGCGCTTGAGCAGCGCGTAGAGATCGCTGCGGGTGGACAGCACCAGGGTGGCATCGCCATCCACCACCCGGCGGTAGGTGTCCATGCTCTTGAGGAAGCGGTAGAACTCGGCCGCCTCCGGCTTTTGCGTGTAAGCCTTGGCATAGATCTCCGTGGCCTTGGCGTCGGCCTCGCCGCGGATCTCCTGCACCCGCTTGTAGGCGGTGGAGGCGATCTCGTTGATGTCGCGCTCCTTGTTGCCGTTGATGCGGGCGGCCTCGCCCTCGCCTTCCGAGCGGAAACGCTGGGCGATCTGCAGGCGCTCGCTGATCATGCGCTGATAGATGCGCTCCAGCACCTCCGGGTTGTAATTGATGCGCTTGAAGCGCACGTCCAGCAACTCGATGCCAAACTCCGCCAGCTTGGGCGCGGCCGCGGCGAAGATGCCCTTCTCGATGGCCACCCGCCCACTGTGGATGGGGCGCAGCTGACCCAGATTGCCCAGGCTGGAAGCGGCGTCCATCAGGCTCTGATCCTGCAGCGGCTGCCGGTCCTTGTCGGTGCGCACCACCTCGATCAGCTCATGACGGGCAATGGCGGTGCGCGTTTCGCTTCCGAGTATGTCCTCCAGGCGCGACTGCGCGCTGCGCTCGTCGCGCAGCCGCAAGTAATAGCGCATGGGATCGGTGATGCGCCAGCGCGCAAAAGTGTCCACCTGCACGTAGGTCTTGTCCTTGGTGGACATCTCCACCATGGGGCCGTCCCAGGCCAGATAGCGCTTGTCGAAACGGTTCACCTGCTGGATCAGGGGCAGCTTGAAATGCAGGCCCGGCTCAGTGATGGGGTCGCCTACCGGTCGGCCGAACTGGGTGACGATCACCTGTTCGGTCTGGTCCACGGTAAAGGCGGCACTCAGCGCCACCAGGCCAATGAATGCGATGGCAAGGGCCAGCTTGGGCGAGAGGTTCATTTCGATGCCTCCGGCGGCGTCGGGAAGGGCAGCATGGGCAGGATCTGCTGCACCGTGTCATCGACGATGATCTGTTGGCGCGCCTGGGGCAACACCTCGCCCAGGGTCTCCAGGTAGATGCGTGTGCGGGTCACCTCGGGCGCCTTGACGTACTGCTCCAGGACCGCGCCGAAAGCCGCCACATCGCCCTCGGCCTCGTTGATGCGCTTGAAGCGATAGCCTTCCGCCGCACGCACCTGCTGGTCCGCCTCGCCCCGGGCGCGCGGCACCGCCTTGTTGTACTCACCATTGGCCAGGTTGATGACATTCTCCCGGTCCTGCTGCGCCCGGTTGACCTCGTTGAACGAAGGCTGCACCGGCTCCGGCGGATTGACATTCTTGAGCTGCACCTGATTGATGGACACGCCGAGTTGATAGAGCCCGGCCAGGTCCTTGATGCGCAACAGTGCCGCCTCCTCGATTTCCTGACGCCCGATGGTGATGATCTCGTCCACCGTGCGGTCGCCCACAACCTCGCGCATCACCGCTTCCGAGATATCGCGCAGGGTCAGGCCGGGCTGGCGCACATCGAACAGGTATTTTTCGGGCTCGGTGATGCGGTACTGCACGATCCACTCCACCAGGGCGGAATTCAGGTCGCCCGTCACCATGGAGCGTTCCTTGTCCGGGTCAACACCGACCTGGTCCGGATTGGTGTATTCCGACGTGGCGAAACCGAACTCCAGCTTCTGCTGGCGCTGCGTCGGCACCACCGTCACCTGATCCACGCCGAATGGAATCTTGAAGTGCAGGCCCGGCGGCACCTTGGCGATGAACTTGCCGAAGCGCAGCACCACGCCCTCTGACTCGGCGGGAATGGTGTAATAACTGGTCCAGAGAAACACGAGCACCAGCAGGACGGACAGAACCGTGCGCAGCGGCACCCGGGTCGAGACGGCAGGCAAATCCCAGCGAGGCTTATCGCCATTCATGACAGAGTCTCCTTCCATTGGCCTGTCCGAAACATTCGGGCACGGCCTTTACATCACCGGCAGCCGCCCCGAGAGGCGAGCACTGCGGGGCAAGCGCGCTGAATGAAGCCATCCCGCTGAACGATATAGGGTTTGATGTCGTTCTGAAAGCTGATGACGCCCGGCTTCTCGGGTTGGTCCCAGACGATGTAATTCAATGCCAGGCCTGACGGCGGATCACTGGTGCCGAAATCGAAGATCGCCCGCACGTCGCTGCCGTTGAGCACGGTTTTTTGTACGCGTGGATCCTGCACCGACATTTCCAGGGGTATCTTGTGGGCGTATTGCTGCCAGGGCGCGGGATACGCCCAGGTCTTCAACTTGGGATCCAGGTCCGGGGCGCCGACGCCGATGCCGAGACTACATGCGTGAGCGAAAAGCTCCGGTATGCCGGGCCCCCAGTTCAGCCATTTGAACACCACCGTATGCGGAAAGGCCTGAGCCAATGCGCTCATGCCGCGCTTGGACTGATCGATATAGGCGCGATCGCTGTAGCCGTCCAAGTTAGTGCCCTTTTTCTCCATGCTGTCTTCCTCCATCATGACCGCCTCAAAGTTCGGGTGGCTGTCATAGCGTTGACCCAAGGCCTGGTACAGAGCGATCAAACGGTCCTGCACCGCCGGATTGTGCCGTAGCACCGTGCACTTTTTACCGACGCGGGACTGCCCGCCGCCAAAAGCCGGCGTCCGCAAGTAGGCCGGTGCGCAGTCCTGATCCTTGAAGCTCCGATCCGCAACCTGAATGATGAGTTGCAGGCCGGCTGATTGAACGGCCTCCAGTTCACGGTCTATCGCGCTGAAATCGTACTGGTCCTTGTCCTTCTCCAGATCCCACCAGCCATGAATGACACTGATGCCTTTGAAGGCAGGGCTGGATTGAGCCTGCCGTATCTGGACTGAAATGTACTTGCCCCAGTAGGCATTGAGGTAATGCCCAGGGTGCCACTTGTAACCTGGCGAATGGATCACCGCATCGGGCTTCGAACCGGGCTCGGAACAGCCGCTCGCGGCGAGCAGGCACAGGAACACCCCGGCTAAACGGAACTTGGACATCGCGATCTTTCCCCCGTAGATAAAATTGCCGTGGCCCGCGCCACGATGAACTCCTGGCAAGAACAGACTGCCCTCAGCCTCGTCCGAACGGCCCTAGGTCCCCAAGGAAATCGTCAAACGCGCGCGGCTTCGGAACCTTGTAGGCCTTGAGCCACGCCTTGAGGTTCTGGGTATCGGCATGCGCAGCCAGGTCCCGTTTGACCATGGCGATCTGGTAGCGCAAGCCCTGGATGTCATCGCGCAATCGGGCCATCAAGGCCCTGGGCGTCACCACGGCATAGGGCGGCAGGTTCAGCTGCATCTTCCATTCCCGTTCGATTTCAGCAATTTCCCGCTGCAATTCATCGGACTGCTCCTTGAGCAAGCGGTTATAGGACTCGAGGCGGTCCTCGGCGATCTGGTTGATGTGGCCCTGATCGATCTGCTCCGCCTGCAACTGCAGTTCCAGCAATGCAAGCAGGTCTTTCTTGCCATAAGCCTGGTTGACTTCCTGCATCAGCCGCGTCTTGCGCTCGCGCTCGTGGGGGTCAGGCTCCCGGTCTGGATGCAACTGGGTGGCCAGTTTGCGGTAGATCTCCTGGATGGATTGCTTGATGCGGAGACGCTCGGCCTCCTGTTGCGCCTCCAGCGCCACTTGCTTCTTGCTCTTCTTGCGTTTGGCCTGGCGGGCCTCGCGTTCGGCCCGCTCCGCCTGCATCTGGTCCTGAAGAAAATCCTGGAGCTTTTCCGGCGAGCTCGTGTCCACATGCTTTAGGTCCATCCCCAGCATGTCCTCCATCATCGACTTGATATATTCGCCCGCACTCGCCTCCATGGCGCGCTGGTCCTCATCATAATCGGCGTCACTGTGCCGGTTGTAGATTTCCTTCAATTCATCGTCGCGCCCCCCCGTGATGAGCGAACCGGCGACCTCACGGATCAGATGGCTGAGTTTGCGGCGCTCGGGCTTCTTGAAGGCGGAGTTTGAATGGGCCTCATCCAGCAGGCGCAGATGCTGGGTCTCCAGGGCACGGTACTCGTCAATCAGCGGTTCGTAATCCTTCGCCGCATACTGATGAATGCGGGGTATGGATTCGGACCACTCGTTGAGGCTCGCCTTCTGCTTGTCCAGCTTCTTGATCAGGCTATTGAAGCGCTTCTGTGCCCTGCTCAAGCCCGCCGGGCCAGTTCTGGCGACGATCTGCACGGAGTTTGGAGGAATCGGCTTCATCGTGCGTGAGGATGAGATGGATGGAGGTGCCTCATTGTATCAGCGCCGCTCGCGGCGCCGAAAACCTCATGCCACGCCGGAACCCCGGACACAAAAAAGGCCCGGAAACTATCCGGGCCCTGGTGTCTGGTGGAGATGATGAGGATCGAACTCACGACCTCCGCATTGCGAACGCGGCGCTCTCCCAGCTGAGCTACATCCCCGACTGCCGCATGGCGGCGATCCAACTGTATGACCATGTCAGCAAATTTGCAAGACATCGGCACCGCGTCAGGCGGAATTACGCATACCTCGCATCGGCGCTAGCGCGAGCGGCCGTTGCCGCTGAGGCGGGACAAAGAACGCAGTTTTGACACCGCTTTGGCGTTCACCGTGGCCGCCGCAATGCCGGTCAGCAAGGCAAGAGCCTCGTCCACGGAATCCACGGAGTACACCGCGAAGTCGCCGCGCGTCGCGGCTTCCACCACATCCTGCTCCAGCATCAGGCTGCTGAGGTTGGCCTTGGGGATGATCACCCCGTGTTCGCCATGGAACCCGCGCTCGGCGCACAACCGGAAAAAACCCTCGATCTTCTCGTTAACGCCGCCCACCGCCTGAACTTCGCCGTACTGGTTGATGGACCCGGTGGTGGCGAGGGACTGGCGAATGGGGATGCCGGTAAGCGCCGAGATGAGGGCGCACACTTCGGCCAGGGAGGCGCTGTCGCCGTCCACATAGCCGTAGGACTGCTCGATGGCGATGTTGGCGGATACGGCCAGCGGGAAATCCCGCGCATAGCGATGCCCCAAATAGCCCGAGAGGATCATGATGCCCTTGGAATGAATCGCCTGCCCCAGCAGCACCTCGCGCTCGATGTCCACCACCCCTCGGGTGCCAGGGTACAGGGTTGCCGTGATGCGCGCCGGCATGCCGAAACGGCTGTCGCCCACTTCCAGCACGGTCAGCCCGTTGATCTTGCCCACGGCGGACCCGGCGGTGTCGATGAGCACCCTCCCCTCCAGCACTTCCTCCCGCAACTGCTGGCTGATGCGGCCCAGGCGCTGCTCGCGAAGGCGCAGGGCGGACTCCACGTGGGACTGGTCGATCGCGGCGCCGCCCTCACGCCCGCGGAGCAAGTCCGCTTCGCCCACCAGTTCAAACAGATCGCCGATGCGTGCGGACAAACGCCCGGTATGCCCGGCGTGGCGGATGCTGACCTCCACCAGCCGCGCCACCGCCGCCGGCGTCAGGGCCGGGCAGCCAGTTTCATCCGCATGGGCCCTGATGAGGCGGGCCAGGTCCAGGGTTGTGGCGGCATTGCGGGTCAGGTGGTCATCGAAATCCGCCAGCACACGGAACAGCTCATTGAACTCATCGTCCAGGGCCTGCATGACGTAATAAAGTTCGGCGTCGCCGATGAGCACGATCTTGACCCGCAGCGGTATTTCCTCGGGATTGAGGGTCACCACCGCCACCTGGCCGGGATCCTGCTGGGGCGCCTCGATGCGGATCTGGCGGTTCTTCAAGGCCCGCTTCAGCGCCGGCCACACATGCGGCTCGGACACCAGCTTCTCCGCATCGAGGATCAGGTAACCGCCATTGGCCTGGTGCACGGCCCCCGGATAAATCAACTTGTAATGGGTGACCAGGGCGCCCTGCTCGTTCACGTATTCCACCCGGCCGAACAGGTTGCCGTAGGTGGGATTGGGTTCATACACCACCGGCGCATCCTCGCCGGCGTGGCTCACCAGCAGCTTGGGGCAGTAGCGGTTGACCAGGTCCTGGCGCTTGCTCACTTCATCCCGCCCCTCCAGCGGCCGGTCTTCCATGAGCATCTCGGCCACCGTGCGCAGCAGGTCGTGCCGGGCATCCTCCAGATAGCGCAGCAGCGCCGGCGCCTCGCCATAGGTTTCGGCTAGGCCGACCAGCAGGGGCTCCACCGCCTGGGTGATGGTATCCTGCTGTAGCTGCCGCAGGCGCTCGCTGCTCTCCCGCTTCCACTGGGGTAGGGCCATCAGCGCGTCGTTGAGGTTTTTCTCCAGGCGCTTGGCCGTGGCATGAAAAGCCTCCCGCTCCTCCTCGGGGAACCCGGCGAACTCCTCCTCGCTCACCGGCTCGCCACCCAGCATGGGCGAGAAGGACACGGAATCACCTTCGCGGAATAGGGCGATGCTCTCGGCGCGCGCGGCGGCTTCCACTTCGTCGATGGCGCGGCTGTAACGCTGGTTGAATTCCAGTTCGATGGCCTGCTTGCCGCGCTGGAAGGCGGGGTTTTCGAAGGCGGTGGGAAAGGTCGCCATCAGATTGTCGACGAAGGCCTCCATGTCGGCCACCAGGGACTTGCCCTTCCCCGCCGGCAGTTCCAAGGCCAGGGGTTGGCGAATATCGGTGAAATTGTTGAGGTAGAGCCAGTCGGAGGGCACCGCCAGGTCGTGTGCCCGGGTCTGCAGGTAATGGGTGACCAGGGACAGCCGGCCGCAGCCGGGATCGCCCATGACAAATATGTTGTAACCCGGCCGCTGCATGGCGACGCCGAATTCGATGGCGGCCTGCGCCCGCTCCTGTCCCAGCACACCCAGGTAGGGTTCCAGTTCATCGGTGCTGGCGAAATCGAAACCGGCAGGATCGACCCGAAAACGAAGCAACTCGGGCGGGACAGGCGTTCGGCAATCGCTCATGGTTCAGTCCTTGCGCGTTTTTGCTCAACAGTAAAGCAGAGAATCAGGGTCAGCGCGATGTGACCGCCGGATACCCTGTCGCTGGGCAAGCATTGATGAGCCCTGGCAGGCCAAGCTCTCGCTGGACTAGCTTGTGGCGACTTTGGTATAGTCGAAAGTCAACGATTTCCGCCCGTCCCCGTCGCATGACGGCGACGGCCGGGGCCGCCGATGCGGGTCATTCCGCACCCAGCTGCCACAGAATCGGGCCGGTTCGGGCACGCTGAAGACCCCCCTAAGAACAGAAGAACATTGACCAGGAGACATGGCTATGACGATTAAAGTCGCGATCAACGGATACGGACGCATCGGCCGCAACGTGCTGCGCGCCATTTACGAATCCGGACGCACGGATGTGAAGGTCGTCGCCATCAATGACCTGGGGGATGCCCGCATCAATGCCCACCTGACCAAGCACGACACCGTCCACGGCCCCTTCCAGGGCACCGTGACCATCGAGGACGGCGACCTGGTGGTGAACGGCGACCGCATCAAGGTGCTGTCCGAGCGCGATCCGTCAAAGCTGCCTTGGGGCGCTCTCGGCGTGGACGTGGTGCATGAATGCACCGGCGTGTTCCGCAACAAGGCCAAATGCCAGGCGCATATCGACGCCGGCGCGAAGAAAGTAATCATCTCCGCCCCCGCGGACAAGAACGAAGCCGACGCCACCATCGTTTACGGCGTCAACCATAGCGTGCTGAAGGGCAGCGATACGGTGATCTCCAACGCGTCCTGCACCACCAACTGCCTGGCGCCCCTGGTGAAGCCCCTGCAGGACAAGATCGGCATCGTTTCCGGCCTGATGACCACCATCCATTCCTACACCAACGACCAGGTGCTGACGGACGTCTACCACAGCGACCTGTACCGCGCCCGCGCCGCAGCCCTGAACATGATCCCGACCAAGACCGGCGCCGCCCAGGCCGTGGGCCTAGTGTTGCCGGAACTGAACGGCAAGCTGTCCGGCTTTGCCGTGCGCGTCCCCACCGCGAACGTCTCGGTGGTGGACCTGACCTTCATCGCCAGCCGCGAAACCACCGCCGAGGAAATCAACGGCATCATGAAGGCGGCATCCGAAGGCGAACTCAAGGGCATTCTGCACTACAACGACCAGCCCCTGGTCTCCAGCGACTTCAACCACACCACCGCATCGTCCAATTTCGATTCCACCCAGACCAAGGTGATCGGCAATCTGGTGAAGGTTCTCAGCTGGTATGACAACGAGTGGGGCTTCTCCTGCCGAATGCTGGACACGACCGTCGCCCTGATGAACGCGCGTTGAGGAGAGAACGCGCATTCGCAGGGATCAATCCATGAACAGGAATGAAGACATTTCGTCGCACTAAGATCATCGCAACCTTAGGGCCTGCCTGCGAGGCCCCGGAAACCCTCGAAAAACTCCTCCGAGCCGGCGCCGATGTGGTCCGGCTCAATTTTTCCCACGGCAGCGCCGAGGAACACCAGGCGCGCGCCGAACTGGTCCGCGACATCGCCCGCCGCCTGGGCACCCATGTGGGCATCCTCGCCGACCTGCAAGGCCCCAAGATCCGCGTCGCCTGCTTCAAGGGCGGCAAGGTCACCCTGCAGGACGGCCAGAGCTTCGACCTGGACACCGCGCTTCCCCACGACGATGGCGACGCCACCCAGGTGGGCTGCTCCTACGAGGCCCTCCCGCGAGACGTGAAGGCCGGCGACAAGTTGCTGCTCAACGATGGCCTGATCGAACTCAAAGTCAAAGCCGTGGCCGGCACGCGGGTCCATTGCGTGGTGACCAGCGGCGGCGTGCTGTCCGATCACAAGGGCATCAACAAGCAGGGCGGCGGATTGTCCGCCCCGGCCCTCACCGACAAGGACCGCGCGGACCTGCGCACCGCGGTGATGATCGGCGCCGATTACCTGGCCATTTCCTTTCCCCGCTCCAAGTACGACATCCTCGAGGCCCGCACGCTGTTGCGCAGCGAAGGCAGCGACATGGGCATCGTCGCCAAGATCGAGCGCGCCGACGCCATCGCCAAGGGTGTGATCGAGGAGATCATCGAGGCTTCCGACGCCATCATGGTGGCGCGCGGCGACCTGGGTGTGGAGATCGGCGACGCCCTGCTGCCCCACGAGCAGAAACGCCTCATCCGCCTGGCGCGCCAGCACAACAAGGTAGCGATCACGGCGACCCAGATGATGGAGTCCATGATCGAGAATCCGCAGCCCACCCGCGCCGAGGTGTCCGACGTGGCTAACGCGGTGCTGGACGGCACCGACGCGGTAATGCTTTCCGCCGAGACCGCCGCCGGGCGCTTCCCCGACCGCGCCGTCGCGGCCATGGCGCGGGTTTGCCTGGAGGCCGAGAAATACCCTAGGATGCGGCAATCCAACCACCGCAATGACCAGCGCTTCCACAAGATCGACGAGGCCATCGCCATGTCGGCCATGTACATCGCCAATCACCTGCCAGTGCGCGCCATCGGCGCGCTGACGGAAACGGGCCACACGCCCCTGTGGATGTCCCGCATCAGTTCCGGCATCCCCATCTTCGCCCTGACCGCCCACGAGAAGACCTGCCGGCGCGTGACCCTGTTGCGGGGGGTGTATCCCATCAGCTTCAGCGAAACAGGCATTTCCGACCACGCCGTGCTGAACAAGGCCATCGTCCAGGAATTTTTAGATCGCAAGCTTGTGACCCAGGACGATTTGGTGATCCTGACCAAGGGCGATCTGACCGGCCACAGCGGCGCCACCAATGCCCTGAAGATTTCCAGCGTGCGTGACGTGCTGGCCACGGCGGCCTAGCCCGAACGCGCGCTCCGACCGCCCCAAGACCCGCGAGGCAGCATGAAAGGCGAATCCCTGACCCAGTTCATCATCCGCGAACAGCGCAAGTCCCCCAAGGCGACGGGCGAGTTCACCCTGCTGGTCAACGACGTGGCCAGCGCCTGCAAGGCCATCGCCCACGAGGTGAACCGGGGCAGCCTGGCCGGCAACCTGGGGCTGGCGGGGTCGGAGAACATCCAGGGCGAGGTGCAGAAGAAGCTGGACGTGATCACCAACGACATCTTCATCCGCTCCCTGGAATGGACCGGACACCTGGCGGGCATGGCCTCTGAAGAAAACGACGAGATCATCCAGATTCCTTCCGGCTACCCGAGAGGCAAGTACCTGATCTGCTTCGACCCACTGGACGGCTCGTCGAACATCGACGTGAACATCTCGGTCGGCACCATCTTTTCCATCCTGCGCGCGCCGGAAGCCGGGGGCAATCTCACCGCCGAAGACTTCCTGCAGCCCGGCACCCAGCAGGTTTGCGCGGGCTTTTGCGTGTACGGTCCCACCACCATGATGGTGCTGACCACGGGGAACGGCGTCAACGGCTTCACCCTGGACCGCGACGTGGGCGAGTTCATCCTGACCCACCCCAATATGCGCATCCCCGAAGATACCGCCGAGTTCGCCATCAACATGTCCAACCAGCGCTTCTGGGAAGAACCGGTGCAGCGCTATGTGGCCGAATGCGTCAAGGGCAAGGACGGCGGGCGGGAGAAGAATTTCAACATGCGCTGGATCGCCTCCATGGTGGCCGAGGTCTACCGCATACTCACCCGCGGCGGCATCTTCATGTACCCCCTGGATACCAAGGATCCCGGCAAGGGCGGCAAGCTGCGCCTGATGTACGAGGCCAACCCCATGAGCTTCATCATCGAGCAGGCAGGCGGTGCCAGTTCAACCGGACGCGAGCGCATCATGAGCCTGACGCCGCAGAACATCCACCAGCGCGTGCCGGTGATCCTGGGCTCGCGCAAGGAAGTGGAGCGCGTGGTCAGTTATCACCTGGAGTCAATCTGAGCGCTCACGCGCCGAACGCATAATCTTGCGCAGTTTCACCACCCTGGCGGCCCCCAGCCAGCACCAGGAAATCGTCAAGAACTCCAGCTTCATCGCCTACGCGGCGCGGGCCGACAACGCCCGCGAGGCCGCCGCGTTCCTGCAGTCGGTGGCGCAGCGCCACGCGGATGCCTCGCACCTGTGCTGGGCCTATCGGATAGCCGGCGAGTACCGTTTCAGCGACGGCGGCGAACCCGGCGGCACGGCGGGCCAGCCCATCCTGCGCGCCATCGAGGGCCAGGACCTAGACCATGTAGTGGTCGGCGTAATCCGCTATTTCGGCGGTACCAAGCTGGGCACCGGCGGCCTGGTCCGGGCCTACGGCGGCACGGCGGCCGAGGCTCTGCGGCAGGCAGAACGCAAGACCGAATCGCCCCGGGTGGAACTGATCGCGGAAGTGGCCTTCGAGCACATGGGCAGCCTGTACCGGCTGCTGGATGCGGCGGAGGCGGAACGGGGCGGAGAGGAATACACGGACGCGGGCGTGCGTATCCTGATCAGCCTGGAATCGGGCAAGTTCGAGGCCCTGGGCATGGCCCTGCGCGACGCAACCCGGGGCGAATACCGGCTGGAACCGGCGCACTAAGAAATTTTTGTTGCCGGCAGGTGACAGTCGGTGATATCAAGGAGCGGCGATAACAACAATACAAGGAGACCTTCCAATGCCCATCGTCAATCGCGCTTCCGCGGAGTTCTTTGGTACTTTCTGGCTCGTCTTCGGTGGTTGCGGCAGTGCCGTGCTGGCAGCCGCCTTTCCGGAACTCGGGATCGGTTTTGTCGGCGTCGCCCTGGCCTTCGGCCTGACAGTGCTGACCATGGCCTATGCCATCGGCCACATTTCCGGTTGCCATCTCAACCCGGCGGTTTCCATTGGCCTGTGCGTGGGAGGCCGCTTTCCAGCCAGCGAATTGCTACCCTACATCGGCGCGCAGGTACTGGGCGGGATCGTGGGGGCCGGAGTCCTCTACCTGATCGCCACCGGCAAGGCGGGCTTTGACGTGTCCGGCGGTTTTGCCTCCAACGGCTACGGCGAGCATTCGCCCGGCCACTACTCCCTCACCGCCTGCTTCATTGCCGAGGTGGTGCTGACCTTCTTTTTCCTGTTCATCATCCTGGGCTCGACCGACTCCCGCGCTCCGGCGGGCTTCGCGCCCATCGCCATCGGCCTCGGGCTCACCCTGATCCACCTGATCGGAATTCCCGTCACCAACCTCTCGGTCAACCCGGCACGTAGCACGGCGGTGGCGGTCTATGTGGGCGACTGGGCCGTGCTGCAGTTGTGGCTGTTCTGGCTCGCGCCCATTCTCGGCGGCGCCCTGGCAGGTTTTGTGTATCCACGTCTCGCCAAGGCAAGTTGAAAACTCAGAGCACGCTGAAAAGAAAAGCCGCCCAAGGGCGGCTTTTCTCGTTCTGCAAAGGGCTTAGATAGACGTCAGCGTGAAGCGCTCTTGTTGGTGCTGGCCTCGGTTTCCAGAATCTTGGCCAGTTGCTTGGCCGGCACATAGCCCGGCAGAACATTTCCCTTCTCCGTTACGATCATGGGTGTGCCCTGTGCGCCGATGGCGTTGCCGAGGGCATAGTGCTCAGCAACCGGGTTGTCGCACGACTTGGATTCCACCGTTTCACCCTTTTTGGCCTTGGTCAGCGCACCGTTGCGGTCGCTGGAGCACCAGACGGAGATGGCCTTTTTCCAGGAGTCGCTCCCTTCCCCGGCGCGGGGGAAGAACAGGTAACTGATCTCGATGCCTTCCTTGCCATACTGATCGATCTCGGAATGCAGCTTACGGCAGTACCCGCAATCGATATCGGTGAACACGTAGGCATGATGCTTGGTGATCTTGGGCTTGAAGCTGATCATGCGATTACCACCCACCTTGTTTAGCGCACCCATGCGGGCCTCTGCCACGCGCGGCTCGGTGAGATCTTCCTTGGCCTTCACGTCGATCAGGCTGCCCTGGATCAGGTAATTGCCATCGCCCGACACATAGAACAGCTTGGGACCCACCATGACTTCGTAGAGGCCGCTGATCGGACTGGGTTTGATGCTGTCGGGCTTCATGCCAGGCAACGCCAGCTTGAGGGAATCCTCAATGGCTTTGGTCGCGCCGGGAGCTTCCGCCGCCACCGCGGAGACCGCCGTCAGTCCGGCGATCATGAATGTCAGAAAACGTTTCTTCATGGATGAGGTCCGTGGTTGAGGCGAAATTGGATTCCGCAGTTTGGAAAAGCCGGTAAAGCAGCCGATTTCACGATAACAGGCGTTCGATGTCCAGAAAAAACGCCAGCGCCATGAGGGACAACAATAGAAATATGCCAACCTGCTGACAAAACGCCTGCACATTTTCGGACAGCGGGCTGCCCTTCAAAGCCTCGATCAGATAGAACAACAGGTGTCCGCCATCGAGTACCGGAATGGGCAGGAGATTCAGCACGGCCAGGCTGATACTGACGATGGCCAGAAACTTGAAGAACTGCACCAGGCCCATGCGCGCCGATTGCCCGGCGTATTGTGCAATGCTGATGGGACCGCTGAGATTCTCGATGGCCGCCTCGCCTATGACCATGCGCCCCATCATCTTCAGGGTCATCACCGAATATTCGCCGGTGCGCAGGAAAGCGGCCCCCAAGGCCGGCAAGGCATCCAGCTTGTATTCGGCTTTCATCGCATCCATCACACCCTCGGGCACCTTGACCATGGCGCCGATACGCCCCACCTTGCCCTGCGGGGAGTCGATGCCCGTCGGCGTGATAGACAGGTTGACGGTCACCCCGTCACGTTCGATGGCAAGGCGCAGCGGCTCGCCGGGGTGCGCGCGCACATGCTCCACCCATTGCTGCCAGGTGTCGATGACGGTCCCGTCCACGCTCACCAGTCGGTCGCCGCCGCGCAAACCCGCAGCTTCCGCCGGGCTCCCTGGCTCGACACGCTCCACCACGGGTTCCAGGAGGGGCTGCCAGGGTTTCATGCCCAGTTGTTCGTACAACTTTTCCGGCTGCTCCGCCAGTTCCGAGGGCACGCGGAGTTCGCGCTGAATGGAGCGTCCATCGCGATCCTTCACCATGAATCGAACCTTCTCATCGATCAGCATGGCTTCCAGAAAGGCATTCATGGCGAGGTTCCAGGTCGGCGTCTCGGTATCGCCCACCTGCACGATCTCATCGCCTTCGGTAAAGCCCGCATCCGCTGCCAGGGTCTGCGGCGGCACCGGACCCAACACCGGCTTAGTGCCGGTTTCCCCGATCATGAACACGGCCCAGTACAGAAGGATGGCCAGAAGGAAATTGAAAACGGGGCCGGCGGCAACGATGATGGACCGCTTCAGCAGGCTTTGGCGGTTGAACGCATACGGAAGATCGGCTGGATCCACCACTTCCTCGCGCTCGTCCACCATTTTCACATAGCCCCCAAGGGGCAGCACGCCGATGACGAATTCAGTCTGGTCCGGGGCTTTCTGGTATCGCCACAGGGTTCTGCCGAACCCCAGGGAGAAACGCAGCACCTTGACGCCCAGCTTTCGCGCGGCGATGAAGTGCCCGTACTCGTGAAAACTGATCAGGACGCCCAACGCAAGCAGGAAATAAAACAATGTATGCATGGCCTGGCAAACCTGGGTAGTGGGAGATTACATGCGCGCTATGTAAGCCTCGGCGGCCGCGCGGGCCTCGGTGTCGGCCGCCAGGACCCCCTCGATGGAGTCCACTGGACGGGACGGGATGGCTTCCATGCAGTATTCGTTGATGGCGGGAATCGCCGTGAATGGAATTTTTCCGGCGAGAAAGGCCGCTACCGCCACTTCGTTTCCTGCGTTGAGCACCGCGGGGGTGATGCCGCCGGCGCGGACCGCCTCGTAGGCCAGCCCCAAGTTCGGGAAGCGCTCGAAATCGGGACTCCGGAAATTCAGTTGTTCGACCGCGAATAAGTCCAGAGGTTCCGCGCCCGAGTCAAAGCGGTCGGGCCAGGCCAGCGCATGGGCGATGGGAATGCGCATATCCGGGTTGCCCATCTGGGCCAGCACTGTGCCGTCCACATAATCCACCATGGAATGGATCACGCTCTGCGGATGCACCACTACCTGCACCTGCTCCGGCGCCACATTGAACAGCAGGCAGGCCTCGATCACCTCCAGGCCCTTGTTCATCATGGTGGCGGAATCAACGGAAATCTTGCGACCCATCACCCAGTTGGGATGGGCGCAGGCCTCATCCGGCGTCACCTCGTGCAGTTCGTCGACGCCCTTGTTGAGGAAAGGCCCACCCGAGGCCGTTAGAAGAATGCGCCGCACTTGCGGCGGATTGCGCCCGGCATGGTAACCCGCTGGCATGCACTGGAAGATGGCATTATGCTCGCTGTCGATGGGCAGCAACTCGGCGCCGAACTCCACCACCGCCTGCATGAACAAGGGCCCGGACATCACCAGGGCTTCCTTGTTGGCAAGCAACACGCTCTTGCCGGCACGCGCCGCCGCGAGGGTGGGCAACAACCCCGCCGCGCCGACGATGGCCGCCATGACGCTATCCACCTCGGGCAGTGTGGCGACTTCCTCCAGGGCCTTGGCACCGCAAAGCACCTGGATTCCCGACAGGCCCTCGGCAATCAGACGATGGCGGAATTCGGCCGCCTTCGTTTCATCCAGCAGCACGGTATAGCTTGGGCGGTGCGCCCGGCACTGCTCCAGCAATCGATCCAGGTTGTTGTTGGCCGTAAGCGCCACCACGCGGTAGGCGCCGGGATGGCGCCCCACCACGTCCAGAGTGGAAACGCCGATAGATCCGGTGGAACCCAGGACGCAGATGCCTTTCACAGAAAAATCTCCCTCAGGAACGAACCCAGGTAGAAGACGGACACCGCTGCCAGCAGACTGTCTATCCGGTCAAGGACGCCGCCGTGGCCCGGCAGCAGCGAACCGCTGTCCTTGACTCCACGGACACGCTTGGCCAGGCTCTCGAACAGGTCACCGATGACGGACACCACGACCGCAAGTACGGAGATGAGTGCAAAATCGGCGATGAGCACTGGATTCAGGCCCTTGTAAAATCCAACGGCAACGGCAAACAAAGCGGCGGCTACGAGTGCGCCGTACAATCCTTCCACGGTCTTGCCCGGGCTGATCTCCGGCGACAGCTTGGTCAGGCCGAAACGCTTGCCGGCAAAATAAGCGGCGACGTCGGCCAGCCACACCAGCAGCAGCAGGTAAAGCACCTGCATGGTGCCAAAGTTGGCGCGCACCCAGACCAACAGGATCCAGGAAGCGATCAGCACGAAAAGGCCGATGCCGAGCTTGAGGGCCGTAGGGTAGTTCCAGGCCAGGAGCTTGTCAGGTATGCGCCGCACCAGGATGCTGAACACGAACCACCAGGCCACCACCACCCAGGGCAGCCAGTCGAGGGCGAAATCCCCCCACTGCGGTCCCGTGAACATGAATGCGCCGCAAGCGGCGACGAACAGCAGGCGGGGAACCGGCGTGGAGAGCCCCGCCAGATCCGCCCACTCCCAGGAGGCAACGGCCACCACGGCGCCCCACACCACGGCGAACCAGAAGGCTGGCAGGAAGAGAATGGCTACGATGATCAGCGGAGCCAGGACAAGAGCGGTGATTACGCGGTTACGCAGCATATGAATTTCTTGTTATTGCGGAAGCGGCGCCTCAGCGCCCTCCCTGGTTCACGGAAAGCATTTCCACCTGATCCCCGGTATAGCCGAAACGACGCTGACGGCTGGCATAGTCGCGGATGGCGGCTTCCAGTTCCTGCTCGTCGAAATCGGGCCACAGGGCAGCGCTGAAATACAGTTCGGTGTAGGCCATCTGCCACAGCAGAAAATTACTGATCCGCTGTTCACCGCCGGTGCGGATGAACAGGTCGGGCTCCGGCAGACCGGCAAGGCTGGTGCGGCTGTCGAACAGTTCGGCATCGATCTGCGAAGGCTGCAGCGCCCCTGCGGCGACTTGCTCAGCCAGGCTTCGCGCCGCCTGGACGATATCCCAGCGCCCCCCATAATTGGCGGCAATATTGAGGCAAAGACCCTGGTTGGCCTCTGTCATGCGTTCGGCCGCAGCGATGCGGGCCTGCAGTTCGGCGGAAAACGCCGAGCGGTCGCCGATAACGCGCAGCCGCACGTTGTTCTGATGCAGCTTGTCGGTCTCCTTCTCCAGGGTAGTCAGGAATAGTTCCATTAGCACCGACACTTCCTGGGCCGGCCGGCGCCAATTTTCGCTGCTGAATGCGAACAGGGTCAGGGCCGCAACCCCCTTTTTGGCGCAGTACTCAACCGCCTTGCGCACCGAGCCGACGCCGGCGCGATGGCCTGCGGTCCTGGGCAGAAAGCGCTGCTTGGCCCAGCGCCCATTGCCGTCCATGATGATCGCGATATGCCGCGGTATGCGCTCGTCGCTGGACTCTGTATTGTCGATTTCCACTACTTGGTTTCCGTCTTAAGGGAAGCTAACTGCACCGGTAGCACGGGGGTCGCCGGTCTCAGATGGCCATCAGGTCGGCTTCCTTCTCCGTCAGCAGCCCTTCGATTTCCTTGATGTATTGGTCCGTCAGCTTCTGTATCTGGTCCCCGCTGCGCTTCTCCTCGTCCTCCGAAATCTGCTTGTCCTTGAGGGCCGCCTTCAGTTCATTGTTGGCGTCGCGGCGGATATTGCGGATCGCCACGCGGCCATTTTCCGCCTCGGCGCGCACGACCTTGATCAGGTCCTTGCGCCGCTGCTCGGTCAGGGGGGGCAGTGGCACCCGGATCACGGGGCCATTGGTGGCGGGGTTCAGACCCAGATCGGACGCGAGGATGGCCTTCTCGATCACCGGAATCATCGCCCGCTCCCAGGGAGTGATGGAGAGCGTACGGGCATCCTCCACCGCAACATTGGCGGCCTGGGACAGGGGCACTTCGTTGCCGTAGTAATTGACGCTGACATGTTCCAGCAGGCTGGGGTGCGCCCGGCCCGTGCGGATCTTGGAAAACTCGTGCTTGAGCGCTTCGATGCTCTTCTTCATGCGCTCGCTGGTCCGTTTTTGTATGTCGTCGATCATCGCTATGTTCCGATTTCAGTCAAATTCTCGGGAGGGCTTCGCCTGCCCAACCGCGGAGCCGCCCTCGCCTCAGGCGACCTTGCCGGTCACGATCAGCGAACCGATATCCTCACCCTGCAGCAGGCGCATGATCGCGCCGGGCTGGAAAACGTTCATGACACGCAGCGCCATGTTGTGGTCGCGGCAAAGCACAAGCGCCGTCGCGTCCATCACGCTCAGACGCTGATCCAGGGCCTCGTCATAGGTGAGCTTGGGGTAGAACTGCGCCGAGGGGTTCTTGACCGGATCGGCGGAGTAAACCCCGTCGACCTTGGTGGCCTTGATCAGAAGGTCCGCCCCGATTTCGATAGCCCGAAGGCTCGCTGCGGAATCCGTAGTGAAAAACGGGTTGCCGGTGCCTGCCGCGAACACCACCACGCGCCCCTTTTCCAGATGACGCACGGCGCGCCGGCGGATGTAATCCTCGCACACCTGGTTGATCTTGAGAGCAGACATGACTCGCACCTGCTGCCCCAGATGCTCCAGAGCGTCCTGCATGGCGAGGGCATTGATCACGGTGGCCAGCATGCCCATATGGTCGCCGGTGACCCGGTCCAGCCCCTCGGAGGCCTTTTCCGCGCCCCGTATGATGTTGCCGCCACCGATGACCAGACCCACCTGGATGCCGGCATGGCACAGGTCGTTGATCTCGCCGGCCAGCCGCTGAATGGTGTGAGGATCAATACCCCCACCCTGTTCCCCCATCAAGGCTTCGCCGCTGAGCTTGAGCAGGATGCGTTTGTACTGTGCCACGATCATTCTGTTCCTTCTCTGGATTGCTGCAAATGCGGGCCTGCGGCATGGCGCGCTGCCATGCCACCGGCCCGGGGTATCAGGAGGCGGGTAGGCCCCAGGCCGATCAGGAAGCGCGCACCTGCGCCATGACTTCCTCGGCGAAGTTGCTCTCCTCCTTCTCGATGCCCTCACCCACCTCGAAGCGGATGAAGCGCAGCACGCTGGCGCCTTTGCCCTTGAGCAGGGCGCCTACCGTCTGATCCGGATCCTTGACGAAAGGCTGACCGACCAGGGTCACCTCGCCCAGGAACTTCTTGATGCGGCCCTCAACCATCTTCTCGATGATATTGGCCGGCTTGCCGCTGGCTTCAGCTTGGGCGGAGAAGATTTCCCGCTCCTTGGCGACACTCTCGGCGGGCACGCCGGCCTCGTCGACGCAGACCGGCCGGCTCGCGGCCACGTGCATGGCAATATCCTTGCCGAGAGCGGCATCGCCGCCCGACAGTTCCACCAACACGCCAATGCGGGTGCCGTGCAGATAGCTCGCGGTAATGCCGGAATCTGAGGCGAAGCGCTCGAAACGGCGCACATTGATGTTCTCGCCCAATTTCGCGATCAGTTCCTTGCGGCGCTCATCGAAGCTGATGCCGGCGCTGGGCAGCACGGTACCCAGAAGCTCATCAACCGACGCCACGGACGAATCCAGCACGCCGGCCGCCACATCGTTGGCGTAGGCGATGAAGTCGTCGTTCTTGGCCACGAAATCGGTCTCGCAGTTGACCTCCACCATGGCGGCACGCTTGCCATCGGCGCTGCTCTTCACGCAGAGGCAGCCCTCGGCAGCCGTGCGGCTGGACTTCTTGTCGGCCTTGGCCAGACCCGCCTTGCGCATGATCTCGATGGCGGCTTCCAGGTCGCCGCTGGCCTCCACCAGGGCCTTCTTGCATTCCATCATGCCGGAGCCGGTCCGCTCACGCAGCTCCTTCACCATCGATGCTGAAATGTTCATCAAATACCTCTTAGATTAACTGGTTGATTCTTATGAAAACGCCCCCGAAAGGAGGCGTTTCCGAGTTCCTCTGGAGAATCGGGTTCGCAGCCTTACCGGCGGCTCCCTTACTCGCTCAGTCCGGCGGCAGCTTCCGCCTCGACGACCGGCGCAGCGGCGCTGGCGTCCATCTCCACGAATTCGTCTTCACCGCCGGCAGCGAAGTTCACGCCATTGGCCTTACCCTGCAGGATGGACGCGGCAGCACTCTGTGCATACAGTTGCACGGCGCGGATCGAGTCATCGTTGCCCGGGATGATGTAGTCGATGCCAGCCGGGTTGTTGTTGGTATCGACGATACCAACCACGGGGATACCCAGCTTCTTCGCCTCGCAGATGGCATTCTTCTCGTAGCCCACGTCCATTACAAACAGCACGTCGGGCAGACGATCCATATCGCGGATGCCGCCCATGCTCTGGGTCAGCTTGTCCAACTCGCGCATCATGCCCAGGGCTTCCTTCTTGCTGAAGCGGTGCAGGCGGCCATCATCACGCATGGCTTCAAGCTCCTTCATACGCGACACGGACTGCTTGATGGTCTTGAAATTGGTCAACATGCCGCCCAACCAGCGATAATTGACGTAGGGCATGCCGCAGCGGCTCGCTTCCTCTTCAATGACCTTGCGGGTGGTTTTCTTGGTGCCTACAAACAGAATTCGGCCGCGGTTCGCGGCGGTTTCTTCGAGGTATTTCATCGCCTCGTTGAACAGGGGCAGCGTCTTTTCCAGATTGATGATGTGGATGTTGCTGCGGGCGCCGAAAATGAAAGGCGCCATCTTGGGATTCCAATACCGCGTCTGATGACCGAAATGAACACCGGCTTCGAGCATCTGACGCATGGTTACGGTCGACATTGAAAAACTCCTGATGTAAAAAAGGCCGCGAACAAAAGCCGGCCGGGGGGTTAAGCCTCCACCCATCCCACCCGGCGACCAGGCACTTGGTGCACTGGCACCCCGCAGGGCGTGACGATGAGTGTGTGTGGTTGCCAAAACAAGCCATGCTTTATACCATAAAGCGGATTCATCAACAATCCACGCGGCATCCATCAACCGCCCGAGGCGTCCGTCGCACACCCTCATCATCTCCCCTGGCCGCGCATGAGCATCATCCTGAAAACACCCGCCGAAATCGAAAAAATGCGCGTGGCTGGCCGCCTTGCCGCCGAAGTGCTGGAAATGATCGAACCCTACGTGGTGCCTGGCGTCACCACCGAGGAATTGGATCGCATCTGCCACGACTACATCGTAAATACGCAGCAGGCAATTCCGGCCCCGCTGAACTACAAGGGCTTTCCGAAATCCATCTGCACATCGGTCAACCACCAGGTTTGCCATGGCATTCCCGGACCGAAGAAGCTCAAGAACGGGGACATCGTCAACATCGATATCACCGTGATCAAGGACGGCTATCACGGCGACACCAGCAAGATGTTCCTGGTCGGGGAAGCCGCCATACGCGCCAAGCGTCTGGTCCGATTGACCCAGGAATGCATGTATCTGGGTATCCGCCAGGTACGCCCGGGCGCGCACCTCGGCGACATCGGACACGCCATCCAGAAGCACGCGGAAAGCCACGGCTGCTCGGTCGTGCAGGAGTTCTGCGGGCATGGGATCGGGCGCGGCTTCCACGAGGAACCTCAGGTGCTGCACTACGGAAAGCCGGGCGAGGGCGCCCGCTTGCAGGCAGGGATGATCTTTACCGTGGAGCCCATGATCAACCTGGGCAAGCGCTACGTTAAGATATTGCCCGACGGATGGACCGCCGTGACTAAGGACCACAGCCTGTCGGCCCAGTGGGAGCACACGGTGCTGGTGACATCGGACGGTTACGAGATCCTGACCCTCAGGCAAGAAGAAGCCATTGAACAACCCAGCCTTCGAGTCGCGAACTGAATCCGGCGCTGTCTGCGACTACCGCGACGAAAGGCGCTGCAAGACACTCATTCAGGCCAACAACGCCGAATTGGCGCGCCAATTTCGCGCGGGAACGTCCATCGCCCGCCTGATCAGGGCGCGCGCCGACTTCATGGACGGGCTACTGCTCGCCGCCTGGAGTCAACAACTGGGGGAGTTAGCCGAAGGGCTGAGCTTGATCGCCGTCGGCGGTTACGGCCGGCAGGAACTCCACCTGCATTCGGATATCGACCTGCTGGTGCTGTTGCCGGAGGAGGACGGCGAGTCGATAGCCGAACCCGACTACCAGCCTCGCTTGGCTGAATTCTTCAGGTTCCTATGGGACATCGGCCTGAAGCTGGGACAGGCGGCCCGCACCATCGCCAGCTGCGTCGAACTGGCACGCGCCGACCAGACCGTGATGACCAACCTGCTGGAAGCTAGGCTTCTGCACGGTTCCGAGCCGCTCTTCAACACCCTGCTCGCGCGTCTGGGCCCGGAGCACCTGTGGCCATCGCCCGCCTTTTTCGAAGCGAAGATGGCGGAGCAGCAGGCACGCTACGCCAAATACCACGATACCGCCTACAACCTGGAACCCAATATCAAGGAAGGGCCCGGCGGGCTGCGCGACATCCAGATCATCGGCTGGATCATCAAGCGCCATTACAATTCCCGTGACCTGCGCGACCTGATCGTCCACGGTTGGCTCACTGCGGCAGAATTCGATGAACTGCTAGAGGCGCAGAATTTCCTCTGGCAAGTCCGCTTTGCCTTGCACGCCCTGACCGGACGCAGCGAGGACAGACTGCTTTTCGACTACCAGAAGGATCTGGCCCGACAGTTCGGCCATAACGACGCCGACATCAATGAGGCCGTCGAGCACTTCATGCAGCGCTATTTCCGCACCGTCGTGGGCCTGGAACGGCTCAACGAAATGGTGCTGCAATTGTTCAAGGAAGTCATTCTGCACAACCAGGACGAATCCTTGATGTTGCCCATCAACACGTGCTTCCAGGCCGTCAATCACTACATCGAGGCCCTGCACCCGCGCGTTTTCGCCGAGAACCCGCTGGCGCTATTGGAAATCTTCCTGATCCTGCAACAAAACTCCGACCTTCAGGGCATCCGCGCCTCCACCATACGCCTCATTCGCCAGCACCTCTATCTGATCGATGAGGATTTCCGCAGGAACCCGGATGCCTGCAAGCTGTTCATGGAAATCCTGCGGCAGCCGGGCGGCATCACCCACCAACTGCGCCGCATGAACCGTTACGGCCTCCTGGCCGCCTACCTGCCCGCCTTCGGCAACGTGGTGGGCCGGATGCAATACGATCTGTTCCACGTCTACACGGTGGACGAACACACCCTGTTCGTGATTCGCAACCTCCGGCGCTTCGCCCTGGAGCGGCACCGCTCGGAAAACCCGCACTGCTACGAGATATTCCAACTCATCGAGCGCCCGGAGATTCTGTATATCGCGGCACTCTTCCATGACATCGCCAAGGGCGGCGGTGGCGACCATTCGCTGCTGGGGGAAGGCATCGCGGGCGACTTCTGCCGCCGCCACAACATCTCCGAGGACGATACGCGCCTGGTGCAGTGGCTGGTGCGCCACCATCTGCTCATGTCCATGACGGCCCAGCGCAAGGACATCAACGACCCGGAGGTGATCCGGGAGTTCGCCACCGTCGTGGGCGACCCGACCCACCTCAATCACTTGTATTTATTGACCGTCGCCGACATCCGCGCAACCAACCCCAACCTGTGGAACTCGTGGAAAGGGGCCTTGCTTCGTGAACTGTTCACCGCGACGCGCTGGGCATTCCGGCGCGGCCTGGAAAATCCGCCGGATCTGGCCGAGAAGATACGGGCCTCGCGCGAGGAGTCGCGCGCCTTGCTGCACCGACTGGGATTGCGGGAATCATCTGTCAACCAGGTCTGGAGGACTTTCGTCGATGACTATTTCCTCCGCTACCTGCCGGATGAAATCGCCTGGCATACCATCGCCATTGCCTCGACACCGGAACAGGATTTGCCGCTGGTCCTGCTGCGCCCGGTCAGCCAGCGGGGCAGCGCAGAAGTCTTCCTATACGCGCAGGATCAGGATTTCATCTTTTCCCACAGCACCGCCGTCCTCGACCAACTGGGCCTCACCATCTTCGACGCCAAGGTGATCACCACCGGAAACGGCTTCGTGCTCAGCAGCTATCATGTGCTCGAACAGTCGGGCGCTCCCATCCGCGACCAGCACCGCCAGGTGCAGATCTGCTCCAAACTGCGCGAGTGTCTGCTGCATCCCACCGAGGAACCGATTGCGGTGCAGCGCCGCGAACCCCGTGTGATCAAGCACTTCACGGTTCCGACCCAGGTCTATTTCCACGAGGATCCGCACAACCGCCATACCATCATCGAGTTGATCGCGACCGACCGCCCCGGCCTTTTATCAAAGGTCGGACAGGCTTTCGACAGGTCACACATCCGATTGCGCAATGCCAAGATTTCCACCATCGGCAGCCGCGCGGAAGATATCTTCTACATCACCGACGAGAACGACCTGCCACTGACGGATGACGCGCGCAAGAAGCAGTTGTGCCAGAACCTCATCCAATTGGTTGGAGAAAACTGAGCGCGCGGGTTTTCAGCTCAGACAAGGGTTGCGGCCGGGCGATCCGTGCTATTCTTGGCCTGCAGGCCCGCGAGTGACAGTCAAGCGGCAGGAGAGCAGCCATGAGCAACGTGAGTCCTATTTTGCAGGAGTGGTACCAGGATCTGGCGAGCGGCAGGACTTTCCGTATCGTCGCCCTGGACGAGGACAACGATTCCATCGAGGTTCAGTACTACAACGGCGATATCGGGGAATTCGACTTCGCTTCGTGGGAAGACTCGGTCTTTACACCGATTGAGGCGCCCGAGGACTGGAGCGCTCCCTACGACGACCTGGAAGTGGATGACCTCGGCTACTCTGACCCCGACTTGCATGGTCGGGACTCCCAGGACATCACCCTCGACGACTTGCTGGACGGTCAAGACGAATACTGAGGCGACGAGCACACAGTCTCCGAGGCAGCCACTGGCACTCTCAGGAGCGCTACAGCGGATTCCAGTCCTGGTATTTTTCCAGCATGCCCAAGGCCTCTGCGACCGGCCGGCAGGTGATGTGACCACGGTGGACATTGAGCGCCTTGGAGAAGCCCGGGTCACCGCGTAAGGCGTCCAACCCCCGCTCCGCAAGCTTGGCCAAGTAGGGAAACGTCGCCTCCGTCAAGGCCAAGGTCGAGGTCCTGGGATAAGCCCCCGGCATATTAGTCACGCAGTAATGAATCACGCCCTCTGAAACATATACCGGATCCGAGTGGCGGGTCGGCCGCGAAGTTTCGATGCAGCCGCCCTGATCGATGCTCACGTCCACCAGCACGGACCCCGGCTCCATGCCGGCAACCATGTCGCGGCTCACCACGTAATCAGCCCGCGCACCATGTTGCAACACGGCGCCGACCAGCAGATCAGCCCGCCTTAGCTCCTCTGCAATAGCCCTGGGCTCTGACAGAAAAAAGCCGAGATCCGGACCAATTTCAGCGCGCATCCGCGCAGCCTTGTCGGCATCGAGCCCAGCAACGGTAACATGGGCTCCGAGACCATACGCAGTCCGAGCGGCATGAAAGCCGACGACGCCGTCGCCGATGATCAATACCCGACCGTGACGAATCCCCAGCACCTGACCCAGTTGCACACCCTTGCCGCCATGGGCTCGCGCCAGGTAATAGGCACCGACGAGCGAGGCCATGTTGCCAGCGATAGCACTCATGGGCGCCAACAGTGGAAGGCGGCCCGCAGCGTCCTCGAGGGTTTCATAGGCAATCGCCGTTGTCCCGCTTTCCAGCAGGGTACGCGTCAGATGTGGCGGACAACCGGCGAGGTGAAAATAGGTGAAGACGCTCTGCCCGGCCAGAAATGGGTATTCGGACTCGAGAGGCTCCTTGACCTTGACAACCAGATCCACGTCCCAAGCTTCCTCAACGTCGCCGATACGTGCGCCGGCCGCCGCATACTCGGCATCCGCAAACCCGGAGCCAACCCCTGCCCCTTCCTGCACCACCACGCTACTCCCAGAAGCGCAGAGTTGCGCTACCCCGCGCGGGGTCATGGCAACGCGGTTTTCGTTATCCTTGGTCTCTCTGGGCAGTCCGATCTTCATGAGGGCTCTTTCGACGATTTGGAGCGATTAAAATAACCGCCCCGAGCGGCGCGCTCAACACGCTGCGCGGCAAGCAGAAAACTATACCGAGGAAAATTCGCTGCGCGGCGAACGCGCGTCAACTCAGGAGATCCGGTGCAACCCTTGAGCGCCCGGCATTGGACGGCCAGCTGCCGGCATCAGGTATGTTTGCGATCTGCGTGGAACCGGCGGCACTCTATTTCCGTAGCGCGTCAATCTCAGGCGAAAACCAGACCATCAGGCAGTCCAGGCTCGACGCACGGGGAACGCTGCGTTACCGACGCCACTCGGCCACCAGGCGGCGGCAGTCATCGCGCCACTCACATTCGCTTTCCTGGCACTTGAAGCGGGTATCCCCAAGAAAGCAGGTATCCTCGCCCCTCGCTCTCTGTATAGCCCACACCAACTGCTTTTCGCTGCTGAACATCTGCAGGTCGGAAATACCATTGAAACGGGCGATAGACCTTAATTCCGCTACGTTCATCATATGCTCCTGCCGGACAATTCCGGCTCCATGCGGGACGACGAAGACAGACACGATATGCGGGTTGCATGCACTCAGCGCCTAGGATTCACCCGAGACGCGGATCACGTGACGGTATATACGTCTGAGCCGAAACCACGTCAAGGGGTTGCCCGACGCTCAAACAAGTCGGCGCTTAAAGGCTGCGATCAAGCGCGTCGGCGATCTGATGAAGCAAAACGTGAGCCACTGTGGAAGCTTTGCATCAATTTACTGAGTTCGGCCCCAAAGCGCCCCTCCATACCGCGCAAAGACTGAAATCTTGCACACGACGCAAGTTCGCGTGAGCCATCCGGTCGCTCTAGCGTGAGCATGCCAACTGCGGGAATTGCCGCAAACTTTTATGCCAATTCACCCACGTTTTCGCTCCAAGCTTCCGTAGCCTTAGTAACCTTTGTGTTCCACGTAGATATCGGCATTTCCCTGCTTGTCGAACGCAATCACCGAGAAGTCATCTTTGTGCCCCCCCATTTCCATGCCTGGCGAACCCGCAGGCATTCCGGGCGCAGCCAGTCCCAGAAACGCCGCCTTCTCGTTCAGCATTTTCTTAATATCCTTGGCCGGCACATGCCCCTCGACCACATACCCCCCCAACTCAGCCGTATGGCACGACTCCAGAACCTTGGGGACTCCCGCGCGACGCTTGACTGCATCCATGTCCGATTCCTTGATGTCCTTGATCACAAATCCGCTGTTCCGCATGTGCTCGATCCATTTGCCGCAACATCCGCAGCTTGGACTCCGATGCACTGTCACCTCGACAGGCTTGGCGAGTGGCACACCGGACTCCTCCCAGGCGCTTCCCGCCGAAGCCTGTAGCGAAACGAACAGCAGCCCGAGCAAAAATATCTTGTTCATCGTCGACAGTCTCCCACAATCTGTTTCGATTCAGGCCGCCTCGCCGTTCAAGGTGGCAACCAAGGTTCTAGCACCTGCGGCCTCGCGATGCTCCCCCAGATAAACTCCCTGCCAAGTGCCCAAGAGAAGCCTGCCACCTCCAACCGGAATCGACAGACTCGATCCAATCAGGCATGCCTTGATATGACCCGGCATGTCGTCATCGCCTTCCTGGGTGTGGCGAAAATGCGCCGCACCATCGGGAATGAGGTACCGCATATGTACTTCGAGATCTCGACGGACGGTGGGATCCGCATTTTCATTGATCACCAGCGACGCCGACGTATGGCGGATAAACAAATGCAGCACCCCTACCCTGAATTGCCGGATCTCCGGCAGAGCCTGCACCAATTCGTCTGTGACCAAGTGGAATCCGCGGTCACGTGACTTGAGGCTTATGGTTTTCTGGAGCCACATACCCTTCAACGCTCTCCGATGACTTCGTGACGTTCGGCTGTCCGAGATACGGGACCCAGATTCGCCTCAACCGAATTTCCAGCACTGCACGCCTGCCAAATCAGGCGCCACGGCCATGATGGGCATGCAAACTCGAAAAATGGAATGTGAAGTAGTCTACACTACCATGGGAGTTTTCGTATGTATGGCGCATGGACCGTGAAAAAATCTCACGACCCGCCTAAAGTTTTGTGAACTACTGCCGAAAAAGTAGATATTTTTCTGAATTTCAAGGACATGATGATGACACAGTTGCTCATAATCGACCGGCACCCCGTTGTCCGCGCTGGCATCCGTTACTTTCTGGGACAACAATCGAATATCACTGTAATTGGTGAGGCCGAAAGCTATAGCGCAGCGTGGGACATGTACCGCCAAACACGTCCCGATGTTGCCATCATGGATCTCTGCCTTGCAGACCACGAAGGATTTGAATTCGCCAGGAGGGTCTGCCACGAAGACAGGGATGCAGGTATTCTGGGATTCGCCGCTCAGCGCAACCCGATTCTGAAAGTTAGAGCCAGCAACGCAGGCATCAAGGGCCTTGTCTACAAGACGGACGAACCAAACCAGCTGCTCAGGGCCATCGAAACGCTGGCAAAAGGCGACAGCTTTTTTGACGAAGACCTTGAGGTCGGCAAGGATTCACTGTTTTGGGGCATACACCTCCTCACCCCACGAGAGTTTGAAGTGTTCCGCTTTCTCGCCGAAGGCCACACAGTGATCGAAATCGCCGGGATATTGAAATCGAGCCCGAAAACCGTGGGCGTTCACCAGACACGCATCATAAAGAAACTTGGAGTGGAGAACTCTGCCCAATTGGCGCATATCGCACTGGGAGGCGGCGTCATCGAGCTCAAGCCCATCGCGGCATCCCCGGGCAAGTCCGAAGCTTCGGCGGCATACTACATGCCTCATGCCCGCACGGGATCCTGAGCTCGATTGCGGTGGAGTTGCAGGCTGTCAGTGTTGCAATCTGCTGACTGAAGCGGCGCTGGGTTCGATTCCAAGACAGCGCAACCGGTGAGCCAGCCAAGTACTGCCGGTGCGCGACCAGTTTTCGTAGAGGCGGAGAGCGTCGCTTGGCGCGTCAGCGTGCGCGCTTTCCAAAACTTCGGCGAGTACGTGGACAAATTCGGAGAACTTCGTAGCCAATTCCCCGAATACAACCGCGTAGAGGCGGGCATGACTGGAGTCCATGGCCGCCTCAGCGAGAAAACCGTACGCGGCGGCACCCATGGAGAGGTAATATTCTGAAAAACCGGACTTGGCCGGAACCGACCCGGTTGCGCACAGACTGGCGGCAAGGAGTGCGACGTCTCCGAGACGGCGTAACGAATTCTGCTGCTCCTTGGGTGAATCAGCACCCACAGCACGCATGTAAAGCCCAGCCAAAGGATGCTTGAAGACCCCTTCCTCGAGCTTTGAGAAGGAAACGTCGCCTCCGCTGTAGTAACCCAACAGATTGACGACGTAAAAGATCGTTTCGTCGGCGGCCTCGATGTGCTGATGCGACAGCGCAACGGCCAGGGAACTCCTCAAATAATCCGAAACATCGATTTCGGTCATCGTCCCACCAGCAGCGTGGTCATGTTCCATGGCGCCCCCCCCTCGTCGGTATTGCACGTTTCTGTTGATTCAGAAAACGCGTTCACCTTCTTATCGTCCAGCGCAGAAAAGCCTTGACGGAGAAAAGCATCTTTTGCCGATTAATTGGCTGAACAGGGCGAAGCGCACCGAGACCCGTCAGCGCCTTGACGCGCGCCGGCCGGCTCGGGCAAAAAGATGAATCGAGGCAAACAAAAAGCGCCTGGCAAGAGCCAAGCGCTTCGCGGTGATATGCGGCCGGTGTGCGGCCGCTCCCAGATGTCAGCCGTTGATGAGATAGTGCGTCAGGATGCTCGCCGCATATCCAGCGACAATGGCGGGCGTCCATTTAAGGTGGCTAAAGAACGTGTACATGCCGCGGGAGGTCCCCATCAGCGCCACGCCAGCAGCGGATCCCACCGAAAGCATGGTGCCGCCCACGCCGGCGGTCAGCGTGACCAGCATCCACTGATAGAGACTCATGTCCGGATTCATTTGCAGTACTGCAAACATCACCGGGATATTGTCGACAATGGCGGACAGCACACCGATCAGGATATTGGCGGTAGTCGCTCCCAAGCCGTCATACATGGCAGCCGACGCCAGTTGCAGGTATCCAATGAAACCAAGACCGCCCACAGCGAAAACTACGCCGAAGAAAAACAGCAGGGTGTCCCACTCCGAATCACGGACATGCTGAAACACGTCGAACTTGTCACCGCCCATGTTAAAGACCAATTTCAGGCGATAGCCGTAGAACATGAGGAAGGACAGACCCACCATCATGCCCATGAAGGGCGGCAGGTGCAGGAACTGCTTGAAACTTACCGCAGTGACGATGGTCAGAAGAAATAATCCGCAAATCTGAATGGCACCCGGCTTCAGCACGACCTTTTCGTCTTCGCCACTGAAGGTGGGGGCATCGTCAGGAATAGCGAAATGCATGATCGCGGCCGGAACGCCGAAATTCACCACCGAAGGAATGAACAACATGAAGAAGTCGAAGAACTCGGCCTTTCCCGCCTGCCAAACCATCAGCGTCGTGATGTCGCCGAACGGACTGAAGGCACCACCCGCGTTTGCCGCGCTCACCAAATTGATGAACCCCAGGGCAACAAACTTCGGGCTGTTGACGCCGACGGCCATCACCACCGCACCGACCAACAGAGCCGAAGTCAGGTTGTCGGCGACGGAGGATAGGAAAAACGTAATGACGCCTGTGATCCAGAACAGCTTGCGGTAGCCGAAGCGACGGTTCACCAACCAGGCCCTGAGCGCCTCAAACACATTGCGCTCCGCCATGGCATTGATGTAGCTCATCGCGACCAACAGGAACAACATCAGTTCGGCAAACTCGGCCAGATTGTTTTCGAAGGCCTTGTGCACGGTTTCCGCCGGAACACCATTGGTACCTGCCATGTAGGCGACCTGAGCCCAAATGATGCCTGCCGCCAGGATAACTGGCTTAGATTTACGCAGGTGCGTAAATTCCTCTGTCATGACAAAGGCATAGGCAATGATGAAGATCAGTACGCAGTAAAAACCGCGCTGCGAGCCAGTCAGCCCCAAAACCTGCATCTCTTCCGCCGATACCAGCGCCGGCACGGCAAAAAGCAGCGAGAACAAAGCGAGTGCGCGTAACAAGGCAGAACCCCTCTTTATTTGTATAGAAACATTCACCCGGACGCCAAAAGCGCGCGTAGCGCCTTCTTCACGGCGACACAAGTCCCCTAAATACTTAAAGGCGTCGATTATATAGAAGAAAGTGTTATTCCATGTACAAATAAATGCCTCGACCTGCCAGGAACACGCGCCCTTTACCAATTGAAAGTGGCCTCACCCCCCAGGCTTGCTTTACAATTCCCGGCTCGATTAAAGATGAAACAGCCTTCTCCGCATGAGACCTCCAGGCACCGCGTTGAGGCGCGGGCGATTTTCGCAGCTTTGCAGTGGGTCTTTTTGGCGAAGCGCCCTTTTTGAAGATACGGACCATGTACCAGTACGACCATTTTGACCAGGCACTCGTCGACGAGCGGGTTGCCCAGTTCCGGGATCAGACGCACCGTTTTCTCGCCGGGCAACTGACCGAGGACCAATTTCGCCCGCTGCGATTGATGAATGGTCTGTATCTCCAGCGGCACGCTCCGATGCTGCGCATCGCCGTGCCGTACGGGCTGTTGTCCTCCCGTCAAATGCGGATGCTGGCGCATATCTCGCGCAGGTACGACCGTGGCTATGGCCACTTCACGACCCGCCAAAACATTCAGTTCAATTGGCCCAAGTTGGAGGAAGTTCCTGACATCCTGGCTGACCTGGCATCCGTTCAGATGCACGCCATCCAGACCAGCGGCAATTGCATCCGCAATGTCACCAGCGATCACCTGGCCGGCGTGGCGATCGACGAATTGGAAGATCCGCGGCCCTATTGCGAAATCATCCGGCAATGGTCCACCCTGCACCCTGAATTTGCCTTTCTGCCGCGCAAGTTCAAGATCGCAGTGAGCGGTGCCGCCAAGGACCGCGCTGCGACGCAGTTGCACGATATCGGCCTGCACTTGGTCAGAAACACCAACGGAGACGTAGGCTTCGAAGTCTTGGTCGGAGGCGGCCTGGGGCGCACGCCCATCATAGGTCGGACCATCCGCCCCTTCCTGGAAAAAGCGCATTTGCTGTCCTACCTGGAAGCGATCCTGCGGGTCTACAACCTGTTTGGCCGACGCGACAACAAGTACAAGGCACGCATCAAGATCCTACTAAAGGAGACTGGGATCGAAACCTTCACCCGCATGGTGGAAGACGAGTGGTCGCAGATTCGCGATTCGCTGGTCTTGGATACTGCGGAAATCCAGCGGGTTGCGCGATTCTTCACTCCGCCCGCCTACGATGCCGCGGCAAACACCGCGACCCCGTCGGACGCTTCGCCCGCCTTCGCCGCGTGGCTGCGCCATAACACGGCGGAGCACAAGGTGCCTGGCTATCGCGCCGTATTTCTCTCCCTGAAAGCCCCAGGCGTACCCCCGGGGGACTTGACGGCGCAGCAAATGGAGGCCGTTGCCGATCTGTGTGACCGATACAGCTTCGGTGAACTGCGCGTTACCCATACTCAGAACCTGGTATTTGCCGACGTCCGCCAGGATGAACTGCATACGCTATGGCTTGCACTCTCGGAACTGGGGCTTGCGACCGCCAATATCGGCAAAGCCACCGACATGATTTGCTGCCCTGGCCTGGATTTCTGCTCTTTGGCCAATGCCAGCTCCATCCCGGTTGCGCAAGAAATCTATTCCCGCCTGGAAAACATGGATTATCTGTACGATCTGGGGGACCTCCGTATCAATATTTCCGGTTGCATGAACGGTTGCGGTCATCAGGCCGTAGGACATATCGGCATCCTTGGCGTCGACAAGAAAGGCGAAGAATGGTACCAGCTGACTCTGGGCGGATCCTCTTCCGACGATGCTTCACTGGGAGAGCGCCTGGGACCGGCAATTGCGAAAATGGATATCGCCGACGCCATTGAGTGCATTCTCAAGACCTATACGGAATTGCGGCTGGAGGAGGAACCTTTCCTCGAAACCGTGCGCCGTCTAGGCGTGGAACCCTTTCAGGAGAAGGTCTATGCAAATCATTAAAGACGGTAACATCGTCACGGATGACTGGACTCATCTTTCGGACGACGACACGCCACCAGAGAGCCGTTTCACGGTCTCACTAAAGCGCTGGCTCCGTGATCGCGATACGCTGACCGACCGTGGACAAGCTTTGGGTTTGCGCGTGAAAGGCGAGGATGCGCCCGCTGAGTTCCTTGATGACCTGTCACGCTTTCAGCTGGTTTGCATCGAAATGCCCAGCATGACAGACGGGCGTGGTTTCTCCCTGGCCCGCCTACTAAGGGAACGCTACGGCTTCACAGGAGAGTTGAGGGTGCGCGGCGAATTCATTCGCGACCAGATGTTTTTCCTGTCTCGTGTCGGTGTCAATGCCTTTGAATTCCCTGCGGGTGCGGACCTATTGGCGCAACTCCCGGCGCTGCAGGACTTCACCGTAAAGTACCAGGCAGCGATCGACGAACGGCAACCGCTTTACCGGCGGCGATGATATGAAAAGGGCGCCCGAGGCGCCCTTTTCATTATTAGCGGAAACCCGCCGTACCGGCATCAGTTCAGCTTGCCCTGCCGGACGATATTGATACCCTTGAGCAGATTTAGGGCCTCATTGAGCGGATAGTCCTGAACCGCCAAGGATTCTTCTGTCTTTTCCTGCCCCTTCAAATCGTCCTTCTTGCCCGCCTTCTCGTTGCTGAGATGGTTCACCAGGTCGGCCTCCTTGATGGGAGAGAATTCGGACTGTTGCACCGTTTCCAGCTTCACCTTGGAGATTGGCACGTCAGGCGTAATGCCTTCCGCCTGGATAGAGCGGCCCGAGGGCGTGTAATAGCGCGCCGTGGTCAGCTTCACCGCTCCACCGTTACTGGTCGGGAGTATGGTCTGGACCGATCCCTTGCCAAAGGTCTTTTCACCCATGATGATCGCGCGCTTATGGTCTTGCAGCGCCCCAGCCACAATCTCCGATGCGGAAGCGGAACCGGCGTTGATTAGTACCACAATGGGAGCACCCTTGAGCAGGTCGCCCGGTGTCGCATTGAACTTCATCTTCGCGTCTTCAATGCGGCCATCCGTGTATACCACCAAGCCACTTTCTAAAAAGGCATCGCTGACGGAAACGGCCGCGTTCAGCACACCGCCTGGGTTATTGCGGAGATCGAGCACCAGGCCTTTGAGATCGCCTGACTTCTTCATCTCGTTGACCGCTTCGGTGACATTATCCCCAGTCTTGGACTGGAAGCTGGTGATGCGCAAGTAGCCATAACCGTCCTCCAGCATGCGCTTCTTGACGCTCTGCACCTTGATCACGTCGCGGATCAGCTTGAACTTGAGCGGTTGCTCCACGCCTTCGCGGACGACGGTCAGCACGATCTCGCTGCCAGGCTCTCCACGCATCATCTTGACGGCGTCGTTGAGCGTCATGCCTTTCACAGGTTTGTCGTCGAGACGGATCACCAGGTCACCGGCCTTGATGCCTGCCCTTTGCGCCGGCGTGTCATCGATGGGGGCAATGACCTTAACGAAGCCATTTTCCATGCCTACCTCGATACCCAGACCGCCGAACTGTCCGGTGGTCCCGACTTTGAGTTCGTTGTACTGCTCCTGATCCAGGTAAGCCGAATGGGGGTCGAGACCGGAGAGCATGCCGCGAATTGCGTCCTCCAACAGCTTTGTATCAGGCACCGGTTCGACATAGTCCTGACGAATCCGGCCGTAGACCTCCGAGAACGTCTTCAGGCCCTCGAACGGGATACCATTCAAGTCACCGGTATCGCGCTCGGCCAGCGCGCTTCCGGCTGACGCCAACAATGCGCCCAGGCCCGCGCCAAACGCGACCAGCATCAGACTCTTTTGCTTCACCATGGAGTAATTTCCCATCATCAAGAATTCATGGATCCAGTCACAGTGGCTGTAACCGAATCGTCGCGGCCGCCCGGAACACCGGAACAGGGCGCCGCCGTGAAATCAATGGCCACGCGCGCACCAGGCCATCGGATCGATCGGGCGTCCCTTCTCGCGAATACCGAAATACAAGCCGGGCTGGCGCCTGCCACCGCTCGCACCCACGTGGGCGATGGTTTCGCCCGCCTCGACCCAGTCACCGACGCTTTTCAGCAGGCTCTGATTGAAAGCATAAAGACTCATGTAGCCGTCTCCATGATCGACAATCGTCAATAGCCCGTAACCGCGCAACCAATCAGCGAAAGCTACGCGTCCTGCGGCCACGGATCGTACAGGAGTACCCTCGGACGCCCCGATCAAAACACCGTCCCACTTTCCCGACATCCTCGGTGCGCCAAACCCGGCCAGAACGGGACCTTTCACCGGCAGTCGCATGCCCTCCTCTGGCTGCGCGGCAGCGGAGCCCTCATCCCGTTGGGGAAACGCCGGCATCTCTGCCTGCAGTCTACCGATCAGGCCCTCAAGGCGATGCTCATCCTCCTGCAGCGACTTAAGCTCGTCACTCTTGTCCTTCGCCTCCAGCGTCAACTTCGCAAGCACCGTCTGCCGCTCCTTGCGGGCCTCGCTCAAGCGCTGCTGCTGCTGCGCCATCTCGCTGCGAGTGGATTCGAGACGGCCGCGCGCCGCGACTAGGTCTGCCTCGACCTGGGTCAGTTGGGAAAGATCCGTGTCCAGGGATTGAATGAGGGAAAACCGGGCTCGGTTCAGATATCCATAATAGGCCAGCATCCGACTGGCGCGGGCCGACTCTTCCTGGTTCAGCGCCAATTTGAGCCAATCTTGCCTTCCAGCAGCATAAGCCGAGCGCAACTGCCCTGCAAGAGCCTGGTTCTGCTGGCGAATGTCCGCCCTCAACTGCTCCTGGCGCTTGCCAAGAGACGCCAGGCGCCGGGCCCCCTCCTGCACCTCGTGTTCCAGTTTGCGCAAGGCCTTGGCAAACTCACCATACTGCCGTTCGATGCCCGCCAGTTGACCCGACAGGCTGCTCTGCTGATCCTCCAGACCTTGCAAGGACGCCTGTATCTCCCGGATGCGGCCGCGCACCTGCTCTAGGTCCACGTTCGGCGCGCCCCCCTCTTCCGCTGCCACCGGTCCCAGACAAACAGCCAACATCACGAAGCCCCAGCTCGTGCGCCGTTTCATGGGCCACAGCCTGGCACGCGGTTTCGAGCCAGATTGCAGCAGACAAACACACTTGGTCCTTCGTCGCGAGGGGAAAGCCATAAACTATCGTCCGGGGTTTGGCCGAACCGGGCACGTGGAGATGATGCCGGCACAAGATCGACCTGAGCGCGCATCAGACCGGGCTCTAACGGTCAAGAAGGCCCCTGGCTGCCATTAGGTTCCTGCAGCAGGCGCCCCGCCAAAACCCCACAGGAAAAATTGATTCCTCAATGGGTTTAGGACAGCGCGAGTTACACGTATAATCTCGGGCTTACTTAATAAGACGTCATCGTCACGCGGCGACCCTGCCGCTCACGGCCCCAAGTGCAAGATAGTTTATCTTGTTTTGTCGCGCCCGTCGTGCCTGTGTCAGGTTCGATAGAGGCCCTTAGGCCGCATGCCCAAGGTACCCGGGGAACCCAAGTCAGCCATGAGCACAGTAGACGAACAGATTATCTCCAATGATGCCGAGATTGCCCGGGCTGCCCAGTACCTCAAGGCCATGTCGCACCCGCTGCGTCTGAAGATACTGTGCACTCTGGGAAACGACCGGGTCAGCGTGCAGGATATCGTGGATCAGGTCGGGACCACGCAAAGCAACATTTCTCAGCACCTGGGCATATTGCGCGACAAAGGTATCTTGGCGTGCCGCAAGGATGCGAACCGGGTCTACTACTACATAGAAAATCCCAATACGCTGCAGCTCATATTTCAACTGAAGCAAATGTTCTGCCCCCACGGAGAATAGCGCTCGAATGCCACGCAGCGAATCTGGTCGGCTTGCGGCACTGCCCTAGAATAAAGCCCGGGGCAGCAGGCCGGCAGCTTCCGAACCGGTCTCCATCGGCGCTCCGATCAAAAGCCCATTACCCCTCTCACTTGTTTAGATATAGGCAACCTGCATGGATTTCGAACGCATTGTAGAATTCATCAGCAATCACTGGATCTTGAGCAGCGGACTGTTTGTCGTCACCCTGCTCCTGGTTCAGGATCTGTTCGATAGCATCACCCGAAAGTACAAGGTGGTCTCCCCCACCGGTGCCGTCACACTGCTCAACGATGACCGCACCATCGTCATCGATGTGCGGGAACCCCACGAATTTGCGAAGGGGCATATCGAAAGCGCGATGGCGATCCCGCTCGCGCGCGTCGATGACAAGCTTTATGAACTGGAGCCAAGAAAGCATACGCCGGTCATCGTGACGTGCCAGCAAGGCACGCGCTCCGCTCATGTCTGCAAAAAGCTGACGCAGGCCGGTTTTACTGAGGTCTACGATTTGAAAGGCGGCATGCTGGCCTGGGAAGACGCCAAATTGCCGATGGTAAAGAAGAAGGGCAAGTAACAGGCTCCAGACGACAGGCTCGCCCCGCATAACCCGTTCAAAGAACACCACCACCGAGGATATATCATGGCTGAAGAGGAAAAGCAGTTCGCGCTGCAGAAACTGTACATCAAGGACGTTTCGTTCGAGACTCCCAACTCACCCGCCGTATTCACCCAGAAATGGGAACCCAAGGTCGAGTTCAACCTGGCCAGCAATGTGCAGAGCCTGCAAGAGGACCTCTATGAAGTCAGCCTGACAGTAACGGTCACGGTAACTCTGGAAGAAAAGACCGCTTATCTGGTGGAAGTGTCGCAAGCTGGCATCTTCACCATTTCCGGTTTCAACGAACAGGAACTTTCGCCCATGATCGGCAGTTTCTGCCCCAACATCCTGTTCCCCTATGCGCGCGAGGCCGTCTCGGACCTGGTCATCAAGGGCGGCTTTCCCCCGATGCTGCTGGCGCCGGTGAATTTCGACGCGCTGTACATGCAGCACGTCCAGCAACAGCAGGCAACCGCCGGCAACACCAGCGTCAACTGAGCTTTCCCTTCGCTTCCAATCAATCGGCATGACTATATCCGTCATCGGCGCTGGCTCCTGGGGAACGGCGCTTGCTTTACTGATCGCACGCAACGGGCATCAGGTGCTGCTTTGGGGTCACCACCCGGAACACATCGCCAACTTGGGCAGGGATCGCTGCAACAAGCGCTACCTTCCAGAGGCCCCGTTTCCTGAAACCCTGCAGGTAACCGCGGATCTGGGCGAGGCTGTGGAACAATGCGAACTGGCGCTGGTCTCGGTGCCTAGCCACGCCTTTCGCGCAACCCTCATGGCCATGCACCCCGCTATGCCTGATAGCGCCGGCCTGGCCTGGGCCACCAAGGGCCTGGAAAAGACCAGCGGGCGCCTGCTGAGTGATGTGGTGACGGATATCATGGGTGCCGACCGCCCGGCCGCAGTGCTGTCGGGACCGACCTTCGCCAGCGAAGTTGCCGCCGGCAAGCCCACCGCTATCACAGTCGCCTCCCGTCAGACCGACATGGCGGCGAAAACCGCGGCATTGCTGCATAACAAGTACTTTCGCGCCTACACCACCAGCGACATTGTGGGTGTGCAACTGGGCGGCGCCACCAAGAACGTGCTCGCCATCGCCGCCGGCATGGCGGACGGGTTGGGGTTCGGGGCGAACGCCAGGGCAGCCCTGATCACGCGTGGCTTGGCGGAGTTGCTGAGGCTCGGGCTCGCCATGGGAGGCCGCATGGAGACCTTGATGGGCTTGGCCGGCGTCGGTGACCTGTTGTTGACCTGCACCGACAATCAGTCGCGCAACCGGCGTTTCGGGCTGGGTCTCGGGCAAGGATTATCGCGTGAAGAGGTAACAGCCCAAATCGGCCAGGAGATTGAAGGCGCCACGGCGGCATCCATCATCTACAAGCTCGCGTGCGAGAAGGGCATCGAGATGCCGATCACCGAACAGGTGTACCGTATCCTGAACGAGGGCATGACACCGGCCGAAGCGGTGGACAACCTGCTGCTGCGGGAGCCTAAACCGGAAATGGCTCAAGGCATGGCCTGAGCCCCGAAACAGGCTCGGGACAAGCGACAAGACGGGAAGTAACGGCTCCGGAACTGGGGGCTAAAAGAGTTCCAGATCCCCAGCCACGGGGGTTTCCTTGATGGTCTCCACGTAGCAACGTTCCTGGTTGGCAATCACGTTATTGTGCAAGGAGCGCAGGCGCTTGACCTTCACCCGGCCCGAGGCAGGGAAATAAGCCACCATGCGCGGAAAGATGTCACCCACATCCTCCGCTACCACCTTGAGCCCTTCGTCACTCAGGAACTCACGCGCGAAGGCGATATTGCGTAGCCCCACATCCGACATATTGGGAATGATGCGCCCACCCCCGAATAGTTTCACCTCCAGATTCTGCCGCTTTCCGCCGTTGCGCAGAATATGGTTGATGAGTTGCTCCATCGCGTAAATGCCATACCGCGTTGCGGCGCTGGCAATGGCGTTGCCACCGCCCCAATTGTCCGGTCCGCCTGTCGGAAGCATAAAGTGATTCATGCCGCCTATGCCGCTGCTCTTGTCGCGAATGCAGGCGGCAATGCACGATCCCAAGGTAGTGGTGACGCCTTCGTCATGCAGGGTCACGTATAACTCCCCCGGCAATATGCGCGCGGTGTAGGCTCCAAACGTGGAATTCCAGACACGTTTGATATGTTCGAACCCGGCAATGGTGGGCCGCAGAGTTTGTCCCGTGCTGTTTGTCGTAGTTGTCATGGGATCCGTGTGTGAGATCAGCTGGCTACGTCCACAAAGAGTTTCTGCGCCTCTTGAAGCTCTTCCTGAGCCTTGCGCACCGGCCCTTCCAGCATCTCGGGCGACAGTTCCGTGCGTTCCCAGGCCAGCGGGTCTATGGGTTCGACGTCGTCTGGGTCGAGGGAATCGACCTCCGCCATCAGGGCGCAAACGTTGGCGATATGTATCAGCGCGACTTCCTTCGGGTGCTGTTTGGCGCTGCCGATATTGTGATGGCACGCGATGCATTCCTGGAGGACGGAAGGCAGGTTCCAGCGTTCTGCAAGCAAGCCGCCAACCAAGCTATGGTCAAATCCCATGACCTCCCGTTCAGCCGCATAGACACCCACTTCCTCGCCGCTGTCGAGCACCATGGTCAGCGCTTCGGCAGCCTTTTCTGGTAAGCGGTTGAAGATGATGAGTTCACCTATGTCATGCAGCAGTCCCGCTGTAAACATTGCGTCCGGATCGCAGCGGCGACGCATTTCCGACGCGAGAAAGCGCGCACAAAGCGCACACAGGACGCTGTGCTTCCAGAAATTCTCCATGGAAACCAGGTCATTGGACAAGCCCGCAAAGCTACGCGCCACCGACATGGAGAGTACCAGATTGCGCACCTGGGCAATGCCGATGAGGGTGATGGCCTTGCCGACCGAGTCCACCTTCGCAGGACAACTGTAGAGCGCGCTGTTTGCCAGCTTCAGCAACCGGACCGTGAACGAAGCATCCTGGCTGACCGCCTTGGCGATGTCGGCACTGGAACTCTTGGGACTATCAATGGCCCGTGAAATACGGATGTAGACGTCAGGCAGGGTTACCAGACCGCTGACGTTTTCAACGAGTTGATTGGCATCGATAGGCGCTTGCTGCTGCATAAGGTCGACCGCTGTGAACCTTGGGATTGGCAGTAAAAATAGCAGAGATTCAGCCGGTCATAGGTCGCTGCAAATAACCCCGGGGCCCAGTTCAAAACACTTTGAAGCGGTTCCGAAAAGTAACACCCTTAAGGATCAGCGGCTTGAAGATGAAAGCAATTTTGTAATGCGGTCGAACCGATAGTCCTCGACCCACTGGCGTAAAATCTGTGCGACATCGGCGGGCGCATCGCTCATGGCATGCAATGCCTCGCGCGCGGCGTCCGCGTCCAGGGTTTTAGCCGCCTGCAGCAGCTTATGCAACTGCTGGGAGGGAATCTGCGCAAGGTCCCCGGCTTCCAGGTCGCGGCTTGGTGCCACAGCTCCGACGGCAGGCGTCGCAGCAGCAGGCGCATATCGGTATTGGACGCCGAGGAATTTACGCATGGTTGCAAAAGCGTCCTCGGCGGACATGGGCTTGATCAGGAAATCCGTGCAACAACCACTTGCCAGAACCTGATCCTGAGTGTCTTCATGAGCCGTGGCGCTGACGGCCACGATCGGCAGGCTTTCACATCCCGGAATGGCCCGAATCTGTGCGCAGGCCTCGATTCCGTTCATCACGGGCATGTGCACATCCATCCAGATGAAATGCGGGCGCCAGGTGGTGCAAAGGACCAGGGCGTCCCCGCCGTGCGCAGCGACCCGGACTTCGAAGCCGGCCCCCTGCAGAAGCTGGCTTAGCCACGTACGGCCATCCGCATCATCGTCGACCACCAGTACCCGCCAGTTCGGCTGTTCTTCCGACAGACCAACGATCTCGCCGATCCCGCAATCCCCGGCGGCAGGCGCCACGTCGCGCGCAAGCAAAGGCACCCGAAACGCGAAACGGCTACCCACCCCGACGCGGCTTTCCACCTGCAGCTCGCCGCCCATCAGGCGCACGTAATCACGGCTGATGGCGAGACCCAGACCGACCCCCTCACCCTGCTTCGACGCAAAATCGGTCTGGTAGAAGGATGTGAATACCTTTTCCCTTTCCGCCTCCGGTATCCCAATGCCTGTGTCCTCCACCGCGAAGCTGGCGTGCTGGCCATCCCAATCGACACGCAGCGTGACGCATCCCGCAATGGTGTACTTGATGCCATTGCTCAGGAGGTTGATCAAAACCTGCCGCAGATGATGGCAGTCTCCCTCCACATGCGCGGGCAGTTCGGCCAAACACTCGCATGCTAGCTGGAGGCCTTTGGCCTGCGCCCGCCCCTGCACCATCTCCAGGACCGTCTCCACCAGCGCCGCGAGACTGAAAGTCTCGGTCTTGAGCTGTAACTGCCCCGCCTCAATGCGACTGAGTTCCAGGATGTCATTGATCAGTTCCAGCAGATGCTGGCCGCTGTGCTGGATGGCCTGCAAGTTGGCGCGTTGTTTGGCGCCCAGCGTCGGCTCCCGCGCCAGCAATTGTGAAAATCCGAGAATCGCATTCAGCGGGGTGCGCAGCTCGTGGCTCATATTGGCCAGGAAGCTGTTCTTGGCTCGGCTCGCGGCCTCGGCGGCTTCTCGCGCCGCGGCCAGCGAAAGAATGGTTGCCTGCAGTTCGTCGTAAGCCTCCTTGAGCAGCCAGAATCCCTGAATGTCGTTTTTCAGCAAGGCGGCTGCGAAAGCGAAAAAGTTGGGCAGATAGGCCTGCATTTCCCGCGAGCTCATATGCAGATTCTCTATCTTGAGCACGCCTACCAGATCCTCCCCAACCGCCAGGGGGTAAATCCAGGTCCAAGCCCCTACCATGGCCGAGGGGCGCATCTTGGCGCTCACTATATCGTGCTCGATTTGCAAAGGTTGCAGGTTGATGGCGGCCTCATCGACGCCAGGATCGTCAATACCTTCCGGCTCGCAGCGATTGCCGTAAACATCCGCCCGATGCAGGACGCCCTTGATCCAGTAATACAGCAGCACATTGGTGCCGCCAATGGTGTCCGAAACACACTGAAGAAAGCCTTGAATCAGGTTGTCCAGCCCGGGCAGGTTACTCAGGCGGGTCATCAGGTGGTTGACCAGTTGCAGGTAGGCCTTGTCCGCCGCCAGGCGACGCAGCCGTTCGTTCAGCCGGGCCAGCTCACGTGCATCGCCCTCAAGACCGTTGCCGGGCGAATCGCCTGCTGTGGAGCCGTCATCCGCTCCAGGCATGCTCGAAGCTCCCGAACTCACGCGCCGCATCCAGCATGGCGTGGATGTTCTCCTCCGGAATCTGGTAAGGCATGAGAATGGTGCCAAACAGGAAGCGGCCGCCCGGCTTGCCGGCCGCGATCATCTCGCGAACCACCGCGCGGACCTCCGCCGGCGTCCAGCTCAGAAGCTTGATGTCATTGATCACGCCGCAGGTCAGCCCACGGCCTGCCACCAGGCGCTTGCCTTCCGCTATGTCATCCTCGGGCCCCAGGTAGAACGCACCCAGTCCGAGTTCCTTGATCACCTGGTCGATGACCGGATTCATGCGCGCACCGCCGCAGTAGTAAACCACGTTGGCGGTTCCGCCTGGCTCAAGGTCCCGCTTCATCCAGGGCATCGACAATTCCTGAAAGTACTTCTGGCCAAGAAAATAGGGCGAGCCGAAGGGATTGGAATACAGCAGCACATCCGCGCCAGCGGCGCGGTAGGCCGCTATCTCCTTGCGGAAGAATTCCGAGCACTTTTCCAGGAGCTCGTCGCGCACGTCCTCCGGCCCGGTCAGCAACAGCTCCAACCAGCGGTCCATACCCATGAGCAGCGCGGGCAAGGTCATGGAAGCCGTCAGATAGGCGCAGATGGGATACTTGCCGCCTGCCTCGGCGCGCAGGATGTTCAAGCACTTGGCGGTCTCCTCGAAGGCCGGGTGCGTCGCCACATCCTCGGGAACTTCCAACCCGCTGACATCCTCGTAATTGTTGATCACGAAGTGCGCCACGTTAGGAGGGCCCTCATCGGAAAAAAGGATCTTGCGGCAACCCAGCAATTCCGCCTCCTTGCCCACGTAGAACAAGCTCCAGACATTGTCGTGACCGTATTTTTCACGCAGCCGCAGTTGGCCCTCCGCGACGTACTCGCCCCTGGAATAATACTCGGCCATCGGTAGCCCCAGTTCGCGGGCACCCTGCTCCAGCATATTGCAAAAAATGGGAATGCGGTCGGCCGGCTCACCCTGGATTGCGGCCTGCAAGCGTTGCAGAGCATTCATGACGGCTTGACCTCCCTGATAAGTTCGAGAATCACCCGCCCGGCGGTAATGCCGTCCTCCGCCCAGGCATCCGCACCCACCTGCCTGAACAACTGCGGATCGAAACGGTATGGCGCCCCTCCAACCACGATGCGAACACGTTCTTCCAGTCCCCTCTCCTTGAGGAGCTGTCGCACTCGCACGCAACCTTGAGCGCTCCTGGCGGTGTGTACCATCATGGAGGAGATAGCGATTACCTGGGCCCCGTGCGCCTCGGCCTCATCGACAAAGCGCTCCGGCGGCACATTGATGCCCAGATCGACCACGTCCACCATCAGTGACTTGAGACACCCCACCACAATCCGCTTGCCCAGGGAATGCAGATCGCCCTGCGAGGTGCCGATGATCACGCGGCCCACTGTTTGAGGAGGCTGACTGAATTTGGCAAGCATCCTCTCGGTCACCTTGGTGGCGATCTGCGCGGTCATGAAGTGCTGCGCGAGGTTGGCGTCCGGATCGTGATTGATCTGCTCCATCATGGCCTCAAGCGCCGGAATGATGACCTTGAAGACGACGTCCTCCGGCGTCAGTCCCTGAGCCAACGCATCCTCGACCACCTGTAGCGCGCGCTCGCCATCGGTGTCATAGATGGCCTCGTTATAGGCTTTGACGATGGCGTGCCACGCTTCGATATTCCGGTCGGACATGGTTCAACCCCGTGTGTATGAGCGAACCGCAGCGGTCGCGGCTGGCTGGCAAGGCTCACGAGGCCAGCACTTTTGAGGTTTCGTCGATCTGGGCCTTGGATTTCTGCAACAAAGCCAGGGAGAACTCCGGCGTAAGCCTGGAACGCTTCAGCTTGCCGAATGAAGGCAATGCGACAATCGGCGGCAGGCTCCTCGCCCGCGGCTCTCCCAGATAGCTGTGCCAGACGGCTAGGCGCAGCAGATCGGGTAGGCCAAAGCTGTCGCCGGTATCGGCAAACCAGTCATCGGCGAGCAGTGGCAAGTCCAGGTACTGCTCCGCGAAATCCCACTCGGTCAACACCATCTTGCCCACAGGCCCTGACAACAACGGGATCGCCGCCTCGATTTCCTCAACGGTGTAACCGCCCTGAGGCAAATGATCCACGAAACTGAGAAAAGGAATCGCGCCGATGCGGTAGGTGAGCCCAGCCAGCAGTGCCTGATCGGGCTCCACCTGTCCCAGTTCCTTGGCCAGCACCGAGGCCAGCACGGATACTTGCACGCTCTTGTGCCAGATCTGATTCATCAAGCGGTTGATCTGGGTATTCTTGGAGCGGAATAATCCGCGCAGGCCGATGCTGACGACAAGATTCAGGGTCGCCTCCAAGCCGAGCCTGACCACTGCGCCATGGCAGGTGGCGATCCGCTGCGCCGCGAGATAAAGGGGCGAATTGGCCACCTGGATCAGCTTGGCTGTCGTGACCGGATCGATCTGCACGATCCGGGCGGCCTCTTCCAGATTGATATCCTTGCTGCGCAAGGTTTCACGGAGCTTGAGCGCCACCGAGGGCAACGTCGGCAGCTTGACCTGACGGCTCTCGAAGGTCTGGCAGAATACGTAAAACGCGCTGCTCCCCTTGAGGATAGGCGGCAGATCCATGGATTGGACGTCAATACCGCTAACATGGCGCTTTGCCGCTAATCCACTGGCCAGGGCCACGTCCCGGGGCAGACGCAGCACCTCCACCTGCGATTTCGCGATGCAGTCCGTCTGGTTCCGCTCGGCGCAGCCTAAAGGGAAACTGGCCTGCTCATCTTGCGCCTTCAGGGTCAGCGCGGCGCCCTCGCCGCTCACCAGCTCCACTTCCCCCTTCAACAGGTAGAACCCCCAGGGCAAGGCCTCATCACGCCGGAACAACAGGCTACCCGCGGGAAATATAAGGCTGGGATGATCCGTCGCCAGGAGCGCGAGTTCCTCTTCGGACCAGAGGTTCAAAGGCTCAAACAGCTTGAGGATCTCCACCGGAGCGACGCTTCCGGCCACGGGCTCGGCAACAGATGCCGCCGAGACAGGGGTTTCCCTCGGCGGCGAAGGCGCAGGTTCCTGCTCCTTACGCTCCGGCAGTTCGGGCAACTCGGCCCGATCCGGCTCGACGCGTCTGCGGCTCCGCTTGTAGACATAGCGGGCAAGCAATCCCGCGGACACGCACAAGATGATCGTCGCAATCCAGAGTTCCACAGCATCCATCCAGCAGCAGCTATACAGCAGGATCTTCACCTACCGTGCTCATTCCGGCACCGCAGGCGCAGGCCATTTCTGTTAATGCAGTTTAGCCCACCCTCGTTGAACGCTACGCCGAACCTGAACAGAGGCGTATCCGCGTGCTGCATTCAAGCTGGCCTATACTCAGCCGTATTGAGTGATCGAGTCGATTTTATGCCCCGTTCCTATCGTTACGCTCACCTGATTTCCAGTTTGTCTGCACTGGCGGGCCTGGCGTTTCCTGTGATTGGCTGCACCATGGAGATGCACTATCACGGCTTTCCGTTTTCTTTTGAGTCTGCAGTCGCCCTGCACCGGGAGTTTCTCAACCTATGGCTGTTGGATTCGGCCCCGCTTGTCATGGGCCTGTATGGGTACTTTCTGGGCCGGGCCCTGGACAAGATTCACCTCGAGCTGGAAAACCGGACGGAGAGCGAACAACGACTGCGTTCCATCCTGAACAACCTCAGCAGTGGTGTGCTCGTTATCAATGAATCGGGCGTAATTCAGAAATGCAATGCGGCTTTGTGCGCCATGTTTGGATTCGGTAACGACGAACTCATCGCGCAGCATGTGAACGTGCTGATGCCGCCGGAAGTCGCCAGCTCACATGACCAGTATCTGAGACGCTTGAAGGAATCCGGTCGAAGTGACCTTTTTGGAAAGCGACGCGAATTGATGGCGCAGCGTCGCGACGGCAAGACCTTTCCCATCGAAATTGTGATTGGAGAGATGACATGCGCGGATGCGCGCTATTTCGTCGGCTCCATCACCGACATTACCCAGCGCAAGCAATTGGAGGCACAGCTGCATCAGGCTCAGCGCCTGGAATCCATCGGCCAGCTCGCGGCAGGCGTCGCTCACGAAATCAACACACCCATTCAGTACGTCGGGGACAACCTGCATGTCTTGCGGCAGAACTTCGAGGATCTCTCCGCGCTGATCGCGGAAATCCAACGTTGCGCCGAGTCGGTACCGGACGTGTGCAGGGAGCGCATGTTGGCCGCCGAGGAAAAATATGACCTGGCATTTATACTGGATGACACGCCCAAGGCCATCAGCCAGGCGATAGAAGGCACGGAGCGCGTTAGCCACATCGTCCGGGCGATGAAGGATTTCTCACATATCGACCGGGCAAAAGTTACCGCGGTCGATATCAACGCCGCATTGCGCAACACGCTGACCATCGCTAAGAATGAATACAAGTATGTGGCCGATACCAAAACCCTGTTCGCTGAGCTACCGCTCGTGGAATGCTATGCGTCTGAATTGAACCAGGTATTCCTCAACCTCATCGTCAACGCGGCCCATGCCATCGCGGACAAAGGACCGGAACGCGGGTTGATCACGCTGGTCACGCAGAACACCGGCGGCTTTGCGCAGATCAGCATCAAGGACACCGGCACGGGCATACCCGAGGCAATTCAGGACCGGGTATTCGACCCCTTCTTCACTACCAAGGAGGTGGGTAAGGGCACCGGCCAGGGATTGCATATCGCCCATCAGGTCGTGGCCAAGCACGGCGGGCGGCTATGGTTCGAATCGGAGCCAGGCCAGGGCACAACCTTCCACATCCAGATACCCTTGCAGTTGGAACAAAAGGCGGCAGCCGAACATGCCTGAAACGCCCCCCAAAAAACAGATCGTCTTCGTGGACGATGAGGAAAACGTGCTGTCCGGCATGCAGCGTGTCCTGCGCCGCCAGCGCACCGAATGGGACATGCACTTTGTCACCAGCGGCGAGGCCGCCTTGAAGATACTCGCCAGCCAGCCCGTGGACCTGCTCGTTACCGACATGAAGATGGCCGGGATGCAGGGCCACCAACTGCTGGAACACGTGATGCTGGATTATCCTTCCGTCGCACGCATCATCCTTAGTGGCCATGTGGAGGCCAGCGCCGCGACCCGCGTGGTGGAACTGGCCCACCAGTTCCTCACCAAGCCCTGCGATTCCGACACGCTATCGGCGGCCATCGTCCAGACCCTGAAAATCCGTGATTGCATCGAGAATCCGCGCATCCGCGCGGCGCTCGGCAATATCGGCAAGATTCCCGCGCTGCCTCGGGTCTACCAGGAGCTCAATGACGCGCTGCGCTCCGACTGCTGCGATGGCAAAACCATCGCCGCCATCATTGCCAAGGACATGTCCATCGCAGCCAAGCTGCTGCAAGTGGTCAACTCGTCGTTTTTCGGCTTGGGCCGGCGTGTCTCCAGCGTAAACGAGGCCGTAGCGTTGCTGGGCGTCAAGCAATTGCGCGCGCTGGTATTGAGCAGCTATGTATTCGAGTCCTTCTCTCCCGCCGTGAAGAACTTGCCTATCTCCATCGACAGCCTGTGGAACAGCTCGATCCAGACGGCCAACCTGGCCCGCCGCATCACCCTGGCCCAGAACCTCGGCGACGACCGCCCCGACCAGGCGTACATGGGCGGCCTGTTGCACAATCTGGGGCTGCTGCTTTTCGTCACCCGCATGACCGACAAGTTCACCCAGGCGGTGCAGGCCATGACCGCGAACCCCTCGGCTTCCTTCGAGGACACGGAAAACCAGTTGCTCGGCACCACCCATGCCGAAGCCGCGAGCTACGTCCTGGGCCTCTGGGCCCTGCCGCCGCGCATCGTGGAATCGGTTCTGCTGCAGCACCACCCCGGCGAACTCACCTACCACGGTTTCTGCGGCGTAACGGCGGTGCATGCCGCGGTCGCCATCCTGGCCGAAAAGTCCGGTCCGCCCGAGCGATTCTTCGCGCACACGCTGGATATGGAATACCTGACGCGTATCGGTGTCAGCGAGAAAGTGGACCGCTGGCGGCAAATGGCGGACGATATCTTGGATCAAGGCAAGGGAGCTGCGGGATGACGAAGCGGCGAATTCTGAGCGTCGACGATGAACCGAACATCCTTTCCGCACTCAGACGCCAGCTGCGCAGGGAGTATGACGTGATTACCGCAGGTAGCGGCTCCGAAGGCCTGGAGGTTTTCCAGAGCGAAGGGCCATTCGCGGTGGTCATGTCCGACTACAACATGCCGCGCATGGATGGCGTGGAGTTCCTGCGCCGAATCCGAGAACTCTCGTCCGACACGGTCTCGATCATGCTCACCGGCCGCGCCGAACTGGACGTGGCGGTGTCAGCCCTGCACCACGGCAATATCTTCCGTTTCCTAAACAAACCGGTCAGCCACGAAGTTCTGCTCAAGGCCCTGGATGACTCGTTCGAGCAACATCGCCTCATCACCGCCGAACGGGAACTGACCCGTCAGATCAACCAGGCAAACGCGGAACTGCAGCAACTGAATCTGCAACTGGAAGGCAAGGTCGCCGAGCGTACGCGGACGCTCAAACGACTCTACGAGTTCGTCTCCACGCTGAATGGCCTCGAAAGCGTGGCCGCCGTAGCCAATCTGACGGTCAACACCACGTCAAAGATCTTGCTAAGCCCCTTGGTCTCACTGTGGGGGTTTGACGCGGAAAAGGGGCAATTGCAGGCCTTGGGCGCCACGGACCCCAATATCCCAGGCACGACCCTGGAATCAGCCCAGTGTCTGGCGGGAAGCGTCCTGGCAAAGCGCCGCATCCAGGTTTTCGCGGATCCAGACGAGGTGAATCTCAACGCGGCGGACCGCACCCACCTGCTGGACTTTCCGATCCTGGCCGTACCGCTGCTGACCGGTTCCGAGCCGGTAGGCATCATGATGCTGTCTGGCACCAGCCGCGCGCCGTTCACGGAGGAGGCCATTGCGACAGCGAATTCCATCGCCGATTCGGCATCCATCGCCTTGCGCGGACGGCAGCATCACCAGGAGCGGGACGAGACTCAGGATGCGGTGATCATGGCCCTCGCCAAGCTCTCGGAATACCGGGACCCGGAAACCGGGCAGCACCTGAATCGCCTGAAGGTTTATTGCCGGCTGCTCTGCGAGGCGCTGCGCAGCCATCCCGTGCTAGGACCGCAGATAACGCAGGCCTTCATCGAGGACGTGGTGCGTTCCTCTCCCCTGCACGACATCGGCAAGGTGGGCATTCCGGACCATATCCTGAAGAAACCCGGACGCCATACGGAAGAAGAGTTCGAGCTGATGAAGACCCATGCCAGCATCGGTGGCGATACCCTACGCTCGGTGCTAGAGGAATGCCGCTATCAAGGCTTCATCCGCACCGGCATGGACATCGCCTATTGCCATCACGAGCGCTGGGACGGCAGCGGCTACCCGAAGGGACTGAGCGGCGCCGAGATTCCACTGGCGGCCCGCGTCCTGGCCCTGGCCGACGTCTACGACGCCCTCACCACCGCCAGGGTTTACAAGCCCGCGTTTCCCCACGAAAAAGCGAGGCAGATCATCATCGAAGGCAGCGGCAGTCACTTCGACCCATCCATCGTCGATGCCTTCCTGAGCCGCGAACAGGAATTTGCGACCACCGCGCAAGCCCTGGCGGACAACAGCCACTGCCTGATGTGAAACCGGCCGCGAGTCCGCTCAGACCTCATCGGGCGGGACGTAGCCCAGCGCGGTGATGTAATAGCGCGCCGTGCCAGCGGGCGTCGCCACCGTGACCTCATCGTCCAGGGCCTTGCCCAGCAAGGCACGGGCCACCGGCGAATCCATGCTGATCCAGCCCTTGCTGGGATCCAGTTCGTCGGGGCCGACAATGCGGTAGGTCGACTCACGGCCCGCCTCATCCTCGACAGTGACCCAGCAGCCGAAATAGATGCGGCCGCGCTTGCCCGCGGTTTCCGTCACCACCGTGAGATCGGGCAGGCGCTTCTGCAGGTAGCGGATCCGGCGGTCTATCTCGCGCAGTTCCTTCTTGCGGTAGATGTATTCGGCATTTTCGGAACGGTCACCCTCGGCGGCGGCCGCTGCCAACGCCGCCGTTACCTCATGACGCCGGGCCCACAGCGCCTGCTGCTCTTCCTGAAGCCGCGCATAACCCTCGGGGGTAATATAAGGGGACTTACGTTCCCCCGCGGGGCGCCAGCGCGTCATGGCTCTTGGCAATTTTGGAACATGGGTGGTGCCAGTGTGTCCTCAGGAATGAAGCCCGCCCCGATCGAAGTCACTGGCGGAGAACCTTTTGTTTCAATCCAATGTCTGTTTATACATCGCATCACGCCGCACACTTTTACGCGGGATTCACTCCGTACCTCAAGGGGCCTCAATGAAGCACACGACCATGCCGGATAGCCGGACCGCCCTACCCGGGCGTTCCACCCCCATGCCAGTCCCTCAACACCATTTCGTGAACGGCCACAGCATGCCACCGCCCTACCCGGAAGGGCTGGAGACCGCGATCTTCGGTCTGGGCTGCTTCTGGGGCGCGGAGAGACGCTTCTGGCAGCAGGCCGGAGTATATATCACCGCCGTCGGCTACGCAGGTGGCTTCACGCCTAACCCGAGCTATGAGGAAGTCTGTGCCGGCCTCACGGGACATGCGGAAGTGGTGCTGGTGGTGTTCAACCCCGGTGTCATCTCCTATCAGGATCTGCTGCGTCTGTTCTGGACATCCCATGATCCCACCCAAGGCATGCGCCAGGGTAACGACTTCGGCACCCAGTACCGCTCCGCCATCTACACCTACTCGGAAGACCAGCGCAGGCTTGCTGTGGAAAGCCGGCAAATCTATCAGAAAGCGCTGCAACGGGCCGGCTTTGGAGCCATTACCACCGAAATCGCGCCGGCGCCGGACTTCTATTACGCGGAAGCCTACCACCAGCAGTATCTGGCCAAGAACCCAAGCGGCTATTGCGGCCTGGGAGGCACTGGGGTGGCCTGCCCTGAAGCAGCGGCGGTGTCGCAGACCGGCGACGATTGAAGCCGCTCGCACGGTTTCGCTATCATCAGCGCCAGTTCTCAATTTATGGATTCCTGCATGCCAAGACTGTTGGTCCTTCTGGGCGCTCTCCTGTTGCTCTCAGGCTGTGCGACCACCCCACTGGGGCGCACCCAATTCGCCATGATGCCGGACAGCCAGATGGCACAGATGGGCAATCAGGCTTTCGTCAACATCAAGGGCAAAACTCCCTTGGACCGCGATCTTCGCGCCAATACCTACGTGGAATGCGTGGCCGGCGCCATCGTGAAAGAGACGGGTGGGCAATGGGAAGTGGTCGTCTTCCAGGACGCCACACCGAATGCCTTTGCCCTGCCGGGCGGCAAGATCGGGGTGCACAGCGGCATTTTCGCCGTGGCCACCAACCAAGACCAACTCGCTACGGTGCTGGCCCACGAGGTCGCCCACGTCCTGGCTCGTCATACCAACGAGCGCGTGTCCCAGCAAATGGCCCTGAGCCAAGGGCTCAATGTGCTGCAGGCGATCGCCAGCCCGACTAGCGCCACAGGCCAAAGCCTGATGGGGCTGCTCGGCGTGGGAGCGCAATACGGTATCCTGCTGCCTTACAACCGGCTGCAGGAGAGCGAGGCCGACCTGCTGGGTCTGGATCTAATGGCCAAGGCCGGATTCGACCCGCGTCAAAGCCTGGATCTGTGGCGAAATATGGACCGTGCCGGCGGAGGGTCCCAGCCGGTGGAATTTCTCTCCACCCATCCCTCACACGGCACGCGCATGAAAGACCTGGAAGCGCGGATCCCGTCTGCCTTGACGCTCATGCAGCAAGCTCAAGCCGGGGGCAATAAACCGCAATGCGACAGCCTGCGGGCACGTTGAATTCCGGGGGCTTGGGGCTGAAGGTTTCAGCAGGAAGTAGACATAAAAAATGCAGGGATTTTTGGATCCCTGCATCTAAAGAGGAGGTTTGAAACACACAGTTCGTGCATCAATCACTTGAAAAGGCAAATCCCCAACAAGTTGAGCGAAAGGTTACCAAGGGGTATTGACTTTTGGAATGTGACAAATTGTCGCGTAATCCGGGCGGTTGCGGCCGCAGGCCGTATTCAGCGACCCGGGTCAAACGGGTGAGTACCGGTTCCCGCCGAGCGGCAGACGCGGCGAATTGTCGCATGCTTGATTCCTGCCTCCTGCTGCTAGAATCGCGCGAATGAACGCCGAACCGCTGATCAGCATCCCCATTCCGGCCATTTCCGACAGTTCCACTCGCAGGAACCTCGGCTGGCTGTTCATCCTGCGCAACCTGATGATCTGCGTGGAGGCGCTGACTGTCCTAATCAGCGTCTATGGCCTCGACATACCTTTGCACCAGGCGGCACTCACCGGCATCATCACGGCCCAGGTCGCACTCAACTGGTATGCCTGGCTGCGCCTGAGCATCGACCGCCCGGTCACCGACATCGAACTGGCGGCGCAATTGGGCGCCGACGTGCTGGCCATCACCTCCATCCTGTACTGGACCGGCGGCGCCACCAATCCCATCGCCTGGTTCTTCCTGCTCCCCCTCATCATCGCGGCCACCGTGCTGCCGCAGGCGTTCACCTGGTACATGGTGGTTTTCACCTCCGCCTGTTACACCATCCTCATGGGCTACTACGAACCCCTGCCCAAGATCGTGCCCATGACGCTCAACGAGGACACGCCACCCCACCTCCACGCCATGATGGAACACCACGACATCGAGTTGCACGTGTTCGGCATGTGGTTCGGCTTCGTCTTCAGCGCCGTGCTGGTAGCCTATTTCGTCGTCGGCATGGCAGAAACCCTGCGTGCCCGCGAGCGCAAGCTGGCGGAGGTGCGCGAGCAGGCCCTGCGCAACGAGCGCGTCGTGGCGCTGGGCACCCTGGCCGCCGGCGCCGCCCATGAGATGGGCACGCCTCTGGGAACCATGGCCATCCTGATCCACGATCTGGAGCAGGAGTACGAACAGGCCGAATGCCCCGACATGCTGGAAAAGATGAAGATCCTCAGGGAGCAGGTGAACCGTTGCAAGGAAGCGCTTTCGGTCATGTCCGCTTCAGCCGGGGAGATGCGGGCGGAGGCGGGCCATGTGATGCCGGTTTCCAGCTACCTGGACGAAGTGGTGGAAAGCTGGCGGCAGCAGCGCCCCGGCTCCGCGCTGGAGTACCTCAAACAGGGTTATGAGCCCAGCCCGAGCATCCTGGCGGAGCGAACCCTCACCCACGCGCTCATCAATATCCTCAACAACGCCGCCGACGTATCCCCCCACAAGGTCGAACTGTCGGCCCGCTGGACCTTCGAATACGCCAGCCTGGAAATTCGCGACGAGGGTCCGGGCATCACCCCGGCGGTCTCCGCGCGCATCGGCAAGGCGCCCGTCTCCAGCAAGGAACATGGCCTGGGCGTGGGCCTGTTCCTGGCCTTCGCCGCCATTGAGCGCCTGGGCGGGCAGATCCAGATGCTGCCGCGCAAGGATGGCACCGGAACCAAGACCCGCATCACCCTGCCACTTTCACCCTCGAACGAAAACTGGACCGCATGAGCGACACGACCGAAACCTCAGAGAATCCTCGCCTGCTGCTGGTGGACGACGACAAAACGTTCTGCATGGTGCTGCGGCAAGCCCTGGAGAAACGGCATTTCGAGGTCTTCGTCGCCCACGACCTGGAGGCCGGCATCGCCACCGCAGAGGAAGTGGAACCGGAGTATGCCGTCATCGACCTGCGCATCGGCCACGACTCGGGGCTGAACATGGTCAAGCGCCTGGTGGAACTGGACGACAATACGCGCATCGTCATGCTTACCGGGTTTGCCAGCATCGCCACCGCCGTGGAGGCCATCAAGCTTGGGGCCATCCATTACCTCACCAAGCCGGCGGACGCGGACGAGATCATGACAGCGCTGCACAAGGACGCCGGCGATGACAAGGTGGAGATCAAGGACAAGCCCTTATCCGTGAAGCGTCTGGAATGGGAACACCTGCAGAAGGTGCTGGTGGAGCACGACGGCAACATCTCGGCGGCGGCACGCGCACTCGGGATGCATCGGCGCACCCTCCAAAGAAAACTTGAGAAGCGCCCGGTCAAGGACTGAACGCGCCCCCATCACTCCAGGCCTAGGATGAACTCCCACTGGGCCTGGGTCACGGGCATCACCGACAGGCGATTGCCGCGGCGAACCAGGGCAAAGCCGCCCAGTTCCGGCCGGTCCTTCAACTCGCTCAAGGGGATGGTGCGCTTGAGCTTGCGCTCGAACTGCACGTCCACCATGAGCCAGCGCGGATTGGCCGGATCGCTGCCGGAATCGTAATGAATGTGCTGCGGGTCGAAGGCGGTGTGATCAGGGTAGGCTTCCCGCGCGATCCGGGCGATGCCGACGATGCCCGGCACCTCGCAGTTGGAGTGGTAGAAGAAGACCGGGTCGCCCACCTTCATCTCGTCGCGCATCATGTTGCGCGCCTGATAGTTGCGCACGCCATCCCAAGGCTCGGTCTGCCCGGGGCGGGACGCCAGGTCGTCGATGCTGAAGGCGCCCGGTTCGCTTTTCATCAGCCAGTACCGCATTCCAACTCCTCGTCGTGTTTAGGAAATGCTGCGCCGGGCAGCGGAGACAAAAAATGGCAAAGGCTGTCCAGCCCGCCATGATTGATCACTACGTCGGCCTCCGCCTGCACCTTGGGCTTGGCGTGATAGGCCACGCCCAGCCCCGCCAGGTTCAGCATGGGCAGGTCGTTGGCACCATCGCCCACTGCAATGCTCTGGGCCAAGTCAATGTCCAGCTCCCGGCAGGTGCGTTCCAGAAATTCCGCCTTGGCCTCGGCTCCGCAGATGGTGCCCAGCACGCGGCCGGTGAGACGGCCTTCCGTCACTTCCAACTCGTTCGCCAGCGCATAATCCAAACCCAGCCGCTGACGCACGCGTTCGGTGAAGAAGGTGAAGCCGCCCGAGACGACAGCGGTCTTGATACCCAGCCTCCTCGCTGTTTCCATCAAGGTCTCGGCCCCCGGATTGAGCCGCAGGCGCTCGTCATACACCCGTTGCAGTTGTTCGGCCGGCAGGCCTTCCAGCAGGGCCACACGCCGGGTGAGAGCCTCCGCAAACTCCAGCTCGCCGCGCATGGCCGCCTCGGTGATAGCGGCCACCTGGGGTTTCAGTCCCAGCATGTCGGCGATCTCGTCGATGCACTCGATGGCGATCAGGGTGGAGTCCATGTCGCTGACGATCAGGCGCACCTCGCCCGGAACGAAACCCTCTGGCAGCGGATTGATGTCGAAGGGCAGCGCGGCACGCAGGTCGGCCAGCCCCGCCGGACCGATGGCCGCGGCGTGACACAACCAGCAGTGGTCCAGCGATTCTATGATCTCACCGCCAACGCGGTCGAAAATGAGCTCACGTTGTTCCGGCGTCGGAGCGGCATGATGGATGATGCTGAGCCGGCTCATGTGCCGAACCCACGTAAACGGCAACCGGCGCTCAGACTGAATTGCAGCAACATAAGATATTCATCAGGAAAAACGTTGGATTAGCTTACATGGAATGGCGTATGGCTGACACCTCACAGCGGCCTGATGGAGGGAAATTGATCGGCAAATCCTGTCGGCTTGACAGTCGCAGGGGCTTCCCGCATCCTTCGCTCGGCTAGTCATGGATACCTGCCGCCCATACCCGCACGTTTTCCGCCCGATGAACTCCCCTCGCCCTTCACCCCTGAACGGGCCGCGCCTTGCGGCAGCGTTGCTCTGCCTGTGCAGTTCCCCCGCTTTCGCCGCCCACGGCATCGCCCAGTACGGCGAGCCCAAGTACCCGGCGGGCTTCGACCACTTCGGCTATGTCAATCCGCAGGCGCCCAAGGGCGGAACGCTAACCCTCTCTCCCGTGCAGCAGCCCAGCTACGACAAGTTCAATCCCTTTTCCCTCAAGGGCATCGCCGCCCCGGACCTGGGGCCCATGCTGTTCGAGAGCCTGGCCACCGGCTCCAGCGACGAAATCGCCAGTGTCTACGGGCTGCTGGCGGACGATATCCGCCTGGCACCCGACCGGCTATCGGTGGTGTTCCATATCAATCCCAAGGCGCATTTTTCCAATGGGGCGCCGGTGCTGGCCCAGGACGTGAAGGATTCCTTCGACACCCTGGTGAGCAAGCTGGCCAGCCCGCTGTTCCGTTCCATGTATGCGGACGTGGCCAAAGTCACCGTCATGTCCGAGCGCGAGATACGCTTCGAATTCAAGGTGCCCAACGCCGAACTGCCGCTGATCGTCGCCACCATGCCAGTGTTCTCCAAGGACTGGGGTCGCCAGCCGGACGGCAGCGTGACGCCCTTCGACAAGCTGGCCTATGAAAAGCCGGTCTCCAGCGGGCCTTACCTCATCGAGAAGTTCGATCCCGGCCGTTCCATCACCTACCGCCGCGATCCCAACTATTGGGGCAAGGACCTGAACGTGCGCAAGGGAATGTTCAATTTCGACCGCATCGTCCACCAACTCTACCGGGACGACACGGCGCAACTGGAAGGCTTCAAGGCCGGGGATTTCGATGTCAGCTTCGAGTTCCGCGCCAAGAACTGGGCGCGCGGCTACCAGGGTCCGCGCTTTCGCAGCGGCGAGTTGATCAAGCACGAATTCCCCCATCACAACGGCGCCGGCATGCAGGGTTTCGTGATGAACTTGCGCCGGCCGCTGTTTCAGGACATCCGCGTGCGCAAGGCGCTGGCCCTGGCCATCGACTTCGAGTGGATGAACCGGCAGTTGTTCTTCGGCCAATACACCCGCCTCAACAGCTATTTCTTCGATACCGAACTGGCCGCCATCGGCACCCCCGGCAGCCTGCCTCGGACGGATGAGTTGAAACTGCTGGAGCCGCTGCGGGCGCAGCTTCTGCCTTCGGTGTTCGCACCGCTCCCGCCGCCGGCCAGCACCGCGCCGCCTTCCAGTCTGCGCGACAACCTGCGCAAGGCCAGGGCCTTGCTGGAAGAAGCCGGATGGCATTACCGCGACGGCGCGCTGCGCAATGACAAGGGCGAGCCCTTTGCCTTCGAACTGCTGGACAACGGCGTCATGTCCCGGGTCAACGGGGCCTATATCCGCAATCTGGAGCGCCTCGGCATCCGCGCCACCGAGCGCATCACTGACAATGCCCTGTACCAGAAGCGGGTGGAGGATTTCGATTACGACATGATCGACGTGCCCTACCCCGCCACCCAGAGTCCGGGTAACGAGTTGATGGACCGCTTCGCTAGCCAGTCGGCGGAGGTCAAGGGTTCGGAGAACTATGTCGGGCTGCGTTCCCCGGCGGTGGATTCCATCATCCAGTCGGTACTCGGCGCCTCGACCCGGGCCGATCTAGTGGCTGCGGCCCGCGCCCTGGACCGGGTGCTCATGGCCGGTTTCTACATCGTGCCCCATTACACCAGCACCACCCACCGGGTCGCCTACCGGCGCGGCTTCGGATTCCCGGAAACCCTGCCCCTGTATTATCGGGCCGATGACTGGGTGGTCACCACCTGGTGGAAGGAGCCCTAGCCCCATGTGGAGTTATCTGCTCAAGCGTATCCTGCTGATGCTGCCCACCCTGCTGGGGGTCATCACGTTGACCTTCGTGGTGATCCAGTTCGTGCCCGGCGGCCCGGTGGAGCAGATGATGACGGAGCTGCGCCACGGCCAGATGGGACGCGGCGAGGCCGCCAGCAGCACCGCCGGCGCCTACAAAGGCCGCCAGGGCGTGGACGAAGAGCGGCTCAAGGAAATCCAGGCGCTGTACGGCTTCGACAAGCCGCCCCTGGAGCGCTATATCCTGATGCTGAAGCGATTCCTGGTGTTCGACCTGGGTGAGAGCTACTACCAGCACACCAGCGTGGCGGAATTGATCCGTTCCAAGCTGCCGGTGTCCATTAGCCTCGGGCTTTGGACCTTCATCCTCACCTATCTAATTTCGGTGCCCTTGGGGATCGCCAAGGCAGTGCGCGCCGGTACCCGCTTCGATACTCTGTCCAGCCTGGTGGTGCTGGTGGGCTACGCCATCCCCGGCTTCGTGCTGGGGGTCGCGCTGCTGGTGCTGTTCGGCGGCGGCAGCTTCGTGCAATGGTTTCCCCTGCGCGGGCTGACCTCGGACAACTGGGAGCAACTGACCCTGGGCGGCAAGATCCTCGACTACCTCTGGCACATCACCCTGCCGGTGACGGCCCAGGTGGTGGGCAGCTTCGCCGTGATCACCATGCTCACCAAGAACGCTTTCCTCGAGGAAATCCGCAAGCAATACGTGCTCACCGCCAGGGCCAAGGGCCTGTCGCAGCGCCAGGTGCTGTGGAAGCATGTTTTTCGCAACGCCCTGATCCCTTTGGTGACAGGCTTTCCCGCAGCCTTCATCGGCGCCTTCTTTTCCGGCTCACTGCTGATCGAAACACTGTTTTCCCTGGATGGCCTGGGGCTCTTGTCCTACGAGTCGGTGGTGCGGCGTGACTACCCGGTGGTGCTGGGCTCGCTGTATCTGTTCACCCTCATCGGCCTGGTGACCAAGCTGGTCTCGGACCTGTGTTATGTGTGGGTGGACCCGCGGATTCATTTTGAATCCATTGATTAACGATAACCGTTGCGTGACTCGCGGTAATGCCTTGAATTTATGTCGAATCGCTACGCGATAACCTTTTTATTTCGGGTTCCCGCACCCGAAGGCGGGTTACTTTCTTTTGCGCGGCCAAAAGAAAGTAACCAAAGAAAAGGCCGCCCGACAGTCACGAAAGCTCCTGAGCTTCTCGCTCGCACTGCGGGGCCGGCGGAAGGGCCATCCATTGCCCTCCGCCGCCGCACCGCGTCCCTGCTGTGCCCCTTCGGGCTGATCCTTGTGCGAGCTGCGAGGCTCAGCGCGGCTGAACGGGTCCTAATGCCCACGGCAATGGAGCCGATCGTCCCGAAATTACTTAAGGTAGCCAGGAAGATTCATTGAACGCCGCTGAATTACCAGACCGACAGGAATCTCGGCTCTCCCCCGGCCGCCGCGCCTGGCTGCGTTTCCGCCGCCACCGTCTCGGTTACTGGAGCCTGATCCTGTTCCTGCTGCTGTTCGGCATCAGCCTCTGCGCGGAACTCATCAGCAACGACAAGCCGCTGTTGGTGCATTACCAGGGGCAATGGTACTGCCCCTTGTTCAACGACTATGCGGAAACCGTGTTCGGCGGCGACTTTCCCACGCCCGCCGACTACCTGGACCCGTTCCTGCAGCAGCGCTTCGCCGAACCCGGCAATTTCGCCTTGTACCCCCTGAACCATTATTCGTTCAATACCCTCAATTATTTCGCGCCCTCGCCCAACCCGGCCGCGCCCTCTACGGAAAACTGGCTGGGCACCGACGACCGCGGCCGCGACGTGTTCGCCCGATTACTCTATGGCTTCCGGCTGTCCATCCTATTCGGGCTCGCCCTGACCGCCATCGGCGTTTTCATTGGGGTCTTGACCGGCGCCCTCATGGGCTTTTTCGGCGGGCGCTTCGACCTCATTTCCCAGCGGCTGATCGAGATCTGGGGCTCCATGCCCGAGCTTTACCTGCTCATCATCTTCGCCTCCATCTTCGATCCCAGCCTGTGGCTGCTGGTGGTGCTGCTCTCCGCCTTCGGCTGGATGGGGCTTTCGGACTATGTCCGCGCCGAGTTCTACCGCAACCGCACCCTGGAGTACGTGCGCGCGGCCCGCGCCCTGGGCCTCAGCAATGTGCAGATCATGTGGCGGCACATCCTCCCCAACAGCCTGACCCCGGTGATCACCTTCCTGCCCTTCCGCATGAGCGCCGCCATCCTGGCCCTCACCAGCCTGGACTTCCTAGGGCTCGGCGTTCCGCCCTCGGTTCCGAGCCTGGGGGAACTGCTGTCCCAGGGCAAGAACAACCTGGATGCCTGGTGGATTTCACTGTCCACTTTCGCCGTGCTGGTAATCACCCTGCTGCTGCTCACCTTCATGGGCGAGGCCCTGCGCGACGCCATGGACACCCGCAAGGCGGGCAGCCAATGACGGCGCTGCTGGAGATACGCGGGCTCAGCGTCCGTTTCGGCGGCGGCGTCGAGGCCGTGCGGGACGTCAGCTTTGCCATTGCCCCGGGCGAGCGCTTCGCCCTGGTGGGCGAGTCCGGCTCCGGCAAGAGCGTCACGGCACTGAGCGTCCTGCGCCTGGTGGAGCAGGCCGAGACCCGCGGCGAGATCCTCTGGGGCGGCGAAAACCTGCTGCAGAAGCTCGAAGCGGACATGCAGCAGATCCGCGGCGCGGATATCGCCATGATCTTCCAGGAGCCCATGACTGCCCTCAACCCGCTATTCCCGGTGGGCAAGCAAATCGTGGAGGCCCTGGAACTGCACGAAGGTCTGGGCCGGCGGGAAGCCGTGCAGCGGGCGGTGGCCCTGCTGCAGCGCACAGGCATTCCCGAGGCCGCCCACAAGTTCGGCAGTTTCCCCCACGAACTCTCCGGCGGACAGCGCCAGCGGGCGATGATCGCCATGGCCCTGGCCTGCCGGCCGAAACTGCTGCTGGCGGATGAACCCACCACCGCCCTGGACGTGACCATACGCGCACAGATCGTCGAACTGCTGCGCGACCTGCAAGAGGAATACGGCCTGGCGGTGATGCTCATCACCCATGACCTCAACCTGGTGCGCTCCTTCGCCAGTCGGGTGGGCGTCATGGAACGCGGCCGGCTGGTCGAATGCGCCGATACCGAGACCCTGTTCACTGCGCCCCGGGAACCCTATACCCGCATGCTCATCGACAGCCGTCCCCGGCGCGAGGTCGGCCCCCTGGGCGAAGGTGCCCCAAGCCTGCTGGAAGGGCGCGGCGTGGCGGTCAGCTTTCCGCGCAAGCTGGAAGGCATCCGCAACTGGTTCAAGTCGGTCAGCACCCCCGTGGTCAAAGAAATTGACCTGCAGTTGCGCCGGGGCGAGACCCTGGGGTTGGTGGGCGAATCCGGCTCCGGCAAGACCACCCTGGCCATGGCCCTGCTGGGCTTGCAGAAAATGGCCGGGGGCCAAGTGCTGTTTCACGGCGAGGATGTGGCCAGCCTCTCCGCCGAGCAGCGGCGCGCCCTGCGTTCCCGCATCCAGGTGGTGTTCCAGGACCCCTTCGGATCGCTCTCTCCGCGCATGACCGTCGCCGAGATCGTCGGCGAGGGCCTGGCGCTGCACCAGCCCAATCTTTCCCCTGACGAACGTGAGCGGCTCGTGGCCGAGGCGCTGAGCGAAGTGGGCCTGGACGCCTCCGCCCTGCCGCGCTACCCCCACGAATTCTCCGGGGGACAACGACAGCGGATCGCCATCGCACGGGTGCTGATCCTCAAGCCCGAGGTGCTGATCCTGGACGAGCCCACCTCGGCCCTGGATGTCAGTATTCAGCAGCAGGTCCTGCAATTGCTGACGCGCCTGCAGCAGAAATACCGCCTCTCCTATCTGTTCATCAGCCACGACCTGGCGGTGGTGCGCGCCATGTCCCACCGCATCCTGGTGCTCAAGGACGGCGTGCTGGTGGAACAGGGCGAGGCCGAGGCGCTGGCGGCGAACCCGCAGCATCCTTACACCCAGGCCCTGTTCCAGGCCGCGGGCATCGCAGCCGATAGCGGCGCCCCCGCGTAAGCCCCCCACAGCAAAGCCGCCGCCGATAGCCGTAATACGCGGCAATCCGGTAGAATTGCGCGCCATCATCACAAAAACAAAGCTGAAGAGGAGACATCATGGGCTTTCTGCACGGCAAGAAGATCCTCATCGTGGGGGTCGCCAGCAACCGTTCCATCGCCTACGGCATCGCCGAAGCCATGCGGCGGGAAGGCGCCGAACTGGCCTTCACCTACCAGGGCGAAAAGCTCAAGGACCGGGTCGAGAAGTTCGCGGAGGAATTCGGCTCCAAGATCGTCCTGCCCTGCGACGTCGCCAGCGACACGGAGATCGCTGAGGTCTTCGAAGGGTTGGCCAAGCATTGGGACGGGCTGGACGGCATCGTGCACTCCGTGGCCTACGCGCCGCGCGAAGCGCTGGATGGCAATTATGTGGACGCCGTGACCCGCGAGAACTTCGCCATCGCCCACGATATCAGCTCCTACAGCTTCACCGCCCTGGCCAAGGCCGGGCGCGAGATGATGGCCGGCCGCAACGGCGCCCTGCTGACCCTGAGCTATCTGGGCGCGGAACGGGCGATCCCGAACTACAATGTCATGGGCATCGCCAAGGCCAGCCTGGAAGCAAACGTGCGCTACATGGCCGTGGCCCTGGGTCCGGAAGGCACTCGCGTCAACGCCATTTCCGCCGGCCCCATCCGCACCCTAGCCGCTTCCGGCATCAACAACTTCCGCGAGATGCTCAGCAAGGCCGCCGATGCAGCGCCCCTGCGCAAGAACGTCACCATCGAGGAAGTGGGCAACGCGGGAGCTTTCCTCTGCTCGGACCTGGCCTCCGGCATCACCGGCGAAATCATGTACGTGGATGCCGGCTACAATATCGTTGGGCTCGCCAGTATGTGAGCCTCAATCCATGGACGCGCCGCAGGAGGAAACCCATGAACGCCGACTTCATTTCCGTCCACAATTACCGCGAGCGCGCCGTGTTCGACGCGGTGACCAAGGCTGCCGACCTTTTCCCGGATATGGCGGAAGACCCCGGCATCCTTGCGGACGTGGCCTGCGTCGCGCTCAACCGACTGCAGCCGCGCTACATCCGCCATCCGGTGGATTACGCCTTCTACCTCACCGATGAAGAGCGCGTGAACGACGAGCGAGCAATCACGGCCGCGGTGGAAGCGGCCTTCCTCTTCGTGCGTTCGCGGCTAGCCGAAAAATAAGCACCCGGCCCGGGCCTAAACCACCCCAGCGTTAGGCCCGAGCCAGCCCCCCCGCTCACCTCACTCCCTGCCCGGTCGCGCTCCTGGCGCGCGCATTCTTTCCAACATACTACCTTCCCAACATACTACCTTCCAGCCGTAACGCAATCGTAATCAAGGCGTTATGCTACCGTAACACGGCCTTTCTATCTTGTGCGCAAGCCCAACACCCGGAAAGGTCAAATCATGCGACTGCGCTACCGCACCGTCTGGATCTCCGATGTACACCTCGGCACGCGTGGTTGCCGGGACGAGTATCTGCTGGATTTTCTTCGCCACGTGGACTGCGAGCAGCTCTACCTGGTCGGCGACATCATCGACCTGTGGAAGCTGAAAGGCGGATTCTATTGGCCGGGACTGCACAACGAAATCCTGCGCCACATCTTCGCCATGGCCAAGAACGGGACCCGGGTGCAGTACATTCCGGGGAACCACGACGAACTCCTGCGCGGGCACATCGGCACGGTCTTCAATGGCGTCGAGATCGTGGAACGCGCCGTCCACCGGACCGCCGACGGCCGCCGCTTCCTGGTGCTGCACGGCGATGAGTTCGACGGCGTCGTCTGCTCCAGCCGCTGGCTGGCGATGCTTGGCAGCGAAGCCTACGACCTCCTGATCGAGTTGAACCGCTGGTTCAACCATGCCCGCCGCATCCTGGGTTTCCCCTACTGGTCCATGTCGGCCTACATCAAGCACAAGGTCAAGAACGCCGTCAACTTCATCTTCTCCTTCGAGGAGGCCCTGTTGCACGCGGCACGCGAGGAGCAGTTGGACGGAGTCATCTGTGGCCATATTCACCACGCCGCCTTGCGCCAGACCGCAGGCGGTATCGAATACGCCAACTGCGGCGACTGGGTGGAAAGCTGCACCGCCCTCGCCGAGTCGCCTACTGGCGAACTCTCTGTCATCCGCTGGGTGGAAGAAAGCATTCAACGACTTGAGGAATCGACCCTTGAAAATTGCCCTGATCACGGACGCCTGGCGCCCACAAGTTAACGGCGTCGTCACCACCCTGCTCAAGACCTGCGAAGAACTGAGAAACCTGGGCCACAGCGTCGAGACCTTCACACCGGACCAGTTCCGCAACTGGCCCTGTCCCGGTTACCACGAAATCCGTCTGGCCCTGGGCTGCGGCCGGGGGCTGCGGGAGCGGTTGGACCGCTTCCAGCCCGACGCCATCCATATCGCGACGGAAGGACCTCTGGGGATGGCGGCGCGCAACTACTGCCGCCGACGCGGCCTGCCCTACACCAGTTCCTTTCACACCCGTTTCGCCGAATACATCCACCTGCGCCTGCGTTTCCCGCTGGCCTGGAGCTACGCCTTTCTGCGCTGGTTTCATTCTGGGAGCACACGTCTGATGGCGGCGACACCCACCCTGATCGAGGAACTCAAGGGACGCGGCTTCGCCAACCCGGTGCATTGGTCGCGGGGCGTGGACACGGATCTGTTCCGGCCACGGGACAAGGGCTATCTGGACCTGCCGCGGCCGGTCTTTGCGTATGCGGGCCGCGTCGCCATTGAGAAGAACATCGAGGCCTTCCTGTCCTTGGACCTGCCCGGCAGCAAGCTGGTGATTGGCGATGGTCCGCAGCGCGAGGAACTGGAAGCCAGGCACCCGGAAGTCCGCTTCGTCGGCTACCGGATGGGTGAGGAACTGGCCATGCACCTGGCTGATGCGGACGTGTTCGTGTTTCCCAGCCTGACCGACACCTTCGGACTGGTGATGCTGGAGGCCCTGGCCTGTGGCGTGCCGGTTGCCGCTTTTCCAGTTCAGGGCCCCAAGGACGTCATACTCGACGAGCGGGTGGGCTGTCTCAGCGAGAATCTGCGGGAAGCGGCGCTCGAGGCCATGACCCTCGACCCGGCCGCGTGCAGAACCTATGCCATGGGCTACTCCTGGACCCGGTGCGCGCGACAGTTCGAAGGCCATCTGGCGCCGATTTCCCGCCACGAAGCGCGCCCGGCCGCCTGGTGGCAGCGCTCCGCTCGCAAGTCCGCCCCGCCTTCTGTCACGGACTGATCATCATCCAGTCACGTCTCTGTCATGAATGCTTTCTAAGCTGAACGAACAGTCAAGGGAAGCCTGGCCGCCGCCCGTTGGTTTGGCGGCCGAGCAAAGCCAAAGGCCAGGGACAGGCGCCGAGGTCCATGCCACGAGGTAAGCGCCATGAAGCTCATGCACACCATTACCACATTCGACATCAATCTGTTCAGCTGGGTCATGCGCCGCAAGACCCAGAAGTTCCAGGTCCACTGCGCGCGCTGGATATCGAAAACCGCCGACGGTCCCCTCTATGTGCTGCTGGGAGCCGCGCTGCTCTGCTCGAAGACCCCCGCAGACCTGCTCCTGCTGCATAGCCTCGTGCTGGGGTTGCTCATGGAACGCCCGCTGTATGCGATCCTCAAGAACCTGTGCCGGCGCGACCGCCCCCCAGTGGTGCTGAACATCCAGAGTTTCATCGTTCCCTCGGACCGATTCAGCTTTCCCTCGGGGCATACCTCGGCCGCTTTCCTGGTGGCTACCTGCCTCAGCTATTTTCACCCGCCGCTCGCTCCCCTTCTGCTCACTTGGGCATCCCTGGTGGGCATGGCGAGGGTGGTGCTGGGCGTGCACTTCCCCACTGACACCTTCATCGGCGCCCTGATGGGCAGCGGCCTGGCCCTGTTGAGTCTGGAGATTTTGAACGCGTGAGAATCTTTTTTGGTGTGCAGGCGACCGGCAACGGTCACATCACCCGCGCCAGAGCCCTGGCGCCCAAGTTGAAACAAGCGGGCATAGAAGTCGACTACCTGTTCTCCGGCCGGCCCTGGGAACAACTGTTTGAAATGGAGGTGTTCGACGATTACCAATGGCGCGAAGGACTGACCTTCAGCACCCGCGACGGACATATCCAGCATGTCCGTACCGCCTTCCGCAACAACCTGCTGAACTTCGCGCGCGATGTGCGGCAACTGGACCTGGGCGGCTACGACCTGGTGATCAGCGACTTCGAGCCGGTGACGGCCTGGGCCGCGAAGCTGCAGGGCGTCAAGCACGTCCTCGGCATCGGTCATCAATACGCTTTCGGCTACGACATCCCCAAGGCCGCCGCCGATTTCCTCGGAACGCAGATACTGCGGTATTTCGCGCCGGTGAAGCTGGGCCTGGGCGTGCATTGGCACCATTTCCATCATCCGATCCTGCCGCCCATCTTCGAGACCGGGGCGGAACGCAAACCTGTGGATCCGCGCAAGATCATTGTCTACCTGCCCTTCGAGGACGTGGATCACGTCATCGGTCTGCTGCGCCGCTTCCATGACCACCAGTTCACCATCTACAGCCCGGCCATGCCCCATGACCGCCACGAACCGGCCGAACACATCCATGTCAGGCAGCTCTCACGCGCCGGTTTCCAGGCGGATTTCGCCGATGCCGCCGGGGTGATCTGCAACGCCGGCTTCGAATTGGCCAGCGAATCCCTGCATCAGGGCAAGAAGCTCCTGGCCAAACCCTTGCAGGGCCAGATGGAGCAGATGTCCAATGCCCTTGCCCTGGAACTGCTGCAACTGGGACAGGTGATGCAGTCCCTGGACTCCGCCAGCATCGAAACCTGGCTGGAACACAGCCAGGCCGTCGAGGTGCGCTATCCCGACGTGGCTCAGGCGGTGGTAGACTGGATTTGCGAGGGCAATTTCCATATCGACCAGGCCTGGGTGGACCGCATCTGGGCGCAAGCCATCACCCGCCGGGACTGACCCGACCGCGATTTCCCCTTTTCAGCACGACGTAGCGATACCCATGGCAGGACAGAACCTGAAAGGCATGGCCCGCATCTATGCGGCCTTCTTCAACTCCATGAAAGGCTTCAAGGCGGCCTGGCTCAGCGAGGAAGCCTTCCGCCAGGAAGTGTATCTGCTGGCGGCGACGGCACCCCTGGCCCTCTGGCTGGGCCAGGGCCCCGTGGAAAAGGCCCTGTTGCTGGGTAGCGTCCTGCTGGTGCTGATCGTCGAGTTGCTGAACACCGGCATCGAGATCGTGGTCGACCGCATCAGTTTCGAGCGCCACGAACTGTCCGGCCGAGCGAAAGACGTGGGTTCGGCGGCGGTGCTGTTGTCCCTCGCGCTGGCCGGATGCGTATGGGGATTCATACTGCTGCCCCGTCTGTTCTGAACGGCACCACAGCTCTGTACTGCACTACAGCAAGCTTCATTCCCAAGGGCCGCTTGGCCCGCCTCTCACCGGCGCAAGGCTTTGACGCCCGCGCCGCGTCGATTACCATACTGTCGCATTGCACGCGCACCCTCTACAATTAGCGGTCGGGTTCCCGGTCATAGCCCGCGTGACCCATTGAGTCAGCGCGTCCGGCTGCTTACGCCGGGTGCATAAGACCGCATTCGCTTTCGGCCGATGCGCCGCTGTTCATTTTACGACTCGGAACGCGCATTTGAGGTTCAAACCCGGAATCAAAGCCAGCCTGCTACTGTTGGGCCTGTTGCCCGCAGCCCTCATTGGCATCGTGATGGCCGGCTACTTCGTCAATGCGCGCTTTGAAGATCTCTACAACAGCCAGCGCGAACGCGGCGACATCATACTCAAGCAGCTGACGGCGGTTGCTGCGACCAACCTGGCGGACGGAAACGTTTCCGCCCTCAGGCGCCTCACCCAGGAGATCCTCAAGGAAAGCGACGTGGTGGAGGTGGAAGTGTGGGACATCCACAGCAAGATAGCCGGCTCCAGGCGCAATTCCGCCAGTCGGGAGTCGGAACGCCTGCTGCTGTCCGCCGCCGTGCTGGAAGCGCCGGCAGAAGGCTCCTCAGCGGCACCCCGGCCCATCGGCACCGTGCGCCTGGTATTGTCAGGTAGCGAGACGGTACAGCGCCAACGTGAAACCCTGATTCATGCCCTGGCCATAGGACTGGGCGGGCTGTTGCTCACCGGTTTGCTCGCCGACCGCATGGGGCGCCGCATCGGTTCACCGATCATTTCGCTGACCAGCGCCGTGCATGCGCTCTCCGAGGGCCGCCTGGAAACGCGCACCAATGTGCCGGCCAGCGCCGAACTGGCTTACCTGCAGGCCGGCTTCAACGCCATGGCGGCGGAGCTGCAGAAGAACCGCCAGACCCTGGAACAGCAGATCCAGGACGCCACGCGGCAATTGCAGAACACCCTCAAGTCCCTGGAGCGGCGCAACGCCGAATTGGATGCCGCAAGGCGCAACGCGGAACGGCAGACGGCGTTGAAGTCCCAGTTCCTTGCGCAGATGAGCCACGAGATCCGAACGCCCATGAACGGCATCATCGGCTTCGCCGAACTGCTGGGGCAGACGCCGCTGAACGACGAGCAGAACGAAAAGCTGCGCCTGATCGAGCGGTCCGCCAAGAACCTGCTGGCCATCATCAACGAGATCCTCGACCTGGCCACCCTGGAAGCGGGCAAGATCAGTCTGAACATCCACATGTTCATGCTGCGACCCTATCTGGAGGACGCCATCGCCCTGCAGATGCAGCGCTCGCCCCATCTGCCCGTGATCCTCTGGGTCGCCCCCGACGTACCCGCCTCGGTGCTGGGCGATCCGATCCGGGTGCAACAGGTGATCAACAATCTACTGAGCAATGCCCTCAAATTCACCCGCCGCGGGCGCGTGGTAGTGCGCGTGCGCCTGCAAAAGCCGCTGGGCGCACCCAAGCTGCTGTTCTCGGTGTCCGACAGTGGGCGCGGGATCAACGCCCGCGACTTGGCGAATCTGTTCGTCCCCTTTCAGCAGCTCAGCGACTACGCCATCGACCGCGAGCGCGGCGCCGGTCTCGGTCTGACCATCGCCAATAACATCGTCGACAAGATGGGCGGCCATCTCCAGGTGGCCAGCCGGCCCGGGCGCGGCACAACCTTCTGGTTCGACCTGCCCATCACCCAAACCGCCGGCGAGGAGCGACTTCCACCGGCCAGCACTCCCTTGGTACTGGTGGATAACGACCGTCTTTCACGGCAGGCCCTGCGCTTCCAGTTGGAGACCGTTTCCTCTAGCGTGACCAGTTTTGCCAACTGGGAGGCTTTCGTATCCAGCTACCGGCCGGAGACCCATGGCCGTACGGTGCTGCTGAAAGCCACGGCCCAGGAAGGCGAGATGCACTCATCCATGACCCAGTGGCTGGAGCAGGCCGGCCGCCTGGGTGCCCGTCCGGTGGTCATCCTGCCCACCGCGGAGAACCGGCTACTGGAGTTCTATCGCCGCAGCGGCGCTGTCTGCCTGATGGCACCCGTCCCCACCGAACGCTTGCGCAAACTGATCATGCATCCGAACACCGAGAGCCTCGCAAAACGTTCCGCCGACCAGCGCCTCGCGGTTCCCGACCTGCTGGGCCGCACCATCCTGATTGCCGACGACAACGAGATCAACCGCATCCTGCTCGGCGCGCAACTCACGGCCTTGGGCGCCAGCGTGCAATCGGCCAAGGACGGAACAGAGGCCTTGAGCGCCAGCCGCGACACTGTTTTCGACCTGATCATCCTGGATTTGCAGATGCCCGGAATGGACGGACTCACGGTGATTCGGGAACTGCGTAAGCTGCCGGGTGCCAACCATGAGACGCCGGTCATTGCCATCACCGCTCATGCCCAGCCGGCGCAGCGCCGGGAGGTCATGGAAGCCGGCTTCATGGATTGCCTGATCAAACCCGTCACCGAGGAACAATTGCGGCAACTCGTCCAGGGACACCTGGGTCCACCCCGCGGCGATGCTTCGCAGCCGGCAATCCCGGCGGTGCGGGCGCCCCACGCCGACGCCCTGCTGGAAAAAACCTCGGGTAACCGCGAACTGGCTCTTACCATCTGCCGCAAGCTGTTCACCGAACTGCCACGACAGCTGACGGAACTGAACGCAGCCGTGACCCACGAAAAGCTGGAGGATGCCCGCGACATCACCCACAAGATCCACGGCTCCTCGGCCTTTTGCGGACTCCACGCCATCCGGGAAGCGGCAGGCAAGCTAGAGCGGGCCCTGGATCAGACGGACGAGCGCACGGAACTCGAGAACCACATGCAAGATCTGTCCCTCGCCATACAGGACTTCATGGCCGAAGAGCCCCTCATCCTGGAAGCGCTGAGCGCAGGCACCCCGAGTTGAAAGCCCGGGCCCGGTTTACAGACTCAGGCGCTCAGAAGCGAAAAAAACGTTCCCGGTAGTACTTAAGCTCCTCGATGGACTCGAGGATATCGTCCAGCGCCAGGTGGGAGTTCTTCTTTTTGAAGCCGTCCTTGAGCTTGGGCGCCCAGCGCGCCGCCAGTTCCTTGACCGTGGAGACATCCAGGTTGCGGTAATGGAAGAAGGCTTCCAGCTTCGGCATGCAGCGTGCCAGGAAGCGCCGGTCCTGGCAGATGCTGTTGCCGCACATGGGCGAGGCTCCCTTCGGCAGCCATTGCGCCAGGAAGTCCAGGGTGCGCCGCTCGGCCTCGCCGACATTGATGCGGCTCTCCCGCACCCGGGTGATCAGCCCCGATTCCCCGTGCTGTTTGCGGTTCCAGTCATCCATGCGCGCCAGGGCCTCCTCGCTCTGATGGATAGCCATGACGGGCCCGCGGGCCCTGACATTCAGTTCCTTGTCGGTCACAACGGTGGCGATCTCGATGATGTAGTCGTTCTGGGGGTCCAGTCCGGTCATTTCGAGATCGATCCAGATCAGGTTCTGCGCGTCTTGGACCATCCGATTCCTCTCCTTCTGCTGTACGTCCGTCCGCCCTCAACCGGCGAACTTCACGCCTTTCTTGCCGGCGATGCGCATACGCAGCGCATTAAGCTTGATGAAACCTTCGGCGTCTTTCTGGTTATAGGCGCCCTTGTCGTCCTCGAAGGTGGCGATGTTCATGTCGAACAGGCTGTTGCTCTCCGACTTGCGCCCAACCACCGTAACGTTGCCTTTGTACAGTTTCACCCGCACCTGGCCGTTGACGCTGACCTGGGAGGCATCGATCATCTGCTGCAGCATGAGGCGCTCCGGGCTCCACCAGTAGCCGTTGTAAATCAGGCTGGCGTAGCGCGGCATCAGATCGTCCTTCAGGTGCGCCACTTCCCGGTCCAGGGTGATGGACTCGATGGCGCGGTGGGCGCGCAGCATGATAGTGCCGCCCGGCGTCTCGTAGCAGCCGCGAGACTTCATGCCCACGTAACGGTTTTCCACGATGTCCAGCCGGCCGATGCCGTTGGCGCCGCCCAGTTGGTTGAGCTTGGCCAGCACCGCCGCCGGGCTCATGGCCTCGCCATCGATGGCGACGATGTCACCGCACTCATAGCTCAGCTCGATGTAGGTAGGGCTATCGGGCGCCGCTTCCGGCGATACCGACCAGCGCCACATGTCCTCTTCCGGCTCCGCCCAGGGATCCTCCAGCACGCCACCTTCGTAGGAGATGTGCAGCAGGTTGGCATCCATGGAATAGGGCGAGGCCTTGCCGCGCTTCATCTCGATGGGGATGCCATGCTTCTCGGCGTAGGCCAGCAGGGTCTCGCGGGAGGTCAGGTCCCATTCGCGCCAGGGGGCGATGACCTTGACGTCCGGCTTAAGGGCATAGGCGCCCAGCTCGAAGCGCACCTGGTCGTTGCCCTTGCCGGTGGCGCCGTGGGCAATGGCGTCGCAGCCGGTCTCGTTGACGATCTCGATCAGGCGCTTGGCGATCAGTGGCCGGGCGATGGAGGTGCCGAGCAGGTATTCGCCCTCATAGATCGTATTGGCGCGGAACATGGGAAACACGAAATCGCGGGCGAATTCCTCGCGCAGGTCATCGATGTAGATTTCCTTGATGCCCATGGCCTGCGCCTTGGCGCGCGCCGGCTCGACTTCCTCGCCCTGACCGATGTCGGCGGTGAAGGTCACCACTTCGCAGCCGTAGGTTTCTTCCAGCCACTTGAGGATGACGGAGGTATCCAGACCGCCGGAATAAGCCAGCGCAACTTTCTTGACGTTCGATTTCGACATGTTTCTCAGCAGGGTTGATGGAGCAAGATCGCGGCATTATAGCCGAATCGCCCGCGGGTTCACGCGGACTCGGGAGGCTGCTGGGTGCTGTTCGCGTCGCCGGCTGGCGCTGCAAAGCAGCAACGGTCGCGGCCGCTGCCCTTGGCCAGGTACATCGCCACATCGGCGCCTTTGAGCAGGCTGGCGAAATCGGGCCCGTGCTCAGGAAACAGGGCGATGCCGATGCTGGTGGAAACCTTGACGGCCTGCCCCTTCAAGTCGAAGGGCCTGGCCAGGACATCGCGGATCTTCTCGGCAACCGATGCGGCCTGGCCGGCACCGCTGATTTCCGGCAGGAGGGCCAGGAACTCGTCGCCACCCAGGCGTCCCAGGGTATCGCTGTCACGCACGCAATCGCGCAGACGCTGCGCAGCGGCCACCAGGAGTGCATCGCCCACATCGTGGCCCAATTCGTCATTGACTCGCTTGAAATGGTCGATGTCGAAATAGATCAGGGCGAGCCGGCCCCATTTGCGCTTGGCCATACTCAACGCCCGCTCCACGCGTTCCTGCAGCAGTTGCCGATTGGGCAGCCTGGTCAGCGCATCATGATGCGCCAGGAACCAGACGCGCGCCTCGTTGGCGCGTCGCTCGGTCACGTCCATGGCGGTGGTGACAATCAGTTTGCGGCCATCGGCCAGGGTGTCCAGCGGAGACGAGTGAAAATCCCAGATGAGCCACCGCCCGTCGCGGGTACAAATCTGGACCTCGCCTTCGGCAAAAGGCAGCCGGCAGACCGGACCCGCTTCGCCTTCAACCGGGCTCCGGCCTTGCGCCCGCTCCAGCCATGCCGACAGCGTCGGTGCGTCCTCCATGGAGTAACCACTCAGCGTCTGCCAGGTTTCGCTGAGCAGAAGGATGGCGCCGTCTTCCGCGTGCAGTGCCATGGGCACCGGCGCATTGAGGATGGCGCGCCGCAAGCGCTCCTCGCTCTGCGTGAGCGCCTCCGCGGCGCGCATGCGCTCGGTGATGTCGCGGATGATGGCGCCGAAATAGCGTCTTCCATCCAGACTCCACTCGGAGAGGGACAGTTCCAGGGGAAAATCCTCGCCGCTGCGGCGGCGGCCGCTCAACTGCACGGTCTTGCCCATGACGCGCGGCACGCCACGCTGGAGATAGGCGCTGACGAAGGCCTGATGCTGCCTGGCCAACTCCGGAGGCATGATCTGCGAGACCGGGTTGCCCAGTATGCTTTCCTCGCTGTAGCCAAAGATGGTCTCGGCGGCGCGGTTCCACGACACCACCTTGCCATCCGCATCGATGCTGATGATGGCATCGCTGGCGGAATTGGCCAGGCTCCTGAAGCGCGACTCGCTTTCCTGCAGGGCCGCTTCCGCGTGCTTGCGGGCGGAGATATCCACAATCATGGCGAACGACCCCATGAACGAACCGCCCTCGCCCAGCAGCGGCGCGGCGGAGAGCAGCACCGGGACACGCCCGCCGTCGGCTTTGAGCAGGTTCACTTCATAGCTTTCGCTGATACCCCGCCGACGGTTTTCCAGCTTCACCTTTACCAGCGCTCGCTGCTGCGTCTCGACGAGTTCCATAACCGGCCGGCCAATCAGGGACTCCAGCGGGCAGCCCAGCAGCTCGGCCAGCCTCGGGTTGGAGTAGGTCACCCGAAAACGCGTATCCACAGCCAGGATTCCTTCGTGGGCGAGGGTCACGATACGGTGGTGGAGTTCACGGCTCTTGCGCAGACTCTGGGTCAGTTCGGCGGCGATTGCCCGCGCCCGCATCTGGGTGCCAACCAGCGACTTGGCGATGGCGAACAGCAACAGGCTGACCAGGCTGCCCCCCGCCATCACCAGGGCGGTGAAACCATGGCCTGACGCAAAACCGGAAAATCCCGGCAGCGCAGACAGTGCCAGGGTCCAGGGATGTCCGGCCACGTCGATCCGATACTGTAGTTGCAACTCGGAACCGGTGCCGGCGGCGCCCTCGGGCCGATTGTCGTACAGCAGGTTCGCGGGCGATGGCGCCGCGCCATCATAGAGGTGCAGATGGACCTGCTGCTGCAGGGCACCCAGAATGCCGTCCATGAGATCACCCATGCGAAACGGCGCATATACCCAGCCCAGCAGTTCCGCGCGGCGTCGCTCCACATCGCCGGGATCGGCACCGCCACGGTAGACCGGCAGATAGATCAGGAAACCCGGTTGCGTGTCCTTGCCGGTTTCCTGAACCAGGGTCACCTTGCCCGTGGCAGTGATCTGTCCACTGTCTCGAGATGCCTGCAGGGCCTGACGTCTTACCGGCTCCGACAGCATGTCAAAGCCGAAGGCGCGCTGGTTGCGCGCGTTGAAAGGCTCCAAATAGACGATGGCGCTGTACTCGTCACGTTGCCCCGACGGCCAGACCCGATAGGCCTCGAAGCCTTCCCTCGCCACATCCAGTTCGTGGGCAGGCAAGGATCCGGGGGCCAGGTGCAGCGCATAACCCAGACCCTGAATGCCGCGAAAGCGGCGCTGCAGTTCCAGGCTTTCGACGAAGCGGTGCCAGACCTGGCGCGATACCGCGACATCCGCCGCGAAAAGCCCGCGCGCGCCGAGCAGCACCTGTTCGTAGGCGCTGATGCGATCCTCGAGCCGGGTCTTGATTTCTCCGGCGGCAAGCACGAAGCGCTGGCGCGACTCCTGCCCAACCTGCCGGTACGCCATCAGGCTGGAGTAAACGGTCAGGCACAGCGATGCCGCCAGCAGCACCCAGGGATAGGGCCGATAACCCAAACGCGCTAGGAAAGAACGGGAACGCATCGAACCGTCACCTCAAGCAGGCTCGTCTCGACCTGGCTGACGCGTGGTGTGGCCGCACAGAGAAGATGCCTCGGCACCGGATCTGCGCCCGCTGGCCGGTTGGGGAATCACGGGCCGTGGCCCTGAATTTTCACAAGCCATGTTGTTTGCGCTTGCGCCAGAAGGTGGCACGGCTCATCCCCAAGGACTTGGCGGCAGGCTCGATGCGGCCGCCGTATTCTCGCAGCGCGTCGCGAATCAAGTCCGCCTCCTGCGCACCCGTCAACCGCAGCGGAGGCAAGTTCGACGGCGGCCGTGCCGAAGCGGCGCGCTCCTCGCGAAACTCTGGCGGCAGATCCTCCAGGCGGAGAACCTCCCCGCGTCCCACAGCGAAGGCGTACTCCATCACGTTCTGCAACTCCCTCACATTGCCGGGCCAGGCGTAATCCAGCAATGCGCGCATGGCATCCGGATCGACGCGCACGACGCGACGGTGACCCTGCACATTGTGACGGTCGATGTTATGCCAGAGCAGCAGGCTGATGTCCTGACGCCGTTCCCTTAGCGCAGGCAGGAAGAGGGGCACCACCCGCAGGCGGTACATCAGATCCTCGCGGAACCGCCCTTCGCGCACCTGATCCCGCAGCGAGCGATGAGTGGCGGCGACGATGCGCACGTCCACCTTGATGGCCCGGTCGCCGCCGACGGGCACGAAATCCCGCTCCTGCAGCACCCGCAGCAGCTTGGCCTGCAGTTCCAGGGGCAGTTCCGCGACTTCGTCCAGAAACAGGGTGCCGCCGTCCGCCCGCTGGAAGAGGCCGGCATGGTCACGCAGCGCGCCGGTGAAAGCGCCGCGCACATGGCCGAACAACTCGCTCTCCAGCAGATTCGCGCTGATGGCTGCACAATTGACGGCCTGGAACGGCTTACGGGCGCGGTGACTCTCAGCATGGATGGCGCGCGCGACCAGTTCCTTGCCCGTGCCCGACTCGCCCCGGATGAGCACCGTGGCCTCGGTTTGAGCCACGTTGCGGATGACCCGGCAGGCCTGCTTCATGGCGGGGTCGCGGGTCAGGATGCCATGGAAGTCCTCCGTCGCATCCTCGGTCGGCGGACGCGGCGGCACAGCCACCGCGGATTCGGGCCACAGCACTTCGAGAGCGCCCACAAAGCGTCCCTGCTCATCGAAGAACGGCCGCGCGGCCTGCCGCACCTTGACCATTCCGACGCTGCCGGGCAGTTCCATGGCATCGCCCTGTATGACCTCCCCGGCGCTGAGCTGCTTGGACACTGCGCAATGGCTCAGCGGCGGAATGCTGCGGCTCGTTCGCCCCAACACCTCGCTCCGGGAAAGGCCGAGGAGGCGCTCCGCCCCCTTGCTCCAGAACACGATGCGGCATTCGCCGTCTACCGCGAACAGGGCGCCGCAATCCAGCATGGCGGACAGCGCTTCCACGACCTGATCCGCCCCCACCTGGAGCAACCAGCTTTTCAGGAAGGCGGAGTGCTCGGTCATCGTTTCACCAGGGTTCAAATGTTTCACAAACGTATCATATTCTTTCAAGAAACACACCGGCGCCGCCCCCAGCGCGCCTCTCGATTCCAGGACTATGCTTTAGTTTCAATCGCTTGAAGTCGAAATCCAGCCACCCTCAGCTCATGGCCTGCTTCCTGCTTCTAGCAGATTCAGATCAACCCGAATTATAAGGAGAGCCCGCATGATCTTCAGACAGCTGTTCGAACCGGAGACATCCACCTACTCCTACCTGCTGGGTTGCGAACGCACGCGCAAGGCCATGATCATCGATCCGGTGGCCAGCGAGGTGGAGCAGTACGTGCAACTGCTGGAGACCCTGAAGCTGGAGCTCTACTACACCCTGGAAACTCATGTGCACGCCGATCACATCACCGGCTCGGGACAACTGCGGGAACGCCTGGGGAGCAAGAGCGTGGTGCACCGGGATGCGGGCGCACTCTGCGCCGACCTGCTAGTGACCGACGGTGTCACCCTGCAACTGGGCGATCTGGAATTCGAAGTGCGGCATACCCCCGGCCACACCAACGGCTGTGTCAGTTATGTCATGGAGGACCGGGTATTCACCGGCGATGCCCTGCTCATCAATGGCTGCGGCCGCTCGGATTTCCAGCAGGGCAATGCCGGCCAACTCTACGACAGCATCCACCACCAGCTGTTTACCCTGCCGCCTGATACCCTGGTGTATCCCGGCCACGATTATCAGGGCAACACCGTGTCCACCATCAAGCAGGAAATGGCCAAAAACCCGCGCCTGGGCGCAGGCCGCACGCGCGATGAATTCATTGCCATCATGCAGGAACTGAAGCTGGCCTACCCCAAGCAAATCGATCAGGCCCTCCCCGCCAACCAGGCCTGCGGGAGGGTGGAAGGCACCTCGCGTCACGGTTGACAGGGAAGAACAAGCCCATGACGCTCGTCCTCGTACTCGCAGCCTTTATCGGCCTGATCCTGGGCCTTTTGGGCGGAGGCGGCTCGGTCCTGGCGGTGCCCATGCTGGTCTACCTCTACGGCATGGAGCCCAAGACCGCCATCGCCACCGCCCTGGTGATGGTCGCCACCACCAGCCTCATCGCCATGCTAGGCCACGCCCGCGGCAAGCGGGTGTGCTGGAAAACCGGGCTGGTTTTCGCCTGCTCGGGCATGCTCGGGGCCTACGGCGGCGGGCGTCTGGCGGGACTCATCCCCGGCGGCCTCCTGCTGCTGCTATTCGCTGGCGTGATGCTGACCACCGCGACCGCCATGTTGCGCAAGCGCGGCGATCAAGCGACACCGGAAGCCGAGGGTGCCAGCCTGTGCCCGGCGCACCTGCCGGTGGCCGCCATCCTGCTGGATGGCTTGATGGTGGGTGGCGTGACCGGACTGGTGGGAGCCGGCGGCGGGTTTCTCATCGTCCCGGCGCTCAACCTGCTCGGGCGGTTGCCCATGCACGCCGCGGTCGGCACTTCGCTGTTCGTGCTGGTGCTCAATTCCACCGCGGCCCTCGCCGGATACGTCCATCACGTGCACATCGACTGGTCATTCACCGGCGCCGTGACCCTGGCCGCCATTGGCGGGAGCTTGCTGGGCAGCCTGCTCTCGCGGCGCCTGAGCGCGGCCCGCCTGCGCAAGGTGTTCGGCTGGTTTGTGCTGATAGTAGGCTTCTATGTGCTCTCGCGGGAATTCACCCTGGAACTGGCCCAGGAGGTGCTCCGGCTTGCCACCGAACATCCCGAGTTCCTCGCCGGCATGGCCACCATGGCGGGCCTGGGATTGACCTATCGGCTATTGGCCTGGGTTCACAAAAAGGCCCTCAAGCCCCCCAGCCCGCGAAAATCGAGCAGCGCCTCGCTGCCACCTTTACGTCACCGCTTGCCGCGCTATTGAGCGGTAGCCTCGCGCCCCGAGCGCGGGGCTTGCAGTGAGTCGCGTAAATGTGAACAATGCAGCGACCCTTGAGCGAAATACTGCGGAATTCCACCCAGGAATGCGCCGCTGCGCGCCTCTGGGGCTCGGAAAACCCTGTCCATGCTGCAAGTCCAATGACCGATACCCTGCTCTCCCTATGGCTCGCCCTCGCCGGCGGACTGTTGATCGGCCTGTCCGCCGCCGCGCTCATGGCCTTGAATGGCCGCATTCTGGGCGTCAGCGGAATCACCGCCGGAGCCTTGGGCCTTACGGCCAATGATCGCGGCTGGCGGCGCGCCTTCCTGGCCGGACTGGGCCTGGGCGGTTTGTTGCTGGGACTTTTCTCTCCGCAGACACTGCAGGTGGAGCAGGCCAGATCGCTGCCCATTTACCTGGTGTCCGGACTTCTGGTGGGCTATGGCGTGCGCCTGAGTGGGGGCTGCACCAGCGGTCATGGGGTCTGCGGTCTGAGCCGGCTGTCGCCCAGGGCACTGCTGGCCACGCTGAGCTTCATGGGTAGCGCCATGCTGACGGTATGGGTGGTCAAGCTCGTTACGGTGGCGGCGGCATGAAGGCAATGCTCTCGGCATTCATACTAGGTCTGCTTTTCGCCCTGGGCCTCGGACTCAGCGGCATGGTGCAACCGTCGGTGGTGCTGGCGTTCCTGGATGTCACCGGCCACTGGAACCCCGCCCTGATGGCGGTGATGGCAGGCGCCATCGGTGTCACCCTGCCCGCCTATCAATGGCTGTTCCGAAGAAGGCGTCCGCTCTTCGAAGAGTCTTTCCACCTGCCTACCTCCGAGCGGATCACCCTCCGACTGATCGTCGGCTCAGTCCTGTTCGGCGTCGGCTGGGGACTGAGCGGCTATTGCCCGGGCGCAGGACTGCTGGCCGCGGCCGGCGCCATGCCCACCGCCATCGTATTCAGTGTTGGCATGCTCGCCGGATTCTATCTATTCAAACGGCAGGAAGCCCCTGCCTTGTCCAAACCTCCCCTGGGAGATCTTCCGTGAACAAGACAATTCTGCTTTCCTCGGCCCTGGCCTGCGCGCTGATAACCACGTTGACGGGCTGCGACAGTGGCGGCACCAGCGCCAGAACGACCAGCGCGGGACCGGCCAGGCTGACCGTGAGCGTGTTGAACGACGAGGGGCCTGTCACCGCGGCGAAGGTCGAGGCCAAGGATTCCGGCGGGTCCGTTATTGCGAAAGGCGAACTGAAAAACGGCGCCAAGGCCGACCTGAGCATCCCCGCGGGAACGGCCTATCCGCTGATCGTCTTCGCGTATCCGGACGAGGCCCCGAACCAGCCTTTGAAAGCGGCGGTGACCGACAGCCAGGCCACCGAGCAGGATGTGAGCCCGGTGACCACCATCGTGGTGGAAACGGCCCTGAGCCTGGGTGGCATCACGGAAACCAACCTGGCCAAGGCCGCGGGAGCCGCGATCGCGCAGCGCAAGCGCTCCGGTGGTGGCGGAGGCGGGGGCGGCGCCACCACCGAGAGCTTCAAGGGCGACCCCACCAAGCAATACGGCGGCTGGCATTGACTCGAGGCGCAACCGCCCCGACGGCGTTTCCCGAACAGGGACTGTATGCCATCACCCCCGAAGACCTCTCCGCGATTGACGCCCTGCTGAATGCGGTATCGTCGGCCATCGCCGGCGGCGCCGCCGTGATTCAGTACCGCTGCAAGAACGCCGCCGAGCGCCGCGCCGGAGCTTCCCCCTTGCTGGAGCTATGCCGAAAAGCCGGCGTGCCGCTCATCATCAATGATGACGTGGAACTGGCTGCGCAGATCGGCGCGGACGGCGTGCATCTTGGGAAGGATGATGGCGACATCGCCCTGTCCCGGCGCGCCCTCGGGCAGCACGCCATCATTGGCGTTTCCTGCTACGACTCGCTGGAGCGCGCCATGGCGGCCGAACAATCGGGGGCTGACTACGTGGCCTTCGGCCGCTTTTTCCCCTCCCGCAGCAAACCCCATGCCCCCTGTGCCAAGCCGGAAACCCTGACGGAAGCGCGCCGCCACATTCACCTGCCCATCGTCGCCATCGGCGGCATCACGGCCGCCAATGGCGCAAACCTGCTGCACGCGGGGGCGGGACTGTTGGCCGTCATCGACGGCGTTTTCGGCTCCGGCGACCCCAAGATGGCGGCAGCGCGGTTTCAGCCCTTGTTTCGGCGGGGTTGAAAAACCGTACAGCCTTTTTCACCAGATCGATGGAATGCGAACCTCCTGCGGGTGGGAACTCCCCATTCGACTGGTTATAATCGCAATTTCGTATTTGAATCCCGCCTGCCGAGCGAAGGAAACCATAATGACTCCAGCCAATCCGCCCCTACCTTCTGGCCTTACCGACGATCTCGACTCCACGGAAACCCGCGAATGGCTGGACGCTCTGGAAGCCGTGATCGAGGCCGAAGGCCCGGAGCGCGCCCACTACATCATCGAGCGCCTGGTAGACAAGGCACGGCGGTCAGGCATCAATCTGCCCTACAAAGCCAGCACCGCCTACATCAACACCATACCCCCGCATCTGCAGGCTAAATATCCGGGCGATGACGAACTGGAGCACCGCATCCGCTCCTACATCCGCTGGAACGCCATGGCCATGGTGGTGCAGGCCAACAAGATTTCCTCCGAGTACGGCGGGCACATCGCCAGCTTCGCCTCCTCGGCCACCCTCTACGAGATGGGCTTCAACCATTTCTTCCACGCCCCCAGCAAGGATCATGGCGGCGATCTGGTGTTCTTCCAGGGTCACTCATCCCCCGGCATCTACGCCCGCGCCTTCCTGGAAGGCCGCTTGACCGAGGAACATCTGGCGCGCTTCCGCCAGGAAGTGGGCGGCGACGGACTTTCCTCCTACCCGCACCCCTGGCTGATGCCCGACTTCTGGCAGTTCCCCACGGTATCCATGGGGCTGGGCCCGCTGATGGCCATCTATCAGGCGCGGTTCATGAAATACCTGCAGGACCGCGGCATTCTGGATACCGCCGGCCGCAAGATCTGGGCCTACATGGGCGATGGCGAGATGGACGAGCCGGAATCCATGGGCGCGATCGGTTTGGCCGGACGCGAGAAACTGGAAGACCTGATCTTCGTGGTCAACTGCAACCTGCAGCGCCTGGACGGCCCGGTGCGTGGCGACGGCAAGATCATCCAGGAACTGGAGGGCACCTTCCGCGGCGCCGGCTGGAACGTGATCAAGGTAATCTGGGGTTCGCAGTGGGACGCCCTGCTCGCCAAGGACACCAAGGGCCTGTTGCGCCGGCGCATGGAAGAGGCGGTGGACGGCGAATACCAGAACTACAAGGCCAAGGGCGGCGCCTATACCCGCGAGCACTTCTTCGGCAAATACCCGGAGTTGCTGGAGATGGTCGCCCACATGTCCAATGACGAAATCTACCGCCTGAGCCGCGGCGGCCACGACACCCACAAGATCTTTGCGGCCTACCACGCGGCGGTGAACCACAAGGGCCAGCCCACGGTAATCCTGGCCAAGACGGTGAAGGGCTACGGCATGGGCCAGGCCGGCGAAGGCCAGATGACCACCCATCAGCAGAAGAAGATGGACGAGACGGCCCTGAAGGCCTTCCGCGACCGCTTCAATATCCCGATTCCGGACGAGAAGATCAGCGCAGCGCCCTTCTACAAGCCGGCGGACGACAGCCCCGAACTCACCTATCTGCACGAGCGCCGCAAGGCCCTGGGCGGCTATCTGCCCACCCGCCGCCGTGAGGCTCCGCTGCTGCAGGTGCCGGATCTGAGCGTGTTCGACGCGCTGCTGAAGAAGAGCGACCGCGAGATGTCCACCACCATGGCCTTCGTGCGCATGCTCACCACCCTGCTGCGCGACAAGAAGATCGGCAAGTACGTGGTGCCCATCGTCGCCGACGAGGCCCGCACCTTCGGCATGGACGGCATGTTCCGCCAGTACGCCATCTATTCCTCCGTGGGACAGCTCTACACCCCGGAAGACGCGGACCAGATCATGTACTACCGCGAGGACAAGACCGGCCAGATCCTCGAGGAAGGCATCTGCGAGGCCGGCGCCATGGCCTCCTGGGTCGCTGCGGGCACGGCCTACAGCAACCACAACGTGCAGATGATCCCGTTCTACATCTACTATTCCATGTTCGGCTTCCAGCGCGTGGGCGACCTGATGTGGGCGGCGGGCGACATGCAGGCGCGCGGCTTCCTCATGGGCGGCACGGCGGGACGCACCACCCTGGCGGGCGAGGGCCTGCAACATCAGGACGGCCACAGCCATCTGGCCATGTCCTTCATCCCCAATTGCGTGGCCTATGACCCGGGCTTCGCCCACGAACTGGCGGTAATCGTGCAGGACGGCCTGCGCCGCATGTACCAGGAAGGCGAGAACGTCTTCTACTACGTCACCGTGATGAACGAGAACCACGCCCACCCGGACCTGCCCGAGGGTTCCGTACCCGGCATCCTGCGCGGCATGTACAAGCTCAAGGATGCGGGCAAGGAGGCTGTGGTTCAGTTGCTGGGCAGCGGCGCCATCCTCAGGGAGAGCCTGGCAGCGGCGGATCTGCTGGAGGCGGATTTCGGCATCAAGGCCACGGTGTGGAGCGTCACCAGCTACAGCGAGCTGCGCCGCGATGGCCTGGACCAGCAGCGCTGGAACCTGCTGCACCCGGATCAGCCCGCGAAAACCAGCTATGTCTCGCAGTGCCTGGACGGCGAGAAGGGCCCGGTGGTGGCGGCCACCGACTACATGAAACTGGTGCCCGACCAGATCCGGCCCTTCTTGAGCAAGCCTTTCGTCACCCTCGGCACCGACGGCTTCGGACGCAGCGACCGGCGCTCCGCCCTGCGCAACTTCTTCGAGGTGGACCGCAAGTACATCGCGCTGACCGCGCTCAAGGCCCTGGCCGACGAGGGCACGCTGCCCGTGGCCAAGGTCAAGGAAGCGATGGAGCGCTATGGCATCGACCCGGAAAAACCCAACCCGGTTACTGTTTGAGGAGCTCTTACGTATATGGCAGAGGAAAAGATCGTCACGGTGCCGGATATCGGTAATTTCCGGGACATACAGATCATCGAGGTCCTGGTTGCGCCGGGCGATGCGGTCAAGGCCGAGGATTCGCTGATCACCCTGGAGAGTGACAAGGCGGCCATGGAAATTCCCTGCCCCTTCACGGGCACGGTGAAGAGCATGGCAGTCAAGGTGGGCGACAAGGTGAACGAAGGCTCGCCAATCCTGACTTTGACCCTGGAGGAAGGCGCGCCCGCGGCGGCAGCCGCTCCAGCGCCCGCCGCGCCGGATCCGGCACCCGCGGCCCCGGCGGCCAGCGAACCCGCCCCGCCCTCGCCGCCCCCCAAACCCGCGCCAGCCGTCCTGGCCGCTCCGCCCGTGGAAGAGAGCGTGGGCGGCAAGCCCCACGCCAGCCCCTCGGTGCGCCGCTTCGCCCGCGAACTGGGCGCCGAGGTGGCGCGCATCAAGGGCACCGGTCCCAAGGGCCGCATCCTCAAGGAAGACGTGCAGAACTACGTCAAGGCCCGTTTGCAGGCCCCGGCTGGCGGCGGCATCGGTCTTTCCCTGCCGGAAGCGCCGGAAATCGATTTCACCCAGTTCGGCCCCATCGAACATCGCCCGCTGTCGCGCATCAACAAGCTGTCGGCCGCCAACCTGCACCGCAACTGGGTGACGATTCCCCATGTGACCCTGCACGAGGAAGCCGATATCACCGAACTGGAAGCCTTCCGGGTTTCCCTGAAGGCGGAAGCCGAGAAGAAAGGCGCACGCGTCACCCTGCTGCCCTTCCTGATCAAGGCCGTGGTGGGCGCGCTCAAGGCCTTCCCGACCTTCAACGCTTCCCTGGCGGCCAACGGCGAGGAACTGGTCCTCAAGCAGTACTACCACATCGGCGTCGCCGTGGACACGCCAGACGGCCTGGTGGTACCCGTCGTGCGCGACGCGGACCGCAAAGGCGTGATCGAACTGGCGCAGGAACTGGCTGAAATCAGCGAGCGCGCCCGCGGCAAGAAGCTCAAGTCCCAGGAAATGCAGGGCGGCAGCTTCACCATCTCCAGCCTGGGCGGCATCGGCTCCACCGGCTTCACGCCCATCATCAACGCGCCGGAGGTGGCGATCCTGGGTGTTTCCCGCTCCAAGACCCAGCCCGTGTACCGGGGCGGACAGTTCGAGCCGCGCCTGATGCTGCCGCTCTCCCTGTCCTTCGACCACCGCGTCATCGACGGCGCCCAGGCCGCGCGCTTCGCCGCCTTCCTGGCGCAGGTGCTGACGGACTTGCGGCGGGTTCTGCTGTGACGGCGGAGCGCGCCTAGCGCCGCCCGCCCCAGACGGGAGGACTCCCATGGGCACCGCCGAACGCCTGACCATGAGCGCCGAGGAATACCTGGCCTGGGAAGATCAACAGGAAACCAAGCACGAGTTCCCGGCCGACCTGTTCGAGGATTTGGAACCCGCGGCAACCGACGCGGCGCGGCCCCTGTAAACCGGTCAAACCCAGCAAATTACTCTTTCCAGAAGGTTAGCCTCATGAGCAATACCCCAGACAGCGCATCCTCCCCACTCCACGCCGAAGTCCTCGTGCTGGGCGGCGGCCCCGGCGGCTATACCGCCGCCTTCCGCGCCGCGGACCTGGGCAAGCAGGTGGTGCTGGTGGAACGCTATCCGGTACTGGGCGGCGTGTGCCTGAACGTGGGCTGCATTCCGTCGAAAGCCCTGCTGCACCTGGCTCTGGTGATCCATGAAGCGGAAGAAGTGAGCCATTACGGCGTCGCCTTCGGCAAGCCGGAATTCGACCTGGCCAAGATCCGCGACTGGCGCGACCGCGTGGTCAAGACCCTCACCACGGGGCTGGCCGGCCTGGCCAAGCAGCGCAAGGTGACCGTGGTCAGCGGCGAGGGGCGCTTCGCCAGCGACAAGAGCCTGACAGTGGAAACCGCCGAGGGCACCAAGACCATCACCTTCGACCACGCCATCGTCGCCGCCGGCTCCAAGGCGGTGAAGATTCCGGGCTTCCCCTATGAAGACCCCCGCCTGATGGATTCCACCGACGCCCTGGCCCTAGCCGACATACCGGGCAAGCTGCTGGTCATCGGCGGCGGCATCATCGGCCTGGAAATGGCCAATGTCTACCATGCCCTGGGCTCCAAAATCAGCGTGGTGGAACTGATGGATCAGTTGATCCCGGGCTGCGACGCCGATTTGGTGAAGCCGCTGCACCAGCGCGTGCAGAAGCAGTACGAGAAGATAATGCTGAAGACCAAGGTGTCCAAGGTCGAGTCCAAGCCGGAAGGCCTGCTGGTGCACTTCGAGGGCGAAGGGGCCCCGGAGCCGGAACTCTTCGACCGGGTGCTGGTGGCGGTGGGCCGCCGCCCCAACGGCAAGCTCATCAACGCCGAGGCCGCCAGCCTGGCCGTGAACGAAGCCGGCTTCATCCCCGTGGACAACCGCCAACGCAGCAACGTGCCCCACATCTTCGCCATCGGTGATATCGTCGGCAATCCCATGCTGGCCCACAAGGCCACCCATGAGGGCAAGGTGGCAGCCGAAGTGATCGCCGGCGAGCACTCCGCCTTCCAGGCCCTGACCATTCCCTCGGTCGCCTACACCGACCCGGAGGTGGCCTGGATGGGGTTGACCGAGACGGAAGCCAAGGCCAAGGGCATCGAAATCGAAAAAGCCACCTTCCCCTGGGCCGCCAGCGGCCGCGCCATCGGCATCGGCCGCCGCGAGGGCCTGACCAAGCTGATCGTCGACAAGGAAAGCAAGCGTATCCTGGGCGCGGGCATCGTCGGCCCCAATGCGGGGGAACTGATTGCCGAAGCGGTACTGGCCCTGGAAATGGGCGCGGACGTGGAAGACGTCGCCCTTAGCATCCACCCGCACCCCACCCTGTCGGAAACCTTTGCGTTTGCGGCGGAGATGATCGAAGGCTCGATCACGGATCTTTACATCAAGAAGTAACCCGACGAGCGAACACGGCGGCGCATCTGCACAAGCGCCGCCCGCCACGTAGACCGGGTTTTAGCGCGTCGCCACGTCCAACCCGTATTTGCGAATACGGTAGCGCAGGGTCTCGCGCGTGGTGCCCAAGGCCCGTGCCGCGGCCACGGTATTGTGTCCGCTGCGTTCCAGGGCGGTGCGGATGATGAAGCAATCCATGTCGTCCAGGTTCATGCTGCCATCCAGGGGTATGAACAAGCCGTCTTCCCCCTCAGCCAAGGCGGCTCGCATCGGAGCCGCGCCAGCCTGACCCGGCAACTGCAGCCACTGGGCGGGAAACTCGGGACCTTCCGAGAAAAGCACGCAGCGCTCCACCACATTGCGCAGCTCACGCACGTTACCCGGCCAGTCATGGGCCCGCAGCTGCTTCCATGCCTCGTCAGGAATGGTCCGCACCTGGCGCCCCGATTTGGCATTGAACTCGGCCACGAATAACGGCACCAGTTCGCTCAGGTCCTCCTTGGACTCGCGCAGGGGCGGCAGATTGAGCCGGAACACGCTCAAGCGGTGGTACAGATCACTCCGGAACTCGCGGTTCCTGGCCATTTCCTCCAGATCGCGGTTGCTTGCGGCCACCACTTGCACGTCCACCGAAATTTCCCGCTCCCCACCCAGGCGGCGAATCTTGCGGTCCTCGATGGCCTTGAGCAACTTGGCCTGAAGATCCAGTTGCAACTCGCCGATCTCGTCCAGGAACAGCGTACCGCCATCCGCCTGTTCAATCAGGCCGCGGTGCCTCGTGGTAGCTCCTGTGAAGGCGCCCGCCTCATGTCCGAACAATTCGGACTCCAGCAGTTCCCGCGGCAGGGCGGCACAGTTCAGTTCCACCAACGGGTTTGCCGCACGGCTGCCCGCATAGTGAAGGATACGGGTTACCAAACCCTTGCCGGTCCCCGTCTCGCCACCGACCAGGAGTGCGCTGAATGGCACCCGGGTCAGCTTGCCCAGCAGTTCGCGCACTTGCCGGGCGGCCTCGCTGTGCCCCACATAGGCTTCCGGCGAGTAGCGCCGGTGACGCTGCTGAGCCTGATCCAGCAAGCGGCGCTGGGCGTTGGCGCTCCGCGTGGCGCTGGCCACCACCAGCCCCAGCCTTTCCAGATCGCAGGGCTTTTCCAGAAAATCGTAGGCGCCCAGGCGCAAGGCCCGCACCGAATCGGCCACACCGCCGTAGCCTGTGAGAAATATCCACTCCGCATAAGCCTGGCGTCCGCGCACCTCCTCCATGAGATCCAGCGCATTGCCGTCGGGCAGGTTCATGTCGGTGAGCACCAGCAACGGATCGAACTGCCTTTCCAGGAGGCAGCGGCGCGCCTCGGCCAGATTAACGGCCCATTCCACCTCCCAGCCCTCCTTGCGATAGTGGCGGCTGATTTCCGCCCCGAGCAGGGCTTCATCCTCGATGATCAACAGGCCACCGTGACTCATGGCTGACTGCTCCGAAGCGGCAAGGTGATACTGACGCAGGCGCCATGAGGCGTCTGATTGGAAAGGCGGATCTGCCCGCCCAGTTCACGCACGAAACGCTGCACGATGGCCAAGCCCAGGCCTGTGCCACGCACCCGGCCGGTACCGAACAGGCGAATCCCCTTCGCGAGAATTTCTGGGCTGAACCCAGGCCCATCGTCGATCACTTCCAAGAGCACTTTATCCTCTTCTCGCTGCGCCACCAGGCGGATTGTGCCTGGGTTGCCCACCAGGGCCTGGGCCGCATTCAGCACCAGGTTCAAGAGTATCTGGCGCAGGTTGCTCTCCGGCAGATAGCACTCCAGATCGGCGGGGATATCCTGCTCCAGCATGATCTCCGCCGGCACCTGATACCGCGTGAGCGCCAGGAGTTCCCGCACCAGTTCCGCCAAGTTGAATTCGCAGGCTGGCAAAGGCGACTGCCTGCCCTGCTCAAGCAGGTTGTTGAGCAGGCGCGCCATGCGCTTCAATTCGGCGCCGATGAGATCCAACCGCTCCGCCTGATCGGGGTCGCGGATTTCGTTGCGCAGGTTCTGGCAACTCATCTGGATTCCCGCAAGCGGGTTGCGCAGTTCATGGGCCACCGCCGCCGCCAGTTCGCCAATGGCCGCCAGTCGTTCGGCCCGCGCCAGGCTGCGCTGCTGTTCCAGCAGGGCCTGGGTCGCAGACCTTACCTCCGCTTCCAGGGACAAGGCATACATGCGCTTGGCTTCCTCCAACTCACCCAGGTTGCGGACCATCAGGTTGTAACTGTCGAACACGGGCACCAGCAAGGGATCGAGGCCTTTGGTGTCCATGGGCACGAAATCCTCCTGCGCCAGGTTCGACAGCAAATGTCTCAGATCGTTGAGCGGGGCAAGTATGCGTCGCCGCAGGAAGATCCACGCGGTCACCAGTATCACGGTGAGCGTTCCGGTGGCCAGTTCCAGTTCCGCCAGGGTGTCGCGGCTGATTTCCTCCAGCACCCTCTCGCGCTGGTCGGTCTCCGCGCTCAGGATCAGGTGCATGACCTTGACCGCATCCGACAGTTGGCTCCGCGCATCGGCCAAGCTGCCACCGCCCGCCTCCCGCAAAGCCGAATCGACCACACCCAGGCGCGCCGGCGTATCCTGATCCAGATGTGCATCTTCACGGATCAACTTGCGAATCTTCTCGGACTGCTCCTGCAGCCGCCGCGGTCCAGGGTGAATGCCGGAAAACGTATCCACCAGAACTTGCTGCAGTCCGAGTCCCGCGTCCTGCACCAAATGGGAATAGCTCACATAAGCCTGTATGGTATCGAGCCGCGACAGGTTTCGCCAGATCATTCCCACCAGGATGGCCAGCACCAGTCCAAGCAGGGCCAGCATCGCGAGCCCGCGCAATTGGGCGGGACGATCAAGCACTGTCTTGAGGGCGGGCTTCGCGAGAACCATGCTCCGATTATACCGGTGCGGTGGCGCTCCGCTTCAATAAGCGCGAGAGAATGACCTCAGACCCAGACGGGCGCGATCACTGTGCAGGCATCAGATCCGGGAAAATTGCTGGTCGCCGTCTGCATCGTTGTCTCGGTCCTGAACCCGGCGCCGCGCCGCCAAGGGGTGCTGCGAAGACGCCTTGTGCCGATGCAAGCCATGAATCTCGCACTGACCGCCGCGGCGCCGGTAGTCTTCGCAGTAATGATGGATGAACTCCATCACCGTGTGGTCGATGGTTTCCGCTTCCGACAGATCAAAGATCAGTTTCTTGCGCTCCGGCAGAGCGGCCAGTTCGCTTTTGAGCGACAGGAAGTTGGCGAAGAAGGCGGCCCCGTCCACCGAGATGCGATAAACGCCGTTGCCGAGGTCGTCGACGCGAAAATACAGCCTGAGCACCTCCGACCAGTTGACGCTGCGCAGCACGTGCACCAGAAATTCAGCCACCATGCCGATGGCGACACCGATCAGCAGATCGGTCGCCAGCACGCCGCCGATGGTGATGATGAACACGACGAACTGGCCCCAGCCGATGGCTTGCATCTTGAGAAACTCCCGGGGCGACGCCAGCTTGAACCCCGTAAAGACCAGCAAGGCGGCTAGCGCGGAAAGAGGAATCTCGTGGATCAGATTGGGAAACAGGCCCACGAACAACAGCAGGAATCCCCCGTGGAAAAAATTGGCCCAACCGGTGCGGGCGCCGTTGTTGATATTGGCCGAACTGCGCACGATCTCGGCAATCATCGGCAGGCCACCGACCATGCCGCTCAGGAAGTTGCCGACACCGACCGCCGTAATGTCGCGGTTGAGATCGGAATAGCGCTTGTAGGGGTCCAGCTTGTCCACCGCCGCGGCGCTCAGCAAGCTCTCCAGGCTGCCCACCAGGCAGATGGTGATCACGTTTTCCCAGAATAGCAGCGTGCCCATCATCGAAAAATCCGGGAAATAGAAACCCGCCAGGAAGTTGTCGGGAATCGCCACCAGAAACTTGGGCCCCACCGTGAATTCATGATGTGGCAGGTGCGGATCGTCGGGCAGGAACATATAGATATGCTCGTGATCCAGATCGAAGTACTGGCCCAGCCCCACACCCAGCAGCACCACCAGGATGGGCGCCGGAATCATCTTGAGATAGCGGTTGCGGATGAACGACCAGACGACGAGTATGGCCACGCCCAGACCGCCGATCACGGCCACCTCGGGGTTGAGGTCGATGAAACTTGCGGGGATCTTGCCGATGGTCTGCAGCAGGGTGGGCGCATCGGGCTTGACGCCGAGCAGGGTGTGGATCTGCTTGGCCATGATGATGATGCCGATGGCGGCCAGCATGCCATGCACAACGGAGGAGGGAAAGAAGGCGCTGAGCCGGCCTGCCTTGAGCAAACCCATGGCGATCTGCAGCAGGCTGGCCACGACGATGGCAGCCAAGGTGTAGCGGTAACCTGCCATGGCGTCGCCCTGCCCCATCTCCTGAACCGCATCCAGGATCACCACGATCAGGCCCGCGGCGGGTCCATTGATGGTCACGTAGGAGCCGCTGAGGCGCGAGACCACCAAGCCGCCAATCATGGCGCTAATGATGCCGGCCATGGGCGGAAAGCCCGAAGCCATGGCTATACCTAAGCACAAGGGCAAGGCAATGAGGAACACCAGAAAACCCGACATGGCGTCGTTGCGCCAGTTATCGCGCAATCCGGCCAGGCCGCTTGCCGGCAACGAGAGGGCTGTGTTTGATCGTGAATTGCTCATGGTGCAGAGAGGGTCGCGCTGAGAGACTGTCATCACCCCATACAGCAACCGTGCCATTCGGCTCCGGGCTCCCAGAGCCGCGAAACCCCGCGACCCGCGCCATCAAGGCCTGTCCCTAACCGCCACCAGTGGTTTAATTCAACCACCGCCCATCGTTTATATGCACCATGAAAGCGCTTCGCGCACCGCACGGCGTCGCCTCGTGGCTACGCTCCACCGTCTTCGCTCGCGACTGGTGTGCGAAAGGACTTCTCCCACTTGGCTACCACGACCGTGGCCACCGCATTGCCGATCAGGTTGGTGATGGCGCGCGCCTCGGACATGAAGCGGTCAACGCCGAGTAATAAGGCGAGCCCCGCCACGGGCAGCACGTCCACGGACGAGAGGGTCGCCGCCAGGGTGATGAAGCCGCTGCCGGTGACGCCGGCCGCCCCCTTGGAGGTCAGCAGCAGCACCGCGAGGATGGTCAACTGATGCCAGAGGGTCAGCTCGGTATCGGTGGCCTGGGCGATGAATACCGCGGCCATGGTGAGGTAGATGGACGTGCCGTCCAGGTTGAAGGAATAGCCGGTCGGCACCACCAGGCCGACGACGGTGCGCGAGCAGCCGAAGGCCTCCAGTTTTTCCATCAAGCGCGGCAGGGCCGATTCCGAGGACGAGGTACCCAAGACCAGCAGGATTTCCTCGCCGATGTGGCGGATCAGCCGCCACAGGCTGAAGCCGCTGAGGCGGGCGATCAGGCCCAGCACCAGGGTCACGAACAGGCCGCAGGTGAGGTAGACGCTGAGCATCAGCTTGCCCAGGGACAACAGCGTGTCGATGCCGTATTTGCCGATGGTGAAGGCCATGGCGCCGAAGGCCCCGAGAGGGGCAAGCCGCATGACCATGTTGATCATCGCGAACAGGGTGGCGGAGATCCGCTCCAGCAGTTCCGTGACGGCGCGCCCCTTCTCTCCCTGTGCACCCAGGGCCCAGCCGAACAGCACCGAGAACAGCAACACCTGCAGGATCTCGCCCTTGGCGAAGGCGCCCACGGCGCTGTCCGGGATGATGTTGAGGACGAAATCCACCGCGCTCAGGTGTTTCGCGCCCTCGGCATAGGCGGCCACGGAGGTCGCATCCAGGGTCCTGACATCGGCCCCGATGCCGGCGCCGGGTTTGAGCACGTTCACCACCACCAGACCGATGACCAGGGCCAGACTGGTCACCAACTCGAAATATATCAGCGCCTTCAAGCCGACCCGGCCGACCCTGCGCATATCGCCCATGTGGGCGATGCCGAGGGCGATGGTGGTGAAGATGATGGGCGCGATGAGCATCTTGATGAGCTTGATGAAACCGTCGCCCAGGGGCTTCAACTGCTCCCCCAACTGCGGATAGAGCCAGCCGGTGGCGATGCCCAGCAGCACGCCGGCGATCACCTGGAAATACAGATGTCGGTAGAAGGGCGGGCGGTGTGTATTGGACAGGCTCATGGTTCAGGGTGCGGGAACGTGGGAATAATGTCGGCGCAGGATTTCAGTGCTGCGACTCCTGCTGCGCCAATCGCTCCAGCGTCAACCTGAGACTGCGGCTCATGGTATCGATCGCCACCGGCACCGGCATGTGGCCATCCACGACGAACAAGCGCAGTATGTCGTAAGCCGCCGTCAGGATCCTGGGATCGTCCGGCAGTTCCATCAGCGCCGCCAGTTCGCGGGCCACTTGAGCAACCTGGGCCTTTTCGGCGCTGCTCAGCACCAGATCCCCAGGGCCATCTTCCGCTGACGCCATCGGCGATGCTCGCTTCATCCTTTTCTCCCTCTGCTGGGCCACACTGCGGCGGCGTGAGCTGCCTCGGGCTGACCGGGACACCGGCAGCAGGTAGAATGATACGCCAACATTCACACATACGCCGAAAGGGCATCCATGCGCACCAGCCAATTTCCCCTGAACACTCTCAAGGAGACACCCGCCGACGCCGAGGTCGTCAGTCATCAGCTCATGTTGCGGGCTGGCCTGATCCGCAAGCTGGCGGCTGGCCTGTATACCTGGCTGCCCCTGGGCCTTCGGGTGCTGCGCAAGGTGGAGCGCGTGGTGCGCGAGGAAATGGACCGTGCCGGCGCGCTCGAGGTGTCCATGCCGGTGGTGCAACCCGCCGAACTGTGGCAGGAATCCGGTCGCTGGGAGCAATACGGCCCTGAACTGTGCCGCCTGAAGGACCGCCACGAGCGCGAGTTCTGCCTGGGCCCCACCCACGAGGAGATCATCACCGAACTGGCCCGCGGCGAGATCAAAAGTTATAAACAACTGCCGGTCAACTACTACCAGATCCAGACCAAGTTCCGCGACGAGATCCGGCCGCGCTTCGGCGTCATGCGCGCCCGCGAGTTCCTGATGAAGGACGGCTATTCCTTCCATCTCGACCAGGGCTCGCTGCAGCAAACTTACGATGCCATGTATGCCGCCTACAGCGAGATATTTACCCGCCTCGGGCTGAAGTTCCGCCCGGTACTGGCCGACACCGGCGCCATCGGCGGCAGCCACTCCCATGAATTCCACGTGCTGGCGGACTCCGGCGAGGACGCCATCGCCTTCTCCAACGAGAGCAGCTATGCCGCCAATGTGGAGCAGGCCGAGGCCCTGACCCTGGCAGCGCCCTCCGAGGCGCCGGCCGCGATGAGCAAGGTGGCCACGCCCGGCCAGCACAGCATCGAGGAAGTCAGCGCCTTTCTCAAGCTGGAGCCGCAGCGCGTCCTCAAGACCCTGCTGGTGGCGGGCAGCGAAGGCGGCGTAGTGGCCTTGCTGCTGCGCGGCGACCATGAACTCAACGCCATCAAGGCCGCCAAGCTGGAGGCGGTGGCCAGCCCGCTGCGCTTCGCCAGCGAGGCCGAAGTGCGCGAGGCCGCAGGCTGCGGGCCGGGCTCGCTGGGGCCGCTGGGCCTGCGCATTCCGGTCATCGCCGACCGCAGCGCCGCAGCCCTGGTGAACTTCGTGTGCGGCGCCAACGAGGACGGCTACCACCTGACCGGCGTCAACTGGGGACGCGACCTGCCCGCGCCCGCCGTCGTTGCGGACATCCGCAACGTAGTCGACGGCGACCCCAGCCCAGACGGCATCGGCACACTCCGCATCGCCCGCGGCATCGAGGTGGGTCATATCTTCCAGTTGGGCACCAAGTACAGCCAGGCCATGAACGCCACCGTGCTCAATGAGCAGGGGCAGAACCAGGTGATGATCATGGGCTGCTACGGCATCGGCGTCTCCCGCGTGGTGGCCTCCGCCATCGAGCAGAACCACGACGAGCGCGGCATCATCTGGCCCGAGGCGCTCGCCCCCTTCCAGGTTGCCCTGTTGCCCATGAACATGCACACCTCGGAGCGTCTGCAACAAGCGGCGGAGAAGCTCTACCAGGAACTGCGGGGAGCCGGCTTCGACGTGCTGTTCGACGACCGCAAGGCCCGTCCCGGCGTCATGTTCGCCGACATGGAACTCATTGGCATACCCCACCGCGTGGTCATCAGCGACAAGGGCCTGGACGCCGGCACCCTGGAATACAAGGGTCGGCGTGACGCCCAGAGCGAGAACGTGCCCCTGTCCGGGATCATCGACTTCCTGCGCGCCAAGGCCGGTGCCTGAGAGGTAGATGCGCCGATTGTCTTGTTCCCGGCAAATCTGGTATTTAAACCACAGCAGCTCACACATACGCTAAGGAGAGACAAAATGCAGAAACTCGCTTTCGCCAGTCTCATGCTGGCCGCCCCCTTGCTCGTCAACGCGGCGCCACCGCAAAGCACGTCCAACCGCGGCGATGGCGCCGGCGGCTGCGGCTGGGGTTCCCTGTTGTTCGACGGCAATTCCGGCGTGGGCGCCCACATCTTCGCCATGACCACCAATGGCAGCTTCGGCAATGCCACCTTCGGCATGTCTTCCGGCACCCTGGGTTGCGACCCCAGCCAGCCCATCCGCTACAAGGGCGGGCGTGTCTACATCAGCGCCAACATGACCAAGCTGGCCGAGGACATCGCACGCGGCGAGGGCGAAACCCTGGACGGACTGTCCGAGGTGATGGGGGTCGCGGCGGCGGACCGCCCCGCCTTCAACGCGCTGGCCAAAAGCCATTTCGATAGGCTCTATCCCAACGAGGCGGTGACCAGCGATCAGGTCATGGATACGCTGCAGGCCCTGCTCAAGGCCGATCCGGCCCTGTCCAAGTACGCGGGCTGATTCCGCCCCTCTCACCGGCGCGCCGCCCGATGGCGGCGCAGGCTGTTCCCTGCCACATGAGCGCCCCGGCACGCTGGCTGCTGTGCGTCTGCCTGCTGCTTCCGACCGTAGCCGGGGCCTTGCCCGAAGCCCGACCCTTGCAGGAAAGGGCCGAGCGCCTGGACCTTGCCCACGACGAAGCCTGGCTGGCCTTGGGCCATTACCGTCGCAACTGGCTGGGCGCTGGTTACGCTAGCGACGCCGACGACCCCGGATTCTTCCTCGCCGCCCAAGGCAAGGCCGACCCTGCGGCAGAACTTAACGCCACGCTGGCAGCGCTGCTCAGCCCTGGGAGCGGCGACCGGCACCCGCAGTGCCGCTTTCCTGCGCGGGCCCGCTGGCTGCAGCAGCGATTGCACTTCGACTTGCCCGAACGCCGCTGCAAGGCCCTGGCCGAATGGCGGAGTACCCTGAAGGCGCACGAGGTCAGCCTGATCTTCCCCACCGCCTACCTCAACAGCCCTTCCTCTATGTTCGGCCACACCTTCCTGCGCTTGGATCGGGAGGGCCAGACCGATTCCAGCGCGCTTCTCGCCTACACCCTCAATTACGCCGCCGAGGCGGTGGACGAAAACGAACTGTTCTATGCCTATCGCGGACTGTTCGGCGGCTATCCGGGCGTCCTGGGGGTCAGGCCCTATTACGACAAGATCAAGGAATACCGGGACTTCGAGAACCGGGACATCTGGGAATACCGCCTCAACCTGAGCCCGGCCGAAGTGGCGCAACTGGTGGACCACAGCTTCGAACTGCAGCCGGTGCGCTTCGACTACTATTTCATCGGCGAGAATTGCTCGTACCGCCTCCTGGCTCTGCTGGACGTGGCCCGAACCGGCCTTCGGCTGCGTGCAGAGTTCCCCTGGCGGGCAATCCCCGCCGACACCGTGCGCGCCATCGTCGCCGCCAAACTGGTGGCCGACACCCGCTACCGGCCATCGGCCGCAACCGTGCTCACCGCTCACGCCGATCAACTCGGTAACGCCGAGCGTCGACTCGCCAAGCGACTGAAGCATGGCGACACATCCCCGGACGACACTGAACTGACGCGGCTGGCGCCAATGCGGCAGGCGGCAGTGCTGGAAACCGCCTATGAGTCGGAACGCTTCCGCGCCCTGGATGACAAACTGGAGCGCGATGCCACGGCCAAATCCTCCCTGGCCCTGCTGCGGGCGCGCAGCCGCATCGCCGCCGCCTCGCCACTAAAGGCCCCGCAAGCCCCCGCCGTGCGCGACGATCAGGGCCACAAACCGGCTGCCTTCGGGCTGGGAGCGGGGTTTTACGATCATCGCGCCTACGGCGAAATACGCCTGCGCTCGGCCTACCATGAACTCACCGATCCCTGGCCCGGCTACCGGCCGGGCGCGCAGATCGCGCTGCTGGACGGGAGCCTGCGCTATTACGAGGACAACCGTCTGCAACTGGAGCGTCTGGACGCGGTGAACATCCGCTCCCTCAGCCCGCGCAGCGAATTCATCCAGCCGCTGTCCTGGTCCATCGGTTTGGGCGCCTATCGCAGGCTGATGCGAGACAGCCGTCCCTTGCTGGGCAGCCTGAGCGGCGAGGTGGGCTGGTCCTACCCTCTTGCGGGCGGGATTGCCTATGCCATGGCTGGCGCCCGGCTGGACGCGGGTGGCGGATTGGAAAGCGGGGCGCAGATCGGCTTGGGGCCCCGGGCCGGCTGGCTCTATCGCGGTCTGGGTGGTCAGGGGATGGCGGCTTTCGAACTGGATTGCTACCTGATCGGGAGCGCCTACTGCGGCGGCAAGCTATCCCTGCGCCATGCCATAAACCTGGGACGCGATCTGGCGCTGTCCTTCAGCCTCAGCCGCGAACAGGGGCAAGACCGCTCCGCCAGCGAAGTCGGCTTCAGCCTGATGCGCTATTTCTGATCGCCGCATTAGGCCGTGTTCAGGTCGATGGCGCCGCCACGGCGAGGCCATGGCAATAGGCCAGGTTCTCCGCCACCAGATCGACCACGCGGCCATCGATATGCCCATCGCGCACCATGGACCGTAGGACGCCCAGGATGACATCGGGCGCGGTCGGCGCCAGCCGGTAGGGACGGAGCTGGGCCATGGCCTGGTAGATGTCGGCGACGCGTATGATGCGGGCCTCGATGGATAATTCATCGCCCTCCAGGTGAAAGGGATAGCCGGTGCCGTTGATGGATTCGTGGTGGTAGGAAGCCCATTGCGCGATGTCGTCCATGCCGTCGATCTGCTTCAGGATCTGCAGGGTGACGAAGCTGTGGCTTTTCATCAGGGTGCGCTCGGAGGGGCTCAGGATATCCGGCTTCTCCAGAATCTCGTCGGGAATCTGCAGTTTGCCGATATCGTGCATCAGCCCCGCAATCTCGATCTTGTCACAGCACTCCGCGCTCAGCCCGAGACACTCCGCCAGGTAGCGCGACAATCGGGCCACCCCCTCGGAATGCTCCACGGTGAAATGCGACTTGGCATCGACGATGTGGGCGATGATGGCGGCAAACTGCCTCAGTTGGTTCAGATCGATGATCTCAAGACCGTCCTCATCCCCCATTTCATTGACATACTGGCTGATGTTGTCCGGGGCCAGCAGCATCCAGAAGGCTTCCGGGAAAGATGTCTCGAGGAAGGAATCCACCAACTCTGGTGCAAAGAAAGTGCCAGAGAAAGACGCAATGCGCGAGCGAATCTCCTCCGCGTGCAACAGTTGCTGATTACCCCGAAGATAGGCAGCCGCCAGCATGTCGACGCGATCCACGAGGTAGATGAGGTTGGCATGCAGGGCGAGCGTCGGGTCCAGGGAATCCGGCAACTCGTTCCAATGGGTGTGGTGGAACTGCACGATAGGCGCCAGGTCCGCCATGGGCCCGAATCCCGCCACCAGCCTGGCGCCCAGATCGCAATGGGCCTGCGCGCCCTCCCAATCCAGCTCGGTCACCAAAATGCGGTGCACTTGGGTGGAAGACACGCCGCAGTCATGGATCAGGCCCGCCTCGAAGAGACGGTCGCACACCGCCTGGGGAAAACCCAGGACGCTCGCGCACTCCCGTGCCATGATGCCGACCCGCTTGCCGTGAGCAGTGTCGTCCACCCCCACCAGGTCCACTGCATTGGCGATGGCCAGAGCCAGACGCCGGGTATTGATGCTCATGCCCGCTTTCCAGAAATCTTTGAACCCGCCGGAACCCAAGGCCCGGATTTAAACGCGGCGCCCGCACCGCTGCCCGGCCCAAGGCCGAATGCGGTTAAACTATAGCGCCAATACCAACCAGACAAGGTGTTTTTTGATGGATGTGATCGCGCGACTCGCTGAGGAGCTGGGGTGCCGGGAAAGACAGGTGCGGGCGGCCGTGGCCCTGCTGGACGAAGGGGCCAGCGTGCCTTTTATCGCCCGCTACCGCAAGGAAGCCACCGAGGGACTGGACGACACCCAGTTGCGCCAGTTGGAAACCCGGCTAATTTATTTGCGCGAGCTCAACGAGCGCCGTGACGCCATCCTGGCCAGCATTCGCGAGCAGGGCAAGCTGACCCCGGAACTGGAGCAATCGATCCTGGCGGCGGACAGCAAGACCCTGCTGGAAGACCTGTACCTGCCCTACAAGCCCAAACGCCGCACCAAGGCCCAGATCGCCCGCGAGGCGGGGCTGGAGCCGCTGGCCGACAAGCTCCTGGCCGACCCGCGGCTGAACCCGAAGGGAGAAGCTCTGGCCTACGTGGACGAGGCCAAGGGGGTGGCGGATGCCGATGCGGCCCTCGAAGGCGCACGCCAGATCCTCATGGAGCGCTTCGCCGAGGATGCGGCCCTGCTCGCCGAATTGCGCGAGAAGGTCTGGAACGAGGGCCTGCTGGCTTCGCGGGTCGTGGAAGGCAAGGAGACCGAAGGCGCTAAGTTCCGCGATTACTTCGAATTCGAGGAACCCCTCGTCAAGATTCCCTCCCACCGGGCCCTGGCCCTGTTCCGCGGCCGCAACGAGGATATCCTCAACCTGCAGTTGAAAGTCGGCAAGGACGAGGACCTAAGCCATGCCACTTGCGAAGGCCTGGTGGCACGCGCATTCGGGATTGCCGACCAAGGCCGCGCGGCGGACCGCTGGCTGCTGGACGCGGTGCATTTTGCCTGGAAAGTGAAGATCCTCACCCGCATCGACCTGGACCTGAAGCAGCGCCTGCGGGAAGCCGCCGAGGAAGAAGCCATCCGCGTCTTCGCCAGCAACCTCAAGGACCTGCTGCTGGCGGCGCCGGCAGGGCCAAAAGCCACCCTAGGGCTCGACCCCGGCATCCGCACCGGCTGCAAGGTGGCGGTGGTGGACGCCACCGGCAAGCTGCTGGAGACCGCCACCATCTACCCCCATGCGCCCAAGAATCAGTGGGACCAGTCCATCGCCGTGCTGGCCCACCTCATCCAGCAGCATGGCGTACAACTGGTGAGCATCGGCAATGGCACCGCCTCCCGGGAGACTGACCAGTTGGTGGCCGACCTGATGAAGCGCCACCCGGAGCTGAGCTTCACCAAGATCACGGTGTCGGAAGCAGGCGCCTCGGTGTACTCCGCATCGGAGCTGGCGGCAAAGGAATTCCCGGAGCTGGACGTCTCCCTGCGCGGCGCCGTCTCCATCGCCCGTCGCTTGCAGGACCCCTTGGCGGAGCTGGTCAAGATCGATCCCAAGTCCATCGGCGTCGGCCAGTACCAGCACGACGTCAACCAGTCGCAGCTGGCGCGCAGCCTGGACGCGGTGGTGGAAGACTGCGTGAACGCGGTGGGCGTGGACGTGAACACCGCCTCGGCCTCCTTGCTGCGTTATGTGTCGGGCCTGTCCCAGAGCATCGGCCAGAACATCGTCGCCTACCGCGACCAGAACGGGCCCTTCGGCAGCCGCGAGGAATTGAAAAAGGTTTCACGCCTGGGCGAGAAGACCTTCGAGCAGGCGGCCGGCTTTTTGCGCATCATGCAGGGCAAGAACCCATTGGACGCCTCGGCGGTGCACCCGGAAGCCTACCCGGTGGTGAACCGGATCATCGCCCAGACCGGCAAGGACATCCGCGAGCTGATCGGCAATGCCGCCTTCCTGCGCGGCGTCAACGCCGAAACCTACGTGGACGAGCGCTTCGGCCTGCCCACGGTCACGGACATCCTCAAGGAGCTGGAGAAGCCCGGTCGCGACCCGCGCCCGGAGTTCAAGAGCGTCAAGTTCATGGAAGGGGTGGAGAAGATCACCGATCTCAAGCCCGGCATGGTGCTGGAGGGCGTGGTGACCAATGTGGCCAACTTCGGCGCGTTCGTGGATATCGGCGTGCATCAGGACGGGCTGGTGCACATCTCCCATCTCGCCGACCGCTTCGTCAAAGATCCCCGTGAGGTGGTAAAAACCGGCGACATGGTCCGGGTCAAGGTGCTGGAAGTGGATGTGCAGCGCCAGCGCATCTCCCTGAGCATGCGCAAGGACGCCGAGCCCGGACGCGACGCTGGTCAACCCAGCGGCAAGCCGGATCGCGGCGCGAACCGGCCGTCTCCCGGCCGCGAGCGGCGACCCCAGGCGGCTCCGCAACCCCAGGGGGCCATGGCCGATGCCTGGGCCAAGGCCTTGAAGAAATCCTGAAAGAATTCCGAGAAACTTTTCAGATCAGACTGCCGTAAAGCTGCGTCGCCCGCTCCTGGACATTGTCCATCACATGGGCGATGGCTTCCGCCGGCAACGGGCACGCGCCCTGGCCCTCCAGTTCGGCTGCGGCGCAGACGTCCTCCACCGCCTGGCCATCGACCAGCCCGGTGGTGACCAGGCCCGCCAGACGCATGAGGCGGCTCTCGGGGCTGTGCTCGTCCGAATCGAGCGGCATCAACTGCAGGCGCAGCAGCAACTCCACGGTTTCAGGCAACTTCCACAGCCGGGCCAGGGCCGCGCCCAGGTCAGCATAGGTGAAACCGAACTCCCGCCGCTGCAGTTCGGGCAGTCGCGCCCTCACCCCCTCGGCCTCGAGCAGGATCGCCTGAGACTTCTCCGGCTCCTTGGAATACAGGATCAGCGAACCCAGGTCGTGCAGCAGCCCGGCCAGGAACAAGGGGCCGCGCTCGCGGGAATGCGCGGCTTCCGCGAGCATGTCGGCGGCGACGCTCATGATTACCGAGCTTTGCCAGAAGGTCTCCATGTCGATCAGGTCCTGACGGATGGACGCAAACCGGTTGACTGCCACCGTCGCCATCACCAGGTTGACCAGCTGGCGAGTCCCCACCATGGTTACCGCCTGGTCCAGGGTGGTGATCTCCTTGGTGCTGGCGTAGAAGCCGCTGTTGGCCACTCGCAGCAGTCGCGCCGTCAGCCCCGCGTCGGTGGCGATGAGATGGCCTATTTCGCGCGATGAACCGGTGGAGACCATCAGATTGAGCTCAGTGACGATGGTCGGCATGGAGAACAGCTTGATGTCGCTTTGGAGGAGGTCTTCGGGTTTCATGGGAGCGCCTTTCTTGGCAGTGGGTGCAATTGCTTCATCGCAGAGTATAGAGCCTCCGTCATTCCGCGCTCAGAACACCGCCGGGACGGGAGTTTCGTCGATACCGTGGCGCCCGTCGTCCACTGCGCCCACGACCGGCTGGGCGTGGGCCGTGAGCGGCAGGGCATCGCGCAGCGCCGGTGGGATGTGACGGTCCGCGCCCGAAGGCAACGGCGCCTTGCGGTCGCGGAGCCAGGCAGCGATATCGCGCCAGGCAGCTTCCGCATGCAGGTCGCGCAGCAACATGTGATATCCCTGCGCATAGAAGGCGGTCCGCACCGGCGCTTCCTTGGGAAGGCTGCGCAACATCCGGTACACCGGCTCCTTGGGCACCACCTGGTCGCGGTCGCCGTAAAGCACCAGGGTATCCGGACGCAAACGTGCGGACTGCTCCATGGCCGCATCCATCAGGTCCACCAGGCCATACATGGCGTCGATGCGTGTGCCCTTGATCACCAGGGGATCGCGGCCCAAGGCCCTGAGCATCTCGATGTTGTCGGAAGGCAGGATGCCCAGGCCCTCGCCGGTCAGTTCCATCCAGGGCACGGTGCGCGCCCCCGCGCCGAGCAACAGGCGCTGATACCAGGGCATGGTGTCGCGGCTCCATACCGCCGGCGCTGACAGGATCAGCCCGTCCGCAGGGGGCGCATTGGCTCCGGTCATGGCGACGATGGCCACCGCGCCGCCCATGCTCTCCCCCAGGATGTAGACCGGAACCCCCGGATGTCGCTGCCGTACCGCGTCGGTGAACTCGGCGAGATCGCGGGTGTAGGCCTCGATGCCGGACCACAGGCCGCGCCCCGGCGCATTGCCGAAGCCGCGCTGGTCATAGGCGTAACAGGCCACCCCCTGTGCGCTGAGATAGGCCGCGGGCATGGAGAAGAATTTGCTGTAGTCGTTGAAGCCGTGCAGCGCCACGATGACGCTTTGCACCTGGCCGTCAGCGGGCACCCAACTGCGCACGGGCAGGACGACCCGATCGGCGGTGACGAAGTGGGAGCGTTTCAGCTGCGCCGGGCTCACTGCTTGTCCGGGTGGATTGACCAGCGGCGAGCAGCCTGCGGCCAGTGCGGCTGCGAGCACGATGCCGGCCCACCAGAAGCCGGCGCATAAGGATTTTGGGATTTTCACGTATCCGCCTCACCAGCGGGAGCCGCTCTGACCGTGCCGGACGAGCGCACTCCCATTTCAAACGCATTCGACCCTGTTTCGGCCGACCAGGTCAATTGTTTGGTGCTCACGCCGCACGACACCGTTTCTCGATGCTGTAATCCGGCTGCGCTAGACTAGCCGCCCCGGAGGTGAGCATGATCAGAACAATGGTGCGCTGGTTGCTTGCGCGCATGTACAGAGTCAAGGTAACCGGCACCGAGCACATCCGCGCGGCGGGCGACAAGGTGCTCATCGTCGCCAACCACGCCTCGTTTCTCGATCCCGTGCTGCTGTGGGCTTTTCTGCCCGAGGACGTCACCTTCGCCATCAACACGCACATCGCGGCGCAGTGGTGGGTCAAGCCGGCGCTGCGGCTGGCGCGGGTATTCCCCATGGACCCGACCCAAGCCATGTCGCTGAAGGCGCTGACACGGCACATCCGTCAGGGCAACAAGGCGGTGGTGTTTCCGGAAGGGCGCATTACCGTCACCGGCGCGCTGATGAAGATCTACGACGGCGCCGGCATGGTGGCCGATCACGCCGGGGCCCGCATCCTCCCCGTCCGCATCGATGGCGCCCAGTTCACGCCGTTCTCGCGGCTGCGCGGCATCGTGCCCATCCGCTGGTTCCCCGCCATCAGCCTCAACATACTGCCGCCGCAGACGGCTGAAATTCCTCTGGATATCAGCGGGGACGAACGCCGCCGGCGGCTGGGCACCTGGCTCGAGGACATCATGAGCGAGATGGTGTTCGCCACGGAAAACCACCGGCGCACCCTGTTCCAGGCCCTGGTGGAATCGCGCCGCACCCACGGCGGGCGCCGCATCGTCCTGGAAGACCTGCAGCGCAAACCTGTCAGCTACGACCAACTCATCACCCGCGCCATCGCCCTCGGCGACCTGCTCGCCGATGTCAGTAAGCCGGGGGAAACCATCGCCTTGCTGCTACCCAGCGGAATCGCCACGGTCGCGAGCGTGCTGGGCCTGCAACGCACAGGCCGCGTGCCGGCCCTGCTCAACTACAGCGCCGGCGTGCGCAACATGCGCCTGGCCTGCCAGTGCGCGGACGCCAGGACCATCGTCAGTTCGAGGCGCTTCCTGGCGCTGGCCAAGCTGGAGGAACAGGCGCAGGAACTGGCGGCGGAACGGCGCACCGTCTATCTGGAAGATCTCGCCGCGGGCGCTGGCTTGACCCGCAAGCTGGGTTTCTGGCTGCAGGGACTGCATGCCCGCCGCCTGGGTCAGCCGTCCGGCGACCCCGATGCCTGCGCGCTCATCCTGTTCACCTCAGGCTCCGAAGGCGCGCCGAAGGGCGTGGCGCTGTCCCACGCCAACCTGCTGGCCAACTGCAGCCAGATCTGCGCCAAGCTGGATTTCAACGCCCAGGACCGCATCCTCAACGTGCTGCCCTTGTTCCATTCCTTCGGCTTCACCGCCGGCACCCTACTGCCCCTGTTGGCGGGCATGCGCAATTTCCTCTACCCCACTCCCCTACACTACCGGCAGATCCCGGAAATCGCCTACGACATCAATGCCACGGTGCTGTTCGGCACCAACACCTTTCTTGCCGCCTATGCCCGCAGCGCCCATCCCTACGATTTCTATAGCGTGCGCTACGTGTTCGCCGGCGCCGAAAAGCTCCAGGCCGAAACGCGCCGGCTGTGGTCCGACAAGTTCGGCCTGCGCGTCCTGGAGGGCTACGGCGTCACCGAGACCAGTCCGGCCCTGGCGGTCAACACGCCCATGCATTGCCGTCCCGGCAGCGTGGGCCGGCTGCTGCCCGGCATCCGCTGGCGCATCGAGCCTGTGCCCGGATTCGCGCGCGGCGGGCGGCTGCATGTGTCGGGCCCGAACGTGATGCTGGGCTATTTGTTTCCCGCGAACCCGGGCCAGGTGATCCCGCCCGCCTCGTGTTTTGGTCCTGGCTGGCACGACACCGGAGATCTCGCGGAGGTCGATGCCGAGGGCTACCTCACCATCCTCGGCCGGGCCAAGCGCTTCGCCAAGATCGGCGGCGAAATGGTGTCGCTGGGCGCGGTGGAGGAACTGGCCGCGCGCCTGTGGCCGGAACACCTGCATGCCGCCATCGCCATCCCCGATGCGCGCAAGGGCGAGCAGATACTGCTGTTCACCACCTGCGCCGAGGCCGAGCGGGGAGCACTTCTGGAGCAAGCGCGGCGGGAAGGCTATGGCGAACTGCATGTGCCGAAAACCGTCTTGCCGCAGGCCGAACTGCCCCTGCTCGCCACCGGCAAGGTCGACTACCCGAGGCTGGTGGAACGGCTCCCGGCATCCGGTCCGCAACAGCCGTGAGTCGCATCATTTGTGGGACCGGATTACCACGGACAAGCAAGGGCGATGTGTAATATGATGGCGTATCGAAACCCGAGACCTGGAAGGTAATCCCATGGCCCGTCATCTCAGTCTATTACTCCTTTTGGCCTGGGGCCTGGCCCATGCGGTGGAGGAAGCGCCGCCCAGGGGTCTGACTCCCGTGCCCGATGTGCCCGACATGCCGCCTCCGGTGGAGAGCGGCGAAACCATGGAGCCCGACATCACCATCATCAAGCGCGGCAAGGACACCATCGAGGAATACCGCATCCATAACCGGCTTTACATGGTCAAAATCAAGCCGGCAATTGGTCCCGCCTACTATCTGGTGGACACCGATGGCGACGGCACCATGGATCACCGCCGCGGCACCGTGGAGGAAGGCATGAACATCCCGCAATGGGTGCTCTTCAGCTGGTAATATGGAACCGCGCGAGGCGCCGGCCCGCGTCTGATATAATCCCGGCCCATTCCAATCGCCCCCACGCCCCGATCATCCGACCAGGACGGTAACGCCTTGAACACCAGCATCGAGTCCCGGCTGCGCCGCCTGGCGCAGGCCGGTCAGCAGCATTTACTTAAAGGCGGACTGAAAGGCCTGGAGAAGGAGAGCCTCAGGATCACGCCACAAGGCACCATCGCCACCACGCCCCACTCCGAATCCCTGGGCTCCGCCCTCACCCACCCCTATATCACCACGGACTATTCCGAGGCGCTGATCGAACTGATCACGCCCCCTTTCCAGGACCCTGCGGAAACCCTCGGCTTTCTCGAGGACCTGCACCGTTATGTCTACCAGCATCTGGGCGACGAACTGCTCCTGGCCACCTCCATGCCCTGCGAGATCGAAGGCGACGCCAGCATTCCCATCGCCACCTACGGCAATTCCAATATCGGGCGCATGAAGCATGTCTACCGCCGCGGCCTGGCCTGGCGATACGGCCGCGCCATGCAGGCCATCGCGGGAATTCACTTCAACTATTCGGTCAACGAGGCCTTGTGGCCCGTGCTGCAGGAACTGGAGGGGGATCGCCAGACGCTCCAGGCCTATATCGCCGATCAGTATTTCCGCCTGATCCGCAACGTACACCGCCACGGCTGGCTGATCCTCTACCTGTTCGGTTCCTCTCCCGCCCTGTGCCGCTCCTTCTTCGCCGGACGCGAGGACATGACCGCGCGCTTCGAGGCCCTGGACGCGCGGACGCTGTTCCGGCCGCACGCCACCTCCCTGCGCATGAGCGATATCGGTTACCGCAACGACAGCCAGGCGGGCCTGGAAATCTGTTTCAACCGCTTGGACGACTACGTGTCCAGCCTGTGCCGTGCCATCAGCACGCCTTATGACGCATACGAGCGGATCGGGGTGAAAGTCGCGGGTGACTACCGGCAGTTGAACACCAACATCCTGCAGATCGAAAACGAGTATTACAGCCCCATCCGCCCCAAACAGATCGCCCAGTCCTGCGAGAAGCCCACCCTGGCATTGAAGCGGCGCGGCATTCGCTACGTGGAGCTGCGCTCCGTCGACTTGGGCTGCGCCCATCCCGTCGGCATCGATTTGGAAGGCCTGCGCTTCCTGGAGGTCTTCATGCTGTATTGCCTCCTGGAGGACAGCCCGCCCTTCCAGGGCCATGACCGCAAGACCTACGCCGGCAATTCCCTGACCGTGGCCTGCTGCGGACGCACCCCCGGATTCAGCCTGTGGCGCGGCAATGGCCAGATGCTGTTGCGCGACTGGGCCCGGGAAATCGCCGATGGAATGACCGCCATCGCCGCGGCCCTGGACCAGGGCGTCGCGGCGCAGGCCTATACGAGCAGCCTCGCTCGCCTGGAGCATGCCATCCGTGATCCGGACGCGACTCCCTCCGCCAAAGTGCTGGACGAGCTGCGGCAGGGGCGGGAATCTTTCGGGGAATACGGGGTCCGAGTCTCGTCGGAACATGCGCGAAGCCTGAAATCCAGGGCTTTGTCCCCGGAACGGGCCGAAGAATTCGCCCGGCAGTCAGCCCAGTCCCTGCAGGAGCAAGCGCAGATCGAAGCCAGCGACACCCTGAGCTTCGAAGAATTCCTCAGGCGCTACTTCGAGCAGGCCTGCCAGCCCCTGCCCGCCGAATCAAGAGCCGTCGGCTGACCGCTCTAGTCGGCAACCGCGTCGCACCGCGCTCCACCACACATTAAAACCATGAACGCTGAAACACCATTGAACCTGGAATCCCTGCAGCAGGAACTGGCGGGCAAGAACCCAAGGACCATCCTCAAGGCGGCGCTGGCCAGCTTCGATAATATCGCCATCTCCTTCAGCGGCGCCGAGGACGTGGTCTTGATCGATATGGCCAGCCAGCTGAAGCCCGGCATCCGGGTGTTCACCCTGGACACGGGACGGCTGCATTCGGAAACCTACCGCTTCATCGAACAGGTGCGCGAGCGCTATCCCATACAACTGGAAATCCTCAGCCCCGATCACCGCGAACTGGAAGTCCTGGTGCGCACCAAGGGCCTGTTCAGCTTCTACCGGGACGGCCACCAGGAATGCTGCGGCATTCGCAAGGTTTCGCCCTTGCGCCGGCATCTGGCTCAACTGGACGCCTGGATCACCGGACAGCGCCGCGATCAGAGTCCCAGCCGCGAGGCGGTGGCCGAGGTGGAACTGGACGGCGCCTTCACCACGCCGGAGCATTCGCTGGTCAAGTTCAACCCACTGACCAACTGGACCTCCGCGCAGGTCTGGGACCACATCGAAGCCTACGACGTGCCCTACAATGCACTGCACCGCCAGGGCTTCGTCAGCATCGGTTGCGAACCCTGCACCCGGCCGGTGCTGCCCAACCAGCACGAGCGCCAGGGACGCTGGTGGTGGGAAGACGCGGCAAAAAAGGAATGCGGCCTGCATGCGGGGAACCTCAAGCAAGGCGCGGAGAACGCCTGAAAAGCCGGGACGGCATTTGACGCGGGCCGCTCCAGCGGGTCAAGATGCAGCAACGCCAACCACCCGGCCGCCCTGCATGACCCGAATCCGACCCTTCTGCCATGAGTAACCCCTCCCGCGTTCTCATCTGGATGTCAGCCTTCCTTGGCGCTGTCGCCGCCCTGGCCTTTCTGGTAATTCATCGGCTGGCGGACATCTTCGCGGCCAACCCCTTTTTCAACGGCGTCATCCTGGCCGTGCTGGCCGCGGGGATCATCGTCAACATCCGTCAGGTGCTGGTGCTGAACCGCGAAGTGGACTGGATCGAATCCTACCGCCGCTCCAACCCGGAACGCGCCCTGGCCGGCAAGCCGCGCCTGCTGGCGCCCATGGCGCGCATGCTGGCGGGGCGCGAGCGCGGGCGCGCCGCCCTGTCGGCGCCTTCCATGCGCACCATCCTGGATAGCGTGCAACTGCGCCTGGAGGAATCCCGCGACCTGTCGCGCTACCTCATCAGCCTGGCGATCTTTTTGGGACTGCTGGGCACCTTCTGGGGACTGCTGGTCACCATCCGCTCGGTCGCCGACATCATCGGCACCCTGAACGTCGGCAACGATGCCGTGTCCATGTTCGGTGCCCTGAAGGAGAACCTCAAGGAACCCCTCGGCGGCATGTCCACCAGCTTCTCCACGTCCCTCTTCGGACTGGCCAGCTCCCTGGTCATCGGTTTCCTGGACCTGCAGGCCGGCCACGCGCAGAACCGCTTCTACAACGAACTGGAGGAATGGCTGTCGGGGATGACGCACCTCTCCTCGGGCAGCGCCCTGGAAGCCGAGGCATCGGTGCCCGCCTATGTGCAGGCCCTGCTGGAGCAGACCGCGGACGGCCTGGAACGCATGCAGCGTGCCATGGGCGAGAACGAGCGCGAGCACCGCAGCGGCAACGAACAACTGGCCGAGTTGGCAAGCCAGCTCGGGCGCCTCAACGAACTGCTGGGGCGCGACGCCCGCGAGCGCCAGGCCGCCATCGAAGTGCAGGAAGATTTAAAGGCCGCCTTGCGCCAGTTGGCGAGCCAACCCCATGGCGAATCCCGATTATCCGAGGATCTGCGCGCCGAACTGCGCCTGATGACGCGCACCATTGCCGCCGCCATGGACCCGCAGCACCGCCGCGAGGCCGCGTCCTGAGCAGCCTGGCCCGGCGCCGGCGGCGCGCTCTCGATATCTGGCCGGGATTCGTCGACGCGCTCACCTCCCTGATCATGGTGATGATCTTCGTGCTGCTGATCTTCGCCATCGGCCAGTTCGTGCTCTCGGACACCCTGGCCGGCAAGAACCGGGCCCTGGATGCCTTGCAGGGCAAAGTGGCTGAACTGGCGCGCACCCTGTCCCTGAGCGAAGAAGCTCGGGCATCCCTGGACAAGCGGATGGCGGAACTCAGCGCATCCCTGGGGCAGACGGCGAACGAGCGCGATCAACTGCGCCAGTCGCTGGACCGGACCACCGCCGAATCCCAGGCCCTGACGGCCAACGTCGCTGCCCTGAGCGAGTTGAAGCGGCAACTGGAGGCGGAGATCGCGCGCATGAGCACCGAACTCCAGGGCAACCAGCAGGAACTGGTGAAACAGACCGAACTGAATGCCCAGGCCACAGCCCAGGTCGAGCTGCTGAACCGGCAGATCGCCGCCCTCAACGAGCAACTGGCGAAACTGGCCGCAGCCCTGGATGTCGCCAACAAGGACGTTCAGGCCAAAGACCTCAAGATCGAGGATCTGGGCAAGCAGCTGAACCTGGCGCTGGCCAACCGGGTCAGCCAGTTGGAGCGCTACCGCTCGGAGTTCTTCGGCAAGCTGCGCGAGGCCCTAGGAAACCGGCCCGATGTGCGCGTGGTGGGCGACCGCTTCGTGCTGCCCACGGATATCCTGTTCGAATCCGCTTCCGCCGATCTCGGCGCCCCCGCCGAGGCGCGCCTTGCGCAACTAGTCAGTACCCTGCGCGAACTGAGCGCCAAGATCCCGTCGGGCGTCGACTGGGTATTGCGCATCGACGGTCATACGGACAAACTGCCCATCAACACGGAGCGCTTTCCCTCCAACTGGGAATTGTCCACCGCGCGCGCCGTTGCCATCGTCAAGTACCTGACGGCCCAGGGCATCCCGGCGGAGCGCCTGTCCGCCAACGGTTTCGGCCAGTTCCAGCCACTCGACACGGCGGATACGCCGGACGCTTACGCCCGTAACCGGCGTATCGAGCTGCAACTGACCAACCGCTGAAACGTGGGTTTGCAACATCCGCGCTATTGCGGTGCATGCCCTTGTAAGACATGCGACACACCAGCTGTAAATTCCGGTGAAATATGAACGAGACCCGACAAAGCCAGGCAAACCATTGACTAGGTTGCACGTTTTCCCCAACGCTGATAACCGTGCGGGGAGCCACAAGCCATCGCAAGGACGGATGCATCAGGTGAAACGACGGCACAATTGCGCCATTTGCCGCACAATGAACCCCAAATTGATGCGATTGTTGCCCGAATATCAGGCAATTCCTGGCATACGCGCCTTTCAGGGAGCCTGACGGGCCCGCGCTGCTCCCCGCCCAAAAACCATGCTTTCCGTCAGCGAAATCCTTTACACATCCGGCCTCAGGGCCTCGGTCACCTGAGCCTCTGGGCACGAAAATTCCACCCGATAGCGGTGCAGCCCTCAACTTGGCACGAACTCTGCCAATAATATTTCAGACGTGGCAAAAAAGTGTCGTCCGCCCATCTGCGGGACTGGTAGTCAGCGGCAGGGCACAACGGTTCACCGCCACGCCTCCGACATTGGCGAACGCGTCGATAGCCCGTGCCCTGGAAAGTCCCCACGAAAGGTTCGGAGCAAGGAAAATAGCTTCATTAAGACGTCAGGATGCCCGAACTTCGCGTGGACCGTTTAGCTTCGTTTTTGACCGCCCGTCAAGGGTTGCAGCCTATTGGAGGCTGGTCCTGAGCCGGGTCTTTTGGAGACTTCCGTGGACGCTTTACTGATAGTTTTATTCGGGCTCCTGCATGTTGCAGACGGCGTGATCACCTACCTCGGCTTGACGTTTTTCGATGTGGCGGAAGCCAACCCGGTCCTCAACTACTGCGCCGACGTAATCGGCCTGGGCTGCGCCATCCCCCTGCTCAAGGCCGGTGGCATGGCCTTCATTATCTTCATGTTTTTCGACCGTCGCCGGTCCAAGAGCCGCTGGATCACCGCCACCCTGGCCTCAAGCGTCATCTTCTATTCCTATGTGGTGACGCAGAACGTGCTGCTGGTGGTCGCCTGAGCGCCAGAAACAGAATTGAAACACTGAAACAGCCGTGAAACGCCGGCCCGCGCATCGGGCCGGTTCGTATTTGCTCACCGTCCTTTGCCGCGAAAGCCTTCCCCTGTCCCCAGCAGCGCGGCGATGATGTTCTTCTGAATCTCCGAACTCCCGGAAAACAGCCTCCCGGCCATGGCATCCAGCACCAGTTCCTGCATGCCCGATCCGCTCTGCTCCAGGCCTTTCGCGCCGAGGATCTGCACCGCGTCCAGGCTTGATTGCAGGAAAGCCTCCGAGGCGAAGAGCTTGGTCTGGGCCGAAACCAGGCTGATGCGCTGGCCCGCTTCGCACAGCCGGACGCACTCCCGCAGCCACAGATCGATGGTGTCCAGGCGCAACTTCATGTCGGCAATGCGGTGGCTGATGGCCTGATGATGACCCAGGTGCACGCCCCGGGAACGCCGCTCGCGGCTGTGGGTGACCACCTGCTCCAACTGCCACTCCATCACGCCGGCGATGCCGGCAAACACGAAGCTGCGCTCCAGTTCCAGGGCGCGCTGGATCATGGACCCGCCCGCGCCGGCCTTGCCCAGCAGGCGGTCGAAGCCCACCAGGCAGCCGTCCAGCAGGACCGAACCGGTGGCGCTGCCGCGGCAGGCACGCACCGCGCCGTCCTGTGTCATGCGGCAGCCGGCATCCCGCGCCGATACCAGGAAAGCGCTGATGCCCTCCTGCAGCCTGGCGTAGACCACCAGCCAGTCGGCCAGCGGCACATTGGTGATGTAGCGCTTCTCGCCGCTCAGGCGAAAGCCATCCGCCACCGGCTCGGCGCGGGTGGCCATCGCCCGCACGTCGGAACCGCCGCTGGGCTCGGTGATGGCATGACCCGCCAGCCATTCGCCGCTGATCAGCCGGGGCAGCAGCTCCTGTTTCTGGTCCTCGCTACCATGCTGCAGGAGAGGAAACACCGCCCCCCACAGATGCGCATTCACCGCCAGCACCAGGCCGGGATCGCGGCAGGCCCTGCCCAGCAGCCGGTGCGCCTTGTAGAGCTCGCCGAAGCCGTCGCCGAGACCGCCGAAGGCCATGGGCACGGCATGCCCGAGAATGCCCTGCTCCGCCACCTTGCGAAAACGCTGGCGCAGCCGGCTTTCCCCGTCCGGAGCGGCTTGCGGTAATACGTCCTCGCTGCTCATGATCCGGCCGCCAGGGTCTTGAGGCGCGCGTAATCCAGCTTGCCGGTGGACAACCGGGGCAACTCGTCCAGTTGCAGCCAGCGCACCGGCTGCATGTAGGCAGGCAATTGGTGTTTCAACATGGTTCTCACCTCAACCAGCACCGCTGGTGATTCCAGGCACAGTGCCAGCACCGGGCGCTGTCCGGCCGCAGGATCGTCGATGCCCACCGCGGCGCAGGCGCGGACGCCCGCAACCCGCAAGGCCGCCTGTTCGATCTCGGCGGGCTCGACGCGATAACCCGAGCACTTGAGCATGCGGCCCATCCGGCCGTGAAACCGGTACGCGCCGTCCGGCCCCAGGCTCACCCGGTCCCCGGTGGCATACCAGCCCTCCGCATCGCACAGGGCTTGCACACGTCCCCCGGACAGATACCCGCTCGCCAGTGTCGGGCCGCGCACCCACAATTCCCCGTCCACCAGTCTCAGCTCGTCCCCCGCCGCCTGGAAGCCGATGGGAATGGCTTGGTCCGGCCGCAGCCGCGAACGCTCCACCTGCCAATGGCAGCACACGTTGGTTTCCGTAGGTCCGTAGAAATTATACAGCCGTACCTCGGGCAGAGCCTCGGCCAGCGCCATCAGTGCCGGCGCAGGAAACACCTCGCCGGCGAACACCAGGAAGCGCAAGGCATCCAAAGGAGTGTCTGGCAGATTGCCCTTGTAGGCCAGGAAAGACAACAGGGAGGGCACGGTGTACCAACCGCTGATGGCCTGCTCGCGCAGCCAGGCGCTGAGCCGGGCCGGCGCCAGGGTCAGCCCGGAGGGAAGGAAATGCAGGCTCGCGCCGCGGCCCAGCACGGCGTAGAGATCGAAGGTGGACAGATCGAAAAAAAACGGCGCGCTGCTGACGATGCGATCCTCCGGGCGCAACGCCAGCAGGTCCGACGCCCACGCGGCAAACGCCTGCACCGCGCCGTGGCTGAGCACGACACCCTTCGGGGTTCCGCTGGAACCTGAGGTATAGAGAATTGCGGCGGGTTCGGAGGCTTCCACCGGCTTCCGTTCGAAACCGGTGAGACTAGGCAGGCGGGCGGTATTCAGGTCCAGCCAGCGTGCGTTCTCCAGCCAGTCCGGAGCATCCCCGGCGCCGATCACCGGGGCCGCCGCGGCGTCTTCGAGCATGCGGCGCAGGCGGGCCGGCGGGCTGCGGATGTCCAGCGGTACATAACAGCAGCCGGCCAGCAAGCTGCCGAACACGGCGATGACCGCATCGATGCCGCGGTCCAGGCAGACGGCAACCCGTTGGCCGGGCTCCGCTCCCCGGCTTCGCAGCGCCTGCGCCAGCGCAACTGCTGCCGCCAGCAACTGACCGTAGCTTAGCGCCCTTCCCGGCTCCGTAACCGCCAGGACTTCCGGGGCCGTCGCGCAGCGTCCAAGGAAGGCATCAAGCAACATGCCCGGGCGCAGCCCCCCCCAGCAGTTCAGCATCCATGTGTGCCAGCAGGCATTCCAGCCAGGCCTCGTCCACCGCCGGCTTCAAATAGTTGAAGGACAGGGTGATCTGGCCGTTGGCCTGCCCGACCAGCAGGGCAAGCCCGGGTGGCAGGGTCATCCAGCACAGATGGAACACGCCCAGAACCCGCGCGCCCAGGAACTCGCCATGGCCGAAGCGTTGCTCCCCCACATCGGAAAACCACAGGCTGCTGAGTTCCCCGCCGCTGTGCTGCTTGCGCAGCAGCCGGGCGTAGCGCTCGGGCGAGAGCCACTGGCCCATCCACATGGAGGGCAGATAGGCATAGTCCAATTCCTCGGCGATGGTGCGCCGGTAATCAGCCAGCAGATGCCCCATGAGCGTGGCGCGGTCCGCCGCCTGCGCCCGGGTGGCGCGCGCGAACAGACAGCTGACATGGTTGGCGAAGACCGGCGTCGGCGCGTTCTGCCGGCGCAGGTTGAAGGCATAGGGCACGCAGTAGCCGGCCTTGGCCGCGGGCGGACCCGCCAGTTCCATGGCGCGCATGAAACTACCGATGGTGTACAGCGTCTTGCCCGCCAGGCCCATGGTCTGCTGCGCCAGGGCGTTGATCTGCCGTGATTCTTCCGCGCTGTAGCGCCGCAGCCGCAGGTGCAGGGTTTGTGGACCGGCTTCCGAACGGGTCGGCAGGCAACTGTCCAGGCGATTGCACCGATCGTTGTGGCGCTTGGCCTTGAGGAATAAGGCCGCCTTCTTCCAGAAGCTCCACTTCGCCAGGCGTTCGCCGATGAGTGACGGCCCATCGCGGTAGCGATCCGGATCCTGGCTGCACAGGAACTCCAACAGGAGCTTGCCGCCGGTAGCGTCCAGCAAGGGGTGCAGCCACTGCAGCATGAGCAGGCCACCGCTGTCGCCGGCTATCCAGTGCAGGCTCAAGGGCGGCGCCTGGTTGAGGGGCGCCGGCCGATTGAGGAGCTCCACGGCGACGGCGCGGCAGGCCTCGAGATCGGCGCCGGGGTGCACCATCAGCGCGATGCGCTCACCCGAGGGCACCCAGGCATGGCGCTTTCCCCTCCGCTCCAGGCGCGCTGTGGCCTGAGGAAAGCGCTCGGCCAAAAGGTCCAGTCGCGCCTGCAGACGGGCCAGGTCCGGCGTGCCCTCCAGTTCCAGCACGAAGCCGCAGTAGCCCCCCGGCATTCCGGCGGCGCGGATCTCCTGATCGAGGACAAAGGTGAAATAATCGGCCGGATTGAACCAGCGCGGCGTTTCGCTCATGCCGAAGCCGTGCGGGTGATCCACTGCTCCAGCGCGCTGAGGCTGCGCACGTTCTCGGGCTCGATCTCGTTGTCGGGCAGGGTGACGCCGAACTCCTTCTCGGCGAACATCACCAGGCGCATGATGCCCATGCTGTCCAGCCCCGCTTCCAGCAGATCGTCCGCGTCGCCGAAGGCTTCCGGCGCCTCGTGATAGATCAGCTCGCTGAAAATGAATGCCCTCAGTTTTTCCTTCATGGATTCCATGTACTACCAGTGGCTGGCATGCCGGCCTGCCAACAGACGGTTCTGCAAATGATTGACACCGCTCCACAAATCGCCGGCAAGGAGCTGGGCGATCTCGTCCCGTAATTGCGGGTGCTGGTCGGCCTCGAAGAAGAGGTTATGCACCATGTCGGACTGGTAAAAGCGCTCCACGAACACGCGCATGGTGTTGAAGCCCAGCAGATATTCATCGTCATCGCCCGCGTGCAGTTGCGGGTCGGCCTCAGTGCCCGAAACCAGGCCCTGGTGCACTCGGTCCGCCACCCGCGCCGCGCCGGTGAAGGCCAGGAACACGCCCGAGGAAAACACCGGGTCCAGGAATCCGGCGGCATCCCCGCAGCAGGCGTAGCGCAGGCCATAGCGGGTCTGGTTGGTGTAGCTGAAATCCGCCTCGGTGCGAATCGGGGCATCCTGCTCCGAGCCCTCCAGCAGTTGACGCAGGACGGGCGACTGGCCCAGATAGCGGCGGAACAGGTCCTCCACGCTGCCGGCGGGGCGCGCTTTCTGAACCACCAGGCCGACGCTGAGGCGACGGCCGCTCAAGGGGATGATCCAGATCCAGCCGATATCCACCACAGGGATATAGATCGTCCCGGTGCGGAACAGTTCATCGGCCGTGTCGTTCCGGGGAATGTCACGGTAATGGCTGAAGACAGCGAACTGCCCCAGGTTGGAGATGCGCGCGATGCCGCCCTGCGCCCGGCCCATGAAGGCGCTGCGGCCGCTGGCGTCCACCAGATAGCGGCTGCGGTGGCTGCCCGCTTGGGTGCTCACGGTCACGCCCTCCTCCGCGCAGTCGGCCTTGAGCACCTTCTCGTTTTCGCGGGTCTCGACACCCTGGGCCGCCGCATTGCGGAACAGCAACTCGTCGAAAGGTCCGCGCTCGATCTGGTAGGTGCGGCGCTGACGGCTCAGGGGAAAGAAAATCTGGCGCCCCACGGCTTCGTCCATGAACAGGGCGCCGCTCTTGAACTGGTTGCCGGCGCTCCAGTCGATGCCGAGGCGCTCCACCACCGGCTCGCTCAAAGGCAGCATGGACTCGCCGATGTGAAAACGCGGATGGCTGTCGCGCTCCAGCAGCAGCACGCGGTGACCATGCTGGGCCAGCAAGGTGGCCGCGGTGGAGCCCGCGGGCCCACCGCCCACCACGGTCACGTCATAATCGAAGCGCGTTGCCGGCACCTTCAGACTCCAGGGACCGACAGGCCATCAACGGTCCGGATGACCGTCCTCCGTCGTGTCGTAGACGATGCGGTACACCTTGTAGTTGGTGCCGCCCACGCCCATGCCGGTATAGGTGATGCGCCCCTGGCCCTTGTACATCTCCTCCAGGCGCGCCACGTCCTTGCCGAAGTAGAAGGGAATCCACATCTTGCCGGTGCTGTAGGTCATTTCGTCGGAAGGCGGGCCGATGATTTCGTGCACCATGCCCTTGGTCATGCCCAGTTTGAGCTTCGACCAGGGACTGCTGGCGGGTATGCTGCCGACGATGCGCGACTCCTCATCGCTGGCCTGGCTGGCCGAGGGGCCTTCCTTTTTGGAGCTGGCGCAGCCGCTGACACCGAGTACAACAGCAAGCAGCACGAGTCCGGGCGTAGGGTTCTTCATTCATGATCTCCTTCTAGGCATTCCACTGATGGCCAGGCACAGGCTGCGTGGCCGCCGGAATTTGGAATTATAACGCGGCTGCGCGCAGAGTAAGGCGTTGTGATAGGCGGCGAAGCATCCGGCCGAACCCTTGCGTGTCCTTTGCGGTTGTCACCGCTACGCCTGCGTGAAAGAGATTTGGAAGACCTAAGCGGCAGCAGACGTCGCAAGCAACAGATCCCCTACCCAGCCGTTGCCCGACAGCGCCACCGGGCCGGCTTCGCCCAATGCCGCCGATTGCAACAGAGGCAAGGCCCAGGCCGCCGGGGCCGTTTCCAGCAGATTTGAGAACTCCGCGCGATTACCGCTCGCACCGATCGGACAGGGCTTTCCCAAGTGCGCCAGAGCCTCAGGCACATCCCCTGCCGCCAAAACCATAGCGCTGGCCACGGCCACACGGCCCAGAGGCGGCGCCAGGTAGCCGGGCCAGCGCTCATCGTAACAGACCACGAGCAGCTCACCGCCGTTGCAGCTCAGCTGGCACCAGGCTTCCAGCAATCCAAGAGCAAACGTGTCATGCCCGGCAGCCAATGCAGTTGCCGGTTCCGGGCACCCGTGAACGATGGTCCAGTAACCCGCGGCGGTGTTGTGCACCGAATTGTGGAATGCCGTGGGCGAGACGAGACCTTCCGGCTTGGCCAGTTCGATGCACAATTGGTCGGTGACCTGCATCTCGCCGCCCACGCTGGCGAACACCGAGGGCAGTGCGGCGGGTGAGCGTGCGGCTTCCCTGCAGGCGCGGGCGGCGGCGCTGAAGGCCAACTGGGTCGCCTCGCTGGCGCGCCGGCGCAGACCGGCGGGCATGGCATCGCGGTCGATGCCACCCACGTCGAAGGGCAGTGCGTCCGACTCCAAACCGATACCGCAGACCGCATATCCCAACAGGCTCATGCGCTCCATCATGCCCCTCCCGACCGCAACAGCACGCTGGCATTGTTGCCGCCGAAGCCGAAGGCATTGCTCAGCACATGGCGGGGACGCGCGCCCGCTTGCGGGTCGCCCAGCACCGGCAAGGCGCTGTCCACGCCCAGTTCCCGGAATCCGCAGGTACCGGGCAACAGGCCGCGCTCCAGGGCCAGCAGGCTGACGACGGCCTCCACCGCCCCGGCGGCGCCCAGGGTGTGGCCCAGCAGACCTTTCACGCCGCTGCAGGGGGGCGGCTTCGGGAACATCTGCGTCACCGCGCGCGCCTCGGATTGGTCATTGAGCGGCGTCGCGGTGGCGTGCAGGTTGATGTAGTCCACCGACTCCGGCGACACGCCCGCCCTCTCCAAGGCCATGGCCATGGCGCGGGCCGCTCCGGCCCCATCCGGATGCGGCGCGCTCATGTGGTGGGCGTCGGAGGATTCGCCCACCGCAAGCAAGAATGGCGCGCCGGCATTGGCCGCAGCCCGCCGTTCCAACAGCAGCATCCCCGCGCCCTCGCCGATATTGATGCCCCGCCGTGAACTGTCCATGGGCCTGCAGGGCTGCGGGTCGATCAGCTCCAGGCTGTGAAAGCCGCGCAAGGTCAGGCGGCACAGGGTGTCGACGCCTGCCACCAGCACCGCATCGCACACCCCGGCCGAGATCAGACGCTGCCCCGCCGCCAAAGCCTTGGCGCTGGATGAGCAGGCAGTGGAAATGGCATAGCTGGGACCGGCGAGCCCCAGTTCCAGGGCCAGGAACTCGGCGGTGGCCTGGGCGGCGTGACGGCGCATGAAATGAAAGTCCGAAGGCATGGTGCCGGTTTCCAGGAACCGAGTGTAGACGGCCTCGGAGTCGTAGATGCCGGACGTGCTGGTGCCCAGCACCAGGCCCACGCGCTCGCGCTGGTAGCGATCCATAGCCTCCTCCACCCGGGCGCGGAAGCCGTCCTGGTTGAGAGCTTTCAGGGCCAGGCGCGCATTGCGGCAGCCATAGGCCGCCAAGCGTTCAGAAACTTCGGGCAACGGCGTCTTGACCGCGCCGACGACGGTCTCGAAGGGCAGTTCGAACAGTTTCAGGGACGACAGGCGGCAGCGGTTATCGACCAGCGCCTGCCACAAGGCTTCCACGCCGTCCCCCGCGGCGCTGATGCAGGTGTAGGCGGTGATGGCGACCGGTTCGATCATGACGTGGCCCTGGAAACCCGGCTGCGGTCAGCGCTCACCAGCAGTGGGCAGAGCAGGAACCCCAGGGTGACGCCCAGGGTGACGGACACCGACAGGATGGGCAGGGTCGGCGTGCGCGCCAGGGCCATGGCGCCGAAGGAGGCCAGGGTGGTCAGCGTGGACGAGGCGATGGCGTGGTAGGTGATATCGGTGTCGTGCACCCGGTTGTCCATGAAGAAGATGCCATAGTCCACGCAAAGGGACACCGACAGCAGCAGGCCGATCACGTGCAGGAAGCTGACTTCCTCCCCCACCAGCGCCCAGGCGGCCATGATGAACAGCACCGAGGCAAGAGTGGGCAGCAGGGTCAGGGCCACGCGCCGCAGGCTGCGCTGCTGCAGCCAGATCAGCCCCGCCATGACCAGGATGCCCCAGCCCAGCATTTCCAGGGAACGGTCCCGGTGCTGCTGGGCCACCCGGTTCATGACATCGCGCTGGCTGAAGTAGCGCACCCCGTCCAGGCCGTGCAGGGCGGCCTCGACCTTGGCCGGATCGTGGTGGCCGAGCCAGATGGCCAGGGCAACCCGCCCGTTCTGCCGGATCACCTGGCCGGAGAGTATCGCTTTCACCGCCTCGCCCGCCAGTGCCGCTTCCGGCGTGAGCATGGCCCCTGCGGGAAGATCCGGCAGCGCGCCCAGCTTTTCCACGGAGAGTCCGGCGGTGGCCAAGGCTTCGCGCCAAGCCTCCCGATACTGCGGCGTCAGGGCGGCGCGATAGACCTCCCCATTGACCTGCTGCAGGGACGCGGACACCAGCCAGGGAAAAATGCCGCGATACTCGGCCAGTCCACCCTCGGATTTGAGAATCCTCAGGCGGCGCTCCGCCGCTTCGCTGCGCTGCAGGGCCGATTCCAGGTCCGGTGCCTGAATCAGCACGAAGCGGCCCGGCTCGATGCTACCGGTGCCGGCGCGGATCAGTGCGTCCTGCTGCCGCAGCGTGCTCATGTCCACTGACAGCTTCTGCAGATCATCCATCCAGCGCATACGCGGCAGCGCCGCCAGCGCGGCCAAGCTCAGTCCGAGCAGCAGCCAGGCCAGCGGCCGGCGGTAGCGCGCGCACAGCAGCACCCAGGCGTGAATTCCCGGCAGATGCGCGGGATGCAGCCTGGCTTTGCCGAGCAGGGCCGGCAGCACCCAGCGCGTCAGGAAGAGCGACGCGGCGATGCCGCCCGCCGCGAACACGGCAATCTGCTCCAGCCCAGGAAAGCCGGTCAGACCCAGGGCGCCGTAACCGATCACGGTGGTCAATCCGCCCATTACCAGGCTGGTCCACACCAGCTTCGCCGCCTGCAGAGGCGAAACGAAACGGGATTTGGCGCTGTGCACCAGCACATGGATGGGATAATCGGTGCAGATGCCGATGAGACTGGCGCCCAGGGCCAGAGTCAGGCTGTGCACCCGACCGAACACCAGGGCGGTGGTCAGGGCGCCAGCGGCGAAGGAAGCCGCCTGAATCAACAGCATCCAGTGCAAGGCGGCGAAGGAGCGAAACAGCAGCAGGAACACCAGGGTGACACCGATGCTGGAAACCACGGACACCAGGGTGACATCCCGGCCGATGGCCTCGCTGGTGGCGACGGTGAACACCGGGATGCCGGTCATGCTCAGCCGGTACGCCCCGCCCCGTTCCGCGTTGAGCCGGTCGAACTCGCCGCGGATGGCCGCCTGCAACTGCGCCTGGGCCGCCACGTTCAGGGAAGGCGCATGAGACTGCAGCACGAAGCGCCCGGCGCTGCCCTCGCCCTGCATGATCCCCTCCAGGCCGCGAAAGCCCTGCAAGGACAGGAGCAGCGGGTCCTGCTTGAGGATGGGCTTGAGGAAACCGCCCTGGGGCGACAGCAGCGCCTGCTGCAAACCCATGGCTCGTTGCGCCAAGCGGGTAGGATCGAACAGCGTGCTTTCGGAACCCGGGTCCAGGCTGAAGATCAGGGGGCCGAAGGGCGCATAGGCCTGCACGGCGTTCGCCCATTCCCGCGGCGGTTGGTCCATGCGCCAGGCGCGCTCCACCCCATCCAGCCGCTCCAGCTTTTGCATCAGCGCATCGGTCATGGCGCCGGTGCCTTGGGTATCCCCATTGGCCCCCGCCACCAGGCCCAGATAGCGCCGGGACATTTCACCCGATTGCAGCAGGCCCGCCAGCAGGGCGGAATCCTCGCTGTCGGTGGCGGTGAAGAAGGCGTTCAGATCGCTTTCGACCCGCAATTGCCCGTAGGTCAACGCCAGCAGCAGGGGAAAAACCAGGATGAACAGGCGCTTGCGCCAGGCGAAGGACAAGGATCAGTCTCCGGCGGCTTCCTGCAGCAGTCTCTGGACCGAAAACTCCAGGGCCTGGCCCTCGCCGGTTTTTTCGAGACGGTATTCGGTTGTTTCCCCATCGGCCTGGCGTATCGACACCTGCCGCCCCAGCGGGTCGGCGCCGCCTGCAATCTCGACGGACTCCAGGGCAGAACCAGCTGTTTTCGTCTTGGCGGACAGCCGCAGCCGCCATGATTCGCCGCGGGATTCGGCGGTAAGGTCGTAGCGCGCCCGCAGGTCCTCGGGCCGGCCCTGCAGGATGGCGCGGAACACGCGGATCTGCTCCGCGGCATCGCCCGCGTAGCTGAGCGCGGCGGAACGGCGCTGGCCCTGCCCCGGATCGTAGTAATACATGCTCGGGCCGCTGATGGCCATGATCACGCGCTGGGGTGACAACTGCAGTTTCACCAGGCTGCCATCGGAGCCGGAAAGCAGATACCCCTGCCCATGCCAGGGCTTCGCCATCAGTTCCAGGCTGCGGGTCTCCTCGTAGCGGAACTCCGCCGGTCCGGCCTGATGCAGGCGCTGCTGCAACAGGCCCCAGTCGGCTTCCGCGGCCATCGCGTATCCGGGCGCCAAGGCCGCCAGGCAGAACAGCATGCGCCGTTTCATCGCTCGACGTCGCGGAATACCCGAGGCGCCTGGGCCGCGATCGCCCGGAAGGTGGCCAGCGGCCCGGGAATCTCCAGATCGGGAAAGCGGAAAGGGCGGTAGAGAAATTCGCCGGCCGCGAGGACACCCATCTGCAGGTAGACCACCACGCCGGTATAGAAGGTCCATACCTCCTCGCTGCCCATCAGGGCAAGAACTGCGCAAGCGATGGCGTTGACGGCGAAGAACCCGGCCCACACCCAGGTCAGTTGCACCAGGTATTCCGCAATGCCAGGCTGGAACTCGGGGAACTGCAGGCGCACCAGGCGCTCACACAAGGACGGGGGCGAGTTCAGGGTGTAGCCAAAAAGTCCGGCGAGAAAGGCGTAAACCACGGCGGGGATCAGGCGCGCGGCGGCGTCACCCGCGATCAGGGCGCCCAGCGTCAGCAGCAAGGCTCCCGCGGCGTAGCCTAGACGGAAGGCATTCTGGCTGGCCTTGAAGCCGCGCCACGCACAGAGTCCCGCAAACAGCAGCAGCACGCCTGCGCTCCAGCCCTGGCGCACCCAGTAGGCGCTGAGAAACGGGTAAGCCAGGACGAATAGGACGACGGCGACAGCCCTGATCCGCTTCAACACGTTCAGCGGGTGCGGTTGCTGGCCACGAATTCGGCCAAGGCATTGAGCGAGGCAAATATCTGGGGATTGCGTTCGTCACCCGAGGTGATCTTCACGCCGTAGCGGCGGTCCAGCATGACGCCGATCTCCAGCGCGTCGATGGAGTCAAGGCCCAAGCCGGAACCGAACAGCGCGCCATCGGGCGCGATATCCTCCGGCGCCACGTCCTCCAGCCGCAATCCCTCGATCAGCATGGTCTTCAGTTCTTCAATCAAGTTCTCTGGCATCAGGCCATCTCTTCAGATCAATCCCCTGCTCCTGCCCCGGGAGCCATGGGGCAGGGTCGACATACAAATCGGTCAGCGCTTGGCAAGGCATGTGAACACGCTTGCGCTCGCCCTATTTTACACGATTCACCCACCGCGCCAGGGCCGCACATCCAGGCCCGCCGGCACGGCGTGTGTTGTATATTGAGGCCAACGACCACGCTTCAGCGAGACAAACATGCACGACGAAGACCTGCCCCTGCGCGAACGGCTCAACCGGGAAACCGGCCGGCTCGCCTGGCCTGAAATCCAGCGGCATTTTGCCCGCGGCGCGGTGGTGCGGGTGGCTGCTGAACTGGACCTTGTCGAGGTGGCTGCCTGCTTCGCGGCGGACGACCGCGAGCGCGTCATGCCCTGGTTTGCATCGGGTCAGGTGGCGCGCGCCAGCGTCGAGGACGCCGAGGGCTGGAACCGCCGACAGGCGGTGTTCTGGGGTGTGGTGGTCGCGCCCTGGCTGCTGGTGCAGGAAATCGAGCCGGGCACAGAAACCTAGACCGGGCGCGCTTAACCCGTGCTGACGGGCGTGTCTTCGCGGCCGCCCCACTCGGTCCAGGAGCCGTCGTAAACCGCCACGTCCTCCTTGCCAAGCAAATGGAGGCCCAGGGCCAGGATCGCGGCCGTGACCCCGGTGCCGCACGTGGTGTAGGCAGGTCGCGCCAGATCAAGGCCCGCCGCCTGAAAACGCATTTGCAACTCTTCGGCAGGCTTGAGGCAAAAACTGGCGTCATCGACCAGATCCCGGTAAGGCAGGTTGAGGCTGCCCGGAATGTGCCCCGAACGCAGCCCCGCGCGGGGTTCCGGTTCAGTGCCGGCGAAACGCCCGGCGGAGCGGGCGTCGACGATCTGGGCCGCCGGCTCGACCATGGCCTGCCTGATCCTGGCCAGGTCCGCGACCAACTGCGGCCGAAAAGCAGCCGAAAATTCCCGGATCTCGGGAACCACCGGTTTGGTGTCCACGGGCCGCCCCTCCGCGCGCCACCGGCGGAATCCGCCGTCCAGGACCGAGACGCGATCGTGCCCGAATATCCGGAACATCCACCAGGCGCGGGCGGAGGCCATGAAATTATTGCTGTCGTACGCCACGACGTGGGTATGGTTGCCGATGCCCATGCCGCCAGCCGCCTGGGCGAACTGTTCCGGCGACGGCAGCATGTGCGGCAGGAGCGAAGCGCGGTCGGCTACCGCATCGATGTCGAGGAAGCGGCTGCCGGGAATATGTTCCCGCGCAAATTCCTCCGCTGCATTGCGGCCCTGGTTCGGGAGAAAGAAACTCGCGTCCAGGACAATAAGGTCGCGCCTGGCAAGGTTCTCTTGCAGCCACTCGCAACTCACCAGCGGCGTGGTCGATAATTCGTGCATCATCGGATTCCTTCACTAAAATGAATATCAACGAAGAGGGCAGGCCAGAGCCAAAGCCCCGCCAACGCCAGAGGCAAACCCATCCATGAGCCAATTTCCCGAGCCGCGCGAGGACAACGGCTTTCTCGCCGAGCATGTGGCCATCCTACGCAACAGTTTGCGCCACTGGACCGGGCGAGAACTCGTACCGCCGCGCATGACGGACCTGGAGGCGGCTCGATATATCTTCGAAGCCCCCTTCGTCGTTGCCTCGCACGACACCGGCAAGGATCCCGTGTTCAACTACGTCAATCAGACCGGGCTGGCCCTGTTCGCCATGAGTTGGGACGAATTCACCAGCCTGCCCTCGCGCATGTCTGCCGAAACGGCTCTGCGGGAAGCCCGCGCCGCGGTGATGGCCGAAGTGACCCGGCAGGGATTCGTGGAAAATTATCGCGGCATCCGCATCGGCCGAAGAGGCCGCCGTTTTTTGATCGAGGATGCCGTCATCTGGAACCTGCTGACGCCCGAGGGCTATCCCTACGGACAGGCCGTCATGTTCCCGCACTGGAAGTTCATGTAGCCGCAGGCGTCAGTTCCAGTTGAGTAAATTCGCCGGTGGATTCCAGAAGCCTGCGGATGCAATAGGCACTGCGACGGCCGCCGCTTTCCAACTCCAGCACGCTGCCATTGCGCAGCTTGCTGGGCGGGATGATCAGGCTGATGTCCGCTGCATCCCGGCTGGCAGGCGCCAGCAATCCATTCACCGGCGCCGACAGGGCACCGCTGAACACGCGCACCGGGCGCACGTCGTTGGCCACCAGTTCGAATGCATATAAACGGCCACCGCCCTGGGCGCGGGAAGCGCCGACCACGCCCACCTGCAGCAGGGTATTATCCGTGTTCAGCGCCGCCAGGTGACCCGAGCGCAGCGCCGTCGCCGTCTCCAGCAGATAAAGTCCGGGAATTTCCGCGCGCATGACGGCACATGGGTATTCTCCCTCCGCGCGACCGAAGATAGCGCCAGTCGCAACCGGAGCGGACACCTTCCGGCTTGCGTCGGCAGCGAACTCCCCGCTGGATTTCGACTGCGCAACCGGTCCGGCCCCGCCGTAATCGCTCAGCGGCAACAACTCCAGGTCCCCCGCTCCAGCCCAGCCTCCCCCGGCGCTCTTGAGGCGCGCGGCTTTGGCCGCAACGCGCGAAATCGCCTCCAGCCCCCCCACCACCATGGCCTGGCGGCCTTTCTGTTCCGGCGCGCAGGCGGGCAAACCGCCGAGTCTTACAATCAAGCGGGACGCGAGCGCCTCATCGAGGCGCCCGGCCTTCGGCGTGGACGCCTGCATCAGTTGCGCCAGCTTTCGGCGGAATACGCCGGTGAACAAATAGCGACGCTCCGGGGCCACGCTGTTGCCAGAGACAACAGGCCCCGGCAAGGCTCCCGAATTGAGGTCCACGGCGAAGTCTGCGCCACCGCCATCGAGGACCGGCTCCGAGCTCAAGTTCAGCAGTTCTCCATGCTCGCACAGCAGTTCGTGCAGAAGGCGGGCGTCACCCTGCTCCAGACGTGTCGCACAGGCAAGCCGAAACGCCAAAAGTCGCTTGAACACGGCGCCGATCCCTAACTCCTTGCGCTCCTCCAGTCCGTCCTTCGCGGCCAACTGAAACAGGGCGTGCACACCCGCCCACAGTTTGGAGGGCGCGGACTCGTACATCAGTGCCAATCGGAGCAGGTACTGCTCGTAAGCCAACATAGCGCCATGCAGTAACCCCGCCCGGCTGCCTTCGTCCTCGACCTCTGGCCAGGCCTGAGACAGAATTTCAAAGCCGCGCGCCAGTTCCAGTTGAAATTGCGCACTCAGCTTGGCCGCTTTGCGTACGCGCTCATCCATGGGCAAGGGCTTTCCGTGAACACTATTCAATAGCTGGCCCGATTCCAGCTCCACCATGGGCCGCAGACGCTCAAGAACCTGCAAATGCAGCAAGGGGGACAATCGGCTGGCGTTGAGGGCCTGCAAGCCGGCGAACAGGAACTTGCAGCGTTCCCGGGAATTGTCTATCGGCAGCGCCGCCAACCACGCCGTGGCGGCTTCCGGTGAGGGATCGAAGGGTAAGGCGGGAACTGCGCTGTCTGGCATGTCGGCCCTCATGGCGTCAACGCGGAGTCATACTTAGGCTCTACAATAGCAGGGGCTGGGATGGATGCAGGCACACCCCGAAACAACCGATCAGGAATGCAGAGGACGCGCTCCAGACCGCGCCGTACCCAATCATCCACAAGGCACCCGCGCTGGCGGAGCCACAACCCGGAGTCACAGGTGAACGCCAACGACCTATCGACAGCTATTCATGAATATCTGCTACACACCCGCGAACTGCACCGGTTCTGCGCGCAGAACGGCTGGATCGACAACGATTCCCTGCATTTCCACGTGGAAAGCCGCAGCGCGGACCAAGTCGAAATCACTGTGCGTTTCGACGAAGTCATCATGGAAGGCGCTGGTTGCGTGGCGGACCGCCGCAACCGCTTTGGCAGGCTGCGCCTGCACATTGACGACAACGGCCACATCCAATCCGACTACGCGGTTTGAGCCAGGACCCGAGGGTTTGGCCGCAAAGCCTCAGCCTCAGGTAATGACCGTGGGCTTGGCCATGCCGCTGCGCCGCTTTGCTTCGCTCAAGGTCTCGGCCAGGGCGATCAATTCGCTCAGGGTTTCCTGGGTATCCTGGCCGTGCAGAGCGGGATCGCGCTCGTAGCGTTCCAGATAGATACGCAACGTGGCGCCCTCGGTTCCGGTACCGGATAAACGGAACACCATGCGCGAGCCGTTCTCGAAACCGATGCGCACACCTTGTTTCTCGCTGATGCTGCCGTCCACGGGGTCCTCGTAGCGGAAATCATCGGCATAGCTGACCGTATATTCACCGAATTGCTTACCCGGCAGGCCCGGCAACTGTTCGCGCAGATGGGCCATGATGCCCTCCGCCACGCTGGTCTCCACGCCCTCATAATCGTGTCGAGAGTAGAAGTCCCGACCGAAGCGGCGCCAGTGTTCGCGCACGATGTCCGCCACTGACTGCTTGCGCACCGCAATCAGGTTCAGCCAGCACAGCACGGCCCAGAGGCCGTCCTTCTCGCGCACATGGTCGGAGCCGGTCCCGAAGCTCTCCTCGCCGCACAAGGTAATCTTGCGGTCATCCAGCAGGTTGCCGAAGAACTTCCATCCCGTCGGCGTCTCGTAGCATTCGATGCCCATGGCCCGGGCGACCCGGTCCACAGCCTGGCTGGTTGGCATGGAACGGGCGACCCCCCGCAGGCCATCGTGATATCCGGGCAACAGGTGAATGTTCGCCGCCAAAACCGCCAAGCTGTCGCTCGGCGTAACGAAGAAATGATCGCCCATGATCATGTTGCGGTCGCCGTCCCCGTCGGAGGCCGCGCCCAGTGAGGGCGACTTGGCGCTGTACATCAGTTCCGCCAGTTCGTGGGCGTGCACCAGGTTCGGGTCGGGATGACCGCCGCCAAAGTCCTCCAGTGGTTCGGCATTGATCACCGAACCCGCGGCAGCGCCCAGCTCGTCCTCCAGAATACGCCGCGCATACGGGCCTGTGATGGCGTGCATGGAATCGAAGCAAAGCGTTATGGAACCCGACTTCAGCGATGAGGAAATCAGCTTGAAATCGAACAGATGCTCCATGAGCGCGGCGTAGTCGCTGACCGGATCAATGATGCTCACGGCCATCTCGCCCACCTTGATTTCGCCCAGGCGGTCGAGATCGATGTCTGGTACGTTGGCGATCCGGTACTCGGTGATCTCCCGGCTGCGCGCGTAGACGGCATTGGTGAACGCTTCCGGCGCGGGGCCGCCGTTGGTGACGTTGTACTTGATGCCAAAATCCTCATCCGGCCCGCCGGGATTGTGCGAGGCGGAGAGGATGAATCCGCCGTGAGCCTTGTGCTTGCGGATGACACAGGAGGCCGCCGGGGTGGACAGCAAACCGCCCTGGCCGATCAGCAGCCTTCCGACGCCGTTGGCAGCGGCAATCTTGACTATGATCTGTAGGGCCTCGCGGTTGAAGTAACGGCCATCACCACCTAGCACCAGGGTCTTGCCGGCGGCATCCCCCAGCGCGTCGAACACGGACTGGACGAAATTTTCCAGATAATTGGGCTGACGGAATACCTTGACCTTCTTCCTCAGTCCGGAGGTCCCGGGCTTCTGGTCCGGAAAGGGCGACGTGGTGCGAAATTCTGTTTTCATGGCCCGTATTTTCAAGCGAGTAAGAAATGGTTTAAATAATTATGTGTGCAACACCCTTTGGGATGCTTGAGATTGTATTGTATGTGGGGAGGTAATGTGAATTCGCGCCTGTTTCTGCCTTTCGTGTGGTTTTGGATGAACACAAGTTTTGCGGGAGACAGCGCGCCGGACATCTGGCTGCTGGTGGAAACCCAGCCGCGTGTGTTGAAGGTGATGGACGGCCCTGTTGAGAAAGAAGTTTTTCCGCAGATTGCCATCGGCCGGCGCGGCGCCGGCTTCGAAAAGATGCGTAACGACGACAAGACACCCTTGGGCGAGTACCGCATAGGCTGGATTAACGAGAGCAGCAAATACCATCGCTTCTTTGGCTTCACCTATCCCAATCTCGACAACGCCAAACGCGCCTTTGCGGGCGGCCTGATCGGCGAGGACACCTTCCAGGCCATCGCGCGCGCCAACCTCCGTGACGGGGTTCCGCCGCAAAACACGCCTTTGGGAGGACAGATCGGCATACATGGGCTGGGGGGAGCCAATCCGACGGTGCACGAGAACTTCGACTGGACGCACGGCTGCATCGCGCTGACCAATCAGCAGATCGACCGGCTCAGTCAGTGGGTACGCCGCGGTACCCTGGTTGTCATTCGCTGAAATGCGCTAAAATAGTTCTGGAAAGCTTGCTGGAATCCCGGCAAACTAGGCATTGGGACCCGTTCACTCCGGAAGGATTGAATGACTTTGTACAATCTTTCATTTGAAAAGAAGGAAAGAAGCATATGATGAAAGTAACCAAGCTCGCAGTGATTCTGGTAGCCGCCGGCCTGACCGTTGGTTGCGCCAGCAAGGGCGATCTCAGCAATCTGCAGTCTCAGGTCGACGGCCTGAAGGCAGAAGTTTCCTCTGTGAAGAGCACCGCTGATGAAGCGCTGTCCGCTGCTCAGGCTGCCGAATCCAAGGCCTCCAGCGCCGACGCTTCCGCTCGCAGAGCTGCTGCAGCTGCAGAAGAAGTGAACAGCAAGCTGGATCGCATGTTCAAGAAGTCCATGATGAAATAAGACCTCTGGGTTCATACCCCAAAGGTTTTCATCCGAGACCCCGGGCGGACGCAAGTCTGCCCGGGGTTTTGATTTTCAGGCGCCCCGCACTTCCTCAGCCGGATTCCTGATCCTCAACTCGCTTGGCAAGACGCGCATAATCCGCCAACGACAGGTTTTCCGCCCGCTCCCCGGGATCGACATCCGCAGCACGGATGGCCTCCTCCGTCAGCAGGGTGCCCAGGGCATTGCGCAAGGTCTTGCGTCTCTGACCAAAAGCGGCGCTTACAACTTTGCCCAAGGCCTCGACAACGACCTCCACCGGCGGCTGAGCGTGCGGGACCAATCGAACCACGCTGGACATGACTTTGGGCGGCGGGAAAAAGCTTTCCGGCGGCACATCGAACAAAGGCTGCATGTCGCAGTAATACTGTGCCATCACGCCCAGACGCCCATATTCCTTGTCGCCGGGCGCGGCGCAAAGACGGTCCACGACTTCCTTTTGCAGCATGAAATGCATGTCGGCGATGACATCCGACTGCTGGAACAGGTGGAACAACAGCGGAGTCGAAATGTTGTAGGGCAGATTACCGACGACGCGCAGCTTCTCTCCCGAACTGAGCGAGTTGAAATCGAACTTCAGCGCATCGGCGGAATGCACGGACAAGCGTGCCTCGCCGGAAAAGCGCCGAGCTAGCTCGGCCACCAGATCGCGATCCAACTCCACCACGTCCAGCCGCCCCGCCTCGGCCAGCAGCAACCGCGTCAGCGCGCCCTGCCCCGGGCCGATCTCGACCAGGTGCTGATCGCTGCGCGGCGCGATAGCCGATACGATGGCGAACACCACGTTGTCATCGCGCAGGAAATTCTGGCCAAAGCGCTTTCGAGGCTTATGACTCAAACCGGTGTCCCGCCCTGCGCGAACTGCGCCATCTCGATGGCCATGCTGATGGCCGCCTCCAGGCTCCCGGTTTCGGCTTTTCCGGTTCCGGCAAGATCCAGCGCCGTCCCATGATCCACCGAGGTGCGGATGATGGGTAGTCCCAAGGTCACATTCACGGCCTGGCCGAATCCGGCAAATTTCAGCACCGGCAGGCCCTGATCGTGGTACATGGCCAATACAGCATCGGCTTTCTCCAGGTTGCGCGGCAAAAACAAGGTATCGGCGGGGAGCGGGCCGACCAGATCCATGCCCTCGCCACGCAGGGCGTCCAGCACAGGGATGATCACATCCAGCTCCTCCCGCCCCAAATGGCCGCCCTCGCCCGCGTGGGGATTCAGACCGCACACCAGCAAGCGCGGTTGCGCGATCCCGAAGCGCCGCGTCAGATCGCCGACCAGCACCCTCACGACCGACTCCAGCACTTCGCGGGTAATCGCAGCGCTGATGTCCTTGAGCGGCAAATGGGTGGTCGCCAAGGCCACCCGCAGTCCCTTGGTCGCCAGCATCATCACCGGATGGCCACCTGTCATCGCCGCGATATACTCGGTATGGCCCGAAAAGGCGATGCCGGCCTGGTTGATGATGCCCTTGTGCACAGGCGCTGTCACCACCCCATGATAGGTACCCGCGAGGCAACCTTCCACGGCCGCCTCGATGCTGCGCAGCACATAGTGGGAATGACCGGGACTCAAACGGCCCGGCTGCGTGTCTGCGGCACCATCAACCTTCAGGTAGCGCAGGCTGCCGGGCCGATGTGGCACCGCGGGAAGGCGCGGGTCCGCGTCCAGCAGTTGCAAAGAGACGCCCAGCATGCGCGCCCGCGCCTCAAGTACCTGCGGGTCGCCTACCACCACCAGTTCACAGGGAAATGATTGGCGGGAAATCAGCGCGCAGAGATCAGGCCCAATGCCCGCCGGCTCGCCCAAGGTCAGGAGGATACGTGGGATCATGGCGCGTATCAGCCTGCTGCACCGGAACGCAGGTTCATTCCTGCGTGCCGGTGAGGCGGATTTCCACGTAGGCCTCGTCGCGCAGCTTACGCAGCCACAGCTCGGTCTCCTCCTCCACCTTGCGCTTGAAGATGGCCTCGCGCGCCTTGTTGCGGCGGAACTCATCCGAGTCGTCGGATTCCTGCCGCTCCTGCACCTGGATGAGATGCCAGCCGAACTGGGTTTGCACGGGGTCGCTGAGCTGATTGACGGCAAGCCGGCTCATGGCCTCTTCAAACTGCGGCACCAGGGCGCCGGGCTGTACCCAGCCCAGTTCGCCGCCCTTGATGGCTGAGCCCTTGTCGTCGGAATGACCACGCGCCAGCACGGAGAAGTCCTCGCCACTTTCGATGCGGCTCTTCAGGGCCAGCAGTTTCTGCTTGGCATCCTCGTCGGACAGGACCTCGTTGGGCTTGATGAGGATATGCCGCACGCGCGTCTTGGTCAGGGTATGCTCCCCCCCCCCTTTGAGCCCCAACAGCTTGATGATGTGGAAGCCACTGGAACTGCGTATCGGCCCTTCGATATCACCGTCCTTCATCTTGCTCACGTACTCTGCGAACAGGCCCGGAATCTCGCTGAACTTGCGCCACCCCAGATCGCCGCCCTTGAGCGCCAGTTCGTCGTCCGAGGCGCTCAGTGCCGCCTGCTTGAAGTCCTGGCCTTTGCGCAAATCAGCCAGCACGCTTTCGGCTTTTTCCTTGGCTTTCTGCACGTCGCTGGGGGACGCGGCCCGCGGCGTGGCGATCAAAATGTGCCCTAGCAGGTATTCCTTGTCCGCTGCAGGCCCTTCTGAGCCTTGGGTATCCAGATAATTCTGGATTTCGCGGTCGCTGACCTTGATCTGCTGGTTGACCTGGGCATTGCGCAAGCGGCTGATGGCGATTTCACCCCGGATCTGTTCGATAAAGCTGCCGTAGTCGATGCCTTCCTCGCGTAGGGAGCGGCGGAACTCCTCCAGGCTCATGCGATTGCGCTGCGCGATCTGCTGCACCGCCATGCGCAGGGTTTCCTCGTCCACCTTGATGCCGCTGCGCTCGGCCAGTTGCTCCTGCAGCTTGTCCACGATCATCCGTTCGAGGACCTGGCGCACCAGGATATCCTCGGGCGGCATGGGCGTCTTGTTCTGCTGGAGGCTACGGCGAATGCCCTCGACGCGCTCGGCCAGCTCACTTTCGAGGATCACGCCGTCATCCACCACAGCCACGATCCGGTCCAATTCCCGCTCCGCCTGCAGCAAGGGCGGGAACAGACTCAATCCGACCGCCAGCATGAGGGCTTTCATCAAGTAAGGAAACGTCGACTTCATCGTGGCTTCACTTTCTAGAATTCGTTTTCCAGGCGGTAGCCGCGCAGGTTGCGCGACAGGAAACGGTCGATCTGGTCGCCCAGGCGGGTCAAACCCTTCAGTTCGAGCATGAAGAACACCGTGTTGTTGGCCTGCGCGTCTTCCGCAAGAACCTGAACACCTGTTGTTGTGGTGCCGTTGAGGTAGCGCAGACCCACCAAGCTCAATCGGTAGCAGCAGGTTTCGTGCTCGATGCCAGCCACCGCCTGGGTGGTGAGCTGGTCCAGAATGGAATACTGCCACTGCCCGATCACGTGCCAACCATCGGCGAAAGGAATGCGGAAACCGATGTCTGCCAGATTCACCTTCACCTGACTGATGTCATTGGGATCGCCCAAGTAACGGTAGGAGACACTGAAAACGTCATTCCGCCGGTTGTTGTAGAAAATACCAACTTGTCCGCGCCCAATGCGGTTGGTGTCTGGGTTCCATTGACCCGTGCTCTTGAACGACCACGCATCGGTGAGCGAAGATGAAACCTCGCCCACTATGTTCGAGACAGTGCTGGTATCCGGTGCAATCGTCGAGTTCAGCTGCACATTCCGGTTGCTGAAATAGAAGATTTCGCCCAGGCTGAGCTTTAGGCGCTCCAGGCCGGAATCCTGGTCGATGAAGCGGCTGGTGATAGCCGCCGTAATCTGGTTGGTGTCGCCAACCCGATCGGTTCCGACAAAGCGGTTCTCGCGGAACAGCTGATAGAAGTTGAAGTCGTATTGCGCCGAGTCGAAGTTGGGAATATCGTCCTGATTGACCTCGGGGATGTAGACGTAAAACAGCCTGGGCTCCAGGGTCTGCTGCATGGGCAGCGAACCCAATTGGAAATCCCGATCGAAGAATGCGCCAGTGTCAACCGAGAAAATCGGCACAGTCAGGCTCTGGCTATCCCCGTTGTTGACCACATTGTCCGGGTAGTTCAACCAATATTGAGAGTGCTGCAAGGTCACGCTGGGCGTGACAAACCCGCCTGGATTGACGAACGGATAGGAGAGCTTGGGACGCAGCGACAAGCGCTGTCCCTCCACCCGATCCGGGTTGTAGAAGTTGACGGCATCGGCGGTACTCTGGAACATCAGGCCCGTGTCAAAGACATTCTGCCAATAATTGAATGTCAGCTGGGGCAGACGGGCGTAGGGCTGAGCTGAATTGGGGATGTTGGGCGAAATCGTCTGAAAGACATCCGTTGCCGCATAGACACTGTAATTGGTGCCGGTATAGGTCAGATCCCCATGACTGGGGATGTAGATGTTGTTGGGAATATGCAGGATATTCCCCAATTCATTCAAGTAGCGGTCGTCCGACACACGGAAAATGTTCACGCGCGAAGTCAGGTTCTTGGTGAACCTGGCCCGATTGCGGAAGGCGATCATGCCGCGGCTATCGTCACGCTGGTCATCGTGGGGCATGTATTCGCCCTGGATCATGCCCTTGGTCCAGTCGGTCATATACCGGAACTCGCCGCGATAGAGCATGCCGCGATTTGTGAGCAGCCGTGGCGTGAAGGTGGCGTCGTAATTGGGCGCCAGGTTGAAGTAATAAGGCAGGATGAAATTGAAGCCGCTGACCTTGCTGGAACCGAAGGTAGGCGTCAGAAAACCGGATTGGCGGCGATCATCCACTGGAAAGCTCATGAAAGGCGTGTAGAGAAAGGGCACGCCCTTGAACTCCAGCCAGGCATTCTTGGCGAAACCGCGCCCCGTCTCCTTGTTGATCTTGGCGGTAGAGGCGTGCATCAGCCAGTCCTGACGTCCCGGCTCGCAGGTGGTGTAACTGACCTTCTCATAACGGGTCAGGTACTTGCTGTCGATGGTGGTGCGCCGCGAGGTGCCGCGCGCCGGAACGGTCTCGATCACGAACTGGGAGTTGCGCAACACGCCCTGGTCGGTTTTCAGACGCAGGAACGCGGTATCGCTGGAAAAGGACAGGCCTTTTTCACGGTAGATCACATTTCCCTGGGCGTTCAGCGTGCCCGATTCGTTATTGTGGGTGACGAAATCGCCGAACAGGCTCTGATCCGCCCGCACCAGGTCCGCGGTGCCCTCGAAATTGGACACCTCGCCATGCACCAGTTCGGCGGTATCGGACTGGATCTCCAGCGGCGCCTGGGCGCGCGCTATCTCGTCCTCGGGCGACATGATGAAGTACTTCGACGGGGTGATCTCGGATTTGCGCTTGCCGCAGGTGAGCTTCCAGGGGTCGGCGGGCATGCGCGCCATGATGCTGCGGAATCGCGCCTCGTCCTGCCCGGTGATGGTGCCCGATTCCTCCCAGTCCGCCACGCTGTCCGCCGCCTCGCCCACGGTATGCGCTTCGCCGCGCGGGTCGGCGCCCACCAGCCCACAGTCCCATTGCTGCTCGCCGCCGGCCTTGCAGGTCCAGCCAGGCTGCGCAGCCGGCTTCACCGACTCCTTGCGCGGTGCTTCGGCCAGGACCGGCGCTGTCACGCCGGATAGGCGCTTAAAGGTGACCCTGGGTTCCTCCCGTTCATCCTCTACGCCTGCGGACTCCTGACCTTCGGCCAGGGTCGACTCCTCGACCGTCTCCTCGGCCGGGGACTCCGCCGTTTCAGTTGGCTCAGGCTCGGCCGGCGTATCCCGCGGTACACGCTGCGGTGGCGCCGGCCGCGCCACTTGCTCGCTGGCTTCCGTCTCCGGAGCGGCCGTTGGCTCCTCGGCTTCCAGCGTCCTGACCACGGGAGCTGGGCGCGCCGCAGGTTGCGCGGGACGCCCCGCAGGCGCCCCGGCAGCGGAGCCACCCGGTCCTGCGGTACACACCCACTCCTTGCCGTCAGCGCTGCGCTGGCAATCCCAACCAGGCGTCGCCGCGTGCGCGCCCAAAGGCTGCTGCAGGCCAAAAGCACACAAAAGCAGCCAGCGGCTCCTGGCCGGGCCGATAATCCGTATCATGGAAGACCTGTTCCGAATCCGCACTAACGAACCGCAGTTTGCGCGCGCCAGCTCAGACTTCAGGCTCTCTGACGTAAGCAGGGCACTGGCGGGGCGTAACTCAGGAAATGATGCGGACTGGGTGTAAGCAACATACCGTGGAGACTGCGTTTGTGGTCAAATACTGTAAGCGTGGCATTCTACCCCATGATCCCCAGCATTATGAGCATTTTTGAACAAGGAAGCGTACCTCCCGTCGCGACAGACCCAAGGATCCAGGCACTGACGGGCTGGTTGACCCAGCCCTTAGGCAAGCCGCCCGAAAACCTCAAGCCCGCGTCCAGCGATGCGAGTTTCCGCCGCTACTTTCGTGTCTGGTGCGATGGCGAGACCTATATCGCCATGGACGCCCCGCCGCCCATGGAGGACGTGAGGCCCTTCATGAAGATCGCCCGGCTCATGCAGGACGCCGGGGTCAGCACACCGACGGTGCATGCCGCGGACGAGGACAACGGCTTCCTGCTGCTGGATGACTTCGGCTCGGAGAACTATCTGGACCGGCTCGATGAGGCCAGCGCGGACCGGCTCTATGGCGACGCCATGGACAGCCTGGCGCGGCTTCAGGCCGGCGTGGATACGGGAAGCTGCGGACTGCCCGATTACGATGAAACCCTGCTGCGCAACGAGATGAACCTGTTCCGCGACTGGTTCCTGGGCAAACTGCTGGGACTGCCGTCCGATCCGGACCGCGACCAGTGCCTGGAGCGGACGTGGCGTCTGCTGGTGGCATCGGCCCTGGAGCAACCACGGGTCTGCGTGCACCGGGATTACCATTCCCGCAACCTGATGGTCACGTCCGTCGATAACCCTGGCATCCTCGATTTCCAGGACGCGGTGATCGGCCCCGTCACCTACGACCTGGTGTCCCTGTTGCGCGATTGTTATGTGGCCTGGCCACCCGCCCGGGTGCGGCAGTGGGCGGCGGACTACCATGGGCTCATCAAGCAGCACGGCATTGAAACCGGCAGTCTGGCCGAGTTCCTGCGCTGGTTCGACCTCATGGGGATACAGCGCCACCTCAAGGCCATCGGGATCTTCTCGCGCCTGAAACTGCGCGACGGCAAGAACGGCTACCTGAAGGACATCCCGCGCACGTTGAGCTATGTCATGAGCGTAGGTCAGGACTACCCGGAACTGGCCGAGTTCCTGGACCTACTGCGCGAACAGGTGCTGGACCGGGCTGGCGCGGTCCTGGGAGCACCCGCATGAAGGCCATGATCCTGGCCGCCGGCCGTGGCGAGCGCCTGCGTCCCTTGACCGATCACACCCCCAAGCCCTTGCTGGCGGCAGGGGGACGGCCGCTGATCGAGCACCTGGTCGAGAGCCTGGTGAACGAAGGGTTTCACGAACTGGTCATCAACCTGGGGCATCTGGGGCAAAAGATTCCCGAACGCCTGGGCGACGGATCGAGGTTCGGTGCCCGCATCGCCTATTCGCCGGAGGGCTGGCCCGCCCTGGAAACCGGCGGCGGCATCTTTCACGCCTTGCCGCTGTTGGGACCTGATCCCTTCCTGGTGGTCAACGGCGACATCGCCGTGGACTTTCCGTTCGGACGTTTGATTCAGCAGCCTGTCGATCAGGCCCATCTGGTGCTGGTGCCCAATCCCCCGCACCATGAGGCGGGCGATTTCCCTCTCTCGGACGGCCTGGTCACCAATGAAGGTCAGCGCCACACCTTCGCCGGCATCGGCGTCTACCGCCCGGAACTATTCGACGGCTGCCAGCCGGGCGCGTTTCCCCTGGCGCCCTTGCTGCGGCGGGCCATCGCGGCGGGCCGGGTCAGCGGTGAATTGCATCAAGGATTTTGGATGGACATCGGTACCGTAGAGCGGCTGCGCGCATTCGATGCGAGGCTTGCAGGAAGACAAGCCGGCCACCGCAGTGAACAGAGCCTGCCGGCCTGAGTGGAGTCAAGCCCATGAACCAGCCCAATGCCAACCGCGATCTGCACCGGGAGAAGAATCTGCTCACTGTGGCCTACGCGCTTCAGGCAGCATCCCTTGCCCTCGGTTTCACCTATGTGCTCGCGGCCATCATCGGCCACCTCATGCGGGCATCGGTGGCAGGCACCTGGCTGGACAGCCATCGGCGCTGGCAGCTGAGGACCTTCTGGTTCAGCCTTTTGTGGGGAGTGCTCGGCGCTGCCACCGCACTGTGGGGCATCGGTTATTTCATCCTCATCGCCGATCTCATGTGGATCATTTACCGCATCGTACAAGGCTGGGCGGCCCTCAGCCGCAACCAACCCGTCGACAGCCAGCCTGCCCAGACGCAGTAGCCGCCGTCCGTTTTCGCTTCATGCGCGTTGACAGCCAGGCCCGGCGCCAGTAAGTTTACGGATTTAATTTAGAAATCCGCCGGCCGCCCTGCGCGCAGTGACGCCCGCATCACGACACTCAAGAGTCCTGGATGGAAGAATTTCAACGCATCAAACGCCTTCCCCCTTACGTTTTCAACATCGTCAACGAACTCAAGGCCAAGGAGCGGGCTCAGGGGATCGACGTCATCGACTTCGGCATGGGCAACCCGGACCGCCCCACCCCCCAGCATATCGTCGACAAACTGGTGGAAGTGGCGCAGAAAGGCACGGCGCACCGTTACTCGGTGTCCAAGGGCATTCCACGCCTGCGCAAGGCCATCTGCAACTGGTACAAGACGCGCTATGACGTGGATCTGGACGCCGACGCCCAGGCCATCGTCACCATCGGTTCCAAGGAAGGTCTGGCGCATCTGATGTTCGCCACCCTCGGGCCGGGCGACGCCGTGCTGGTGCCCAATCCCGCCTATCCCATCCACCCCTACGGCTGTGTCCTCGCCGGGGCCGATGTGCGCCACGTGCCCATGGTGCCGGGCGTGGACTTCTTCGAGGAATTGGAGAAGGCGATACGCACCTCCTGGCCCAAGCCCAAGATGCTGATCTTGAACTTCCCGGGCAACCCCACCACCCAGTGCGTGGAGCTGGAGTTTTTCGAGAAGGTGGTGGCAATGGCCCGCGAGTACAAGATATGGGTCGTGCACGACCTCGCCTATGCGGACCTGGTGTTCGACGGCTACGTGGCGCCCTCCATCCTGCAGGTGCCGGGCGCCCAGGACGTGGCGGTGGAGTTCTTCACCCTGTCCAAGAGCTACAACATGCCGGGGTGGCGCGTGGGCTTCATGTGCGGCAATAGGGAACTGGTGGCGGCCCTGGGCCGCATCAAGTCCTACCTGGACTATGGCACTTTCACCCCCATTCAGGTGGCCGCCATCACCGCCCTTGAAGGTCCGCAACAGTGCGTCGCGGATATCTGCAACCTCTATCACCAGCGAAGGGACGTGCTGTGCAAGGGTCTGAACGATGCCGGCTGGGCGGTGACGCCGCCCAAGGCCACCATGTTCGTGTGGGCGCCCATTCCCGAACAGTACCGGGACATGGGCTCGCTGGAATTCGCCAAGAAGCTCATGCTGGAGGCCCATGTGGCCGTGTCCCCAGGTATTGGCTTTGGCGAGTTCGGCGACGACCATGTGCGCTTCAGCCTGATCGAGAACGAGCACCGCACGCGCCAGGCCATCCGCGGCATCCGCCAGATGTTCCGCAAGGACGGCTCCGCCTGACTCACGCCCCCACACTCACGAGGAACTCCCTTTGAATCCCGTCAAAATTGGCCTCCTGGGCCTGGGCACCGTCGGCGGCGGCACCGTCAACGTGCTGCGCCGCAATGCCGATGAAATCACCCGCCGGGCCGGGCGCGAGATCCAGATCTGCCGCGCCTCTACCCGCGACCTGCAACGCTCGCGCATCTGCGACACCACCGGGATTGCGCTGACCCAGGACCCGCTGGAGATCGTCAACGATCCGGACATCCAGATCGTGGTGGAACTCATCGGCGGCGAAACCCTGGCCAAGGAACTCGTGCTCAAGGCCCTGGACAACGGCAAGCACGTGGTTACCGCCAACAAGGCGCTGATCGCACTGCACGGCAACGAGATATTCGCTAAGGCCAGGGAGAAAGGGCTGATGGTGGCCTTCGAGCCGGCGGTGGCCGGCGGCATACCCATCATCAAGGCCATCCGCGAGGGACTCACCGGCAACCGCGTGGAATGGCTGGCAGGCATCATCAACGGCACCTGCAACTACATCCTCACCGAGATGCGTGACAAAGGGCGCGACTTCGAGGACGTGCTGCAAGAGGCCCAGGCCCTGGGCTACGCCGAAGCCGACCCCACCTTCGACGTGGAAGGCATCGACGCCGCCCACAAGCTGACCATCCTCGCCTCCATCGCCTTCGGCATTCCGCTGCAGTTCGACAAGGTCTACGTGGAAGGCATTAGCGGCGTAACCCGCCTGGACGTCACCTACGCCGAGGCCCTGGGCTACCGCATCAAGCTGCTGGGCGTGGCCCGGCGCTCCGAGAAAGGCATCGAACTGCGCGTGCACCCGACCCTGATTCCCTATCGCCGCCTCATCGCCAACGTGGACGGCGTGATGAACGCGGTGGTGGTCAAGGGCGACGCGGTGGGACCGACGCTTTACTACGGCGCCGGCGCCGGCGCCGACCCGACGGCCTCTTCCGTGGTAGCCGACATTGTCGACGTGGTCCGCGCCCTCACCAGCGACCCGGAGAACCGGGTCCCGCACCTGGCCTTCCAGCCCACGGCCCTGGCCGACACGCCGGTGCTGCCCATCGGCGACATCGAAACCGCCTACTACCTGCGCCTGTCCGCCGAGGACAAGCCCGGCGTGCTGGCCGATGTGACGCGCATCCTGGCGGGCCGCAACATCAGCATCGAGGCCATCATCCAGAAGGAGCCGCTGACGGGCGAAAGCCACCTGCCCATCATCATGCTCACCCACAAGGTGCCCGAGCGCGAATTGAATGCCGCCATCGCCGAGATCGAGGCCCTGGCCACCATTAACAAGCCGGTGAAGCGGATTCGGATGGAGACCTTGGGCTGAGACCCAAGCTGATACTGCCTCAGCTCTATAGGATGTGCTGAGGCACGAAGCGCACCGATCGCAAGTGATGCGCCTCCAATCGCAAACGGTTGCATTAGCCGCAACCCTTCCTGCGTCGGCACATCCTATCCAAACGCCCTCACCGGCACGGGGAATGTTGAACGGCACGCCGTTCCTACTGCTAGTAGACTAAGGCGTCCAGGGGCAACGCAACGACCAGAACCAAACTATAAGAATCCATGAAATACATCTCCACCCGCGGCAACGCGCCCGCCAAGACCTTCACGGAAATCCTGCTAGGCGGACTGGCTCCGGACGGCGGGCTGTACCTGCCGGAAAGCTATCCCCAGGTGACGCGGGACGAGTTGGACGGCTGGCGTGAGCTGAGCTACGCCGACCTGGCCTACGAAGTCCTGTCGAAATTCGCCACCGACATTCCCGCGGATGACCTCAAGGCTATCCTGCGCAAGACCTACACGCCCGAGGTATACGGCAACGCCCGGAGCGACAGCGACACCACGCAGATCGCGCCGCTCAGGGTGCTGGAGCCGGGCCTGTGCCTGCTGGAACTGTCCAATGGGCCGACCCTGGCCTTCAAGGACATGGCCATGCAGTTGCTGGGAAATTTGTTCGAATACGCGCTGGCGAAGCAGCACGCGGAACTGAACATCCTCGGCGCCACCTCGGGCGACACCGGCTCGGCGGCGGAATACGCCATGCGCGGCAAGCGCGGCATCCGAGTATTCATGCTCTCCCCCGACGGCAAGATGAGCGCCTTCCAGCGCGCCCAGATGTACTCCCTGGACGACCCGAACATCCACAACATCGCCGTGCGCGGGGTATTCGACGACGCGCAGGACCTGGTGAAGGCCGTCTCCAACGATCTGGACTTCAAGGCCCGGCACCGCATCGGCACGGTCAACTCCATCAACTGGGCACGGGTTTCCGCGCAGATCGTCTATTACTTCAAAGCCTACCTGGCCGCCACCGCCACCAGCGCGCAGGAAGTCGCCTTCGCGGTGCCCTCCGGCAACTTCGGCAACATCTGTGCCGGCCATATCGCGCGGATGATGGGCCTGCCCATCGGGCAGTTGATCCTGGCCACCAACGAGAACGATGTGCTGGACGAGTTCTTCCGCACCGGCGTCTACCGCCCGCGCGGCACCAAGGAGACCTACCACACCAGCAGCCCGTCCATGGACATCTCCAAGGCATCCAATTTCGAGCGCTTCATGTTCGATCTGGTCGGGCGTGACGGCGCCAAGCTGCGGGACTTCTGGAGCCGGGTGGATGCCGGCGGCTCCATCGACATCAAGGGCAGCGCATACTGGCAGGCCCTGCCCGAGTTCCGCTTCGCCTCGGGCAGCAGTACCCATGCCGACCGCCTGCGCACCATCCGCGACACCTGGACCAAATACGGTGTCATGATCGACACCCACACGGCGGATGGCCTGAAGGTGGGCCTGGAGCAGCGACGCGAGGACTTGCCCCTGATCTGCCTGGAAACCGCCCTGCCCGCCAAGTTCGAGGAAGCCATCCGCGAAGCCCTGGACCGAGCCCCCGAGCGGCCGCCGGCCCTGGAGGGCATCGAGAACCTGCCGCAACGGGTCGAGGTGATGGACTGCAACCTCGGCGCGCTGAAGCAGTACATCGCCACCCACACCGCCGGCTGATCGCGCAAGACGCGCCCAGGGGAGACAGCATGAGCTTACGGACCTTTATCTTCTGCGATTACTGCAACCCCAGCGCTATCCGAACAATAGAGGCGCGGCGCATCGCCCCGCGTCCCTTCGGACTCAGCGGCCGCCGCTTCAGCGACGGGCGCTCGTGGTTCGACGGCTCCAGGGAACAAGCCCTGGCCGCCGGCTGGAGCCTGAACGAAGACGGTCAGGATATCTGCCCCCGCTGCCTGCAGCGCGGACTGGGCACCGAACCCAACACCCCGGAACCACCGAACCCGGCCGGAGCCTAGGCTTTCCCGACTCACCGGCCGCATGCTCTACCACCCCGTCAAGAAAAGCATCCTGCGGCGCGCCCTGCCCGATGGGAGCGCGCAACTACCGGACCTGCCGCCGCTGTTGCAGCGAATCTACCACGCACGACGCCTAGTCAGCCCCGAGGAACTGGACCGCACCCTGGCAAGGCTGCCCTCCCCTTGGCTACTCTCGGGGATGGAGGCGATGGTCGAGCAGCTATCGGAGATCATTCGCGAGGGGCGCCACCTGCTCATCGTGGCCGATTTCGACGCCGACGGCGCCACCAGCTGCGCCGTGGGCCTTCTGGGCCTGCGGGAGTTCGGCGCGGCCAAAGTTTCCTATCTGGTGCCCAACCGCTTTGAGTACGGCTATGGGCTCACGCCGGAAATCGTGGAGGTTGCCGCCCGGCAAAACCCGGACGCCATCATCACGGTGGACAACGGCATTGCCAGCATCGAGGGCGTGCGGGCGGCCCGCGCAGCCGGCATTCGCGTCCTCATCACCGACCACCACCTGCCCGGCAGCCAGTTGCCGGAGGCCGACGCCATCGTCAACCCCAACCTGGCGGGCGACCGTTTTCCCAGCAAGGCCCTGGCCGGGGTTGGCGTCATGTTCTATGTGCTGATGGCCTTGCGTGCGCGGCTGCGGGAAAGCGGCTGGTTCGCCAGGCATGCCGAACCAAATTTGGGGCAACTACTGGACCTGGTGGCCTTAGGCACCGTGGCGGACGTGGTGGCGCTGGACCACGTAAACCGCATCCTGGTGCATCAGGGCCTGCAGCGCATTCGCGCAGGTCAGGGGCGGCCGGGCATCCAGGCCTTGTTGGAAATCGCCGGCCGCAATCCAAAGTCGACCGTCGCGTCGGATCTGGGTTTCGCCGCGGCGCCGCGCCTGAACGCCGCCGGCAGACTGGAGGACATGAGCCTGGGCATCGAGTGCCTGCTGAGCGAGGACTTTGCCAGCGCCAAGACCCTGGCGGCCCGCCTCGATGAGCTCAACCGCGAGCGGCGCGAGATCGAGGAACAGATGAAGCTGGACGCCCTGTACATGCTAGACCGGCTGGAGCCCGCCGAAAACCGGCGCGATGCCGCCGGCCTGTGCCTGTACGACGCTAGCTGGCACCAGGGCGTGATCGGCATCCTCGCTTCCCGCATCAAGGAGCGGCTGAACCGGCCGGTGATCGCCTTCGCGCCCGGCAGCGGCGATGAGCTCAAAGGCTCGGCCCGGTCTATTCCCGGCGTGCACATCCGTGACGTGCTCAGCGACATCGCCGCGCAGCATCCGGGTCTGCTGAGCCGGTTCGGCGGCCATGCCATGGCGGCGGGCCTTAGCCTGAAGTCGGGGAATCTGGAGCGCTTTGGGCAGCTATTCGACGAGGAAGTCCGCGGGCACCTGGAGGGCCTGGATCTGGCCAATGCCCTGCACAGCGACGGCGAGCTGCCGGCAGCAGAATTCTGCCTGGAAGCAGCGGAACTGCTGCAGCAGGCGGGGCCCTGGGGCCAAGGCTTCCCGGAGCCGCTGTTCGATGGCGAGTTCGACGTGATCCAGTGCCGGGTGGTGGGCGAAAAGCACCTGAAGCTGGTCCTGCAGGTGCCGGAGGGCGGCCGCATGGTGGACGGCATCGCCTTTTTCGTGGACCAGCCGCATGCCTGGCTCGGCTGTCAGCGGCTGCGCCTGGCGTACCGCCTGGACGTCAATGAGTTCCGCGACAACCGCACGGTGCAGATGCGCATCGAGTACATGGAAAACTGCGCGGCCTGAAGCGCACTCAGCCGAGGGAGTTGCAGCGCCTCGGGAAATGTTGCCCCTTGCCCGGACGCCAGCCCGCCGCCAGGGCCTCCCAGGTGAAGACCTGCGCCCTCTCGCAGGCCAGTCGCATATCCAGGCCTTGCGCCAAATAGCCTGCGAGCGCCGAAGCCAGGGTGCAGCCCGAGCCATGGTAGCTGTGGGGGAGACGCTCCCATGCCCACTCGGCGTCACCCTCAGGGCCGAACAAACGGTTGATCACCTTCTCCGAGCCTTCGTCATGGGTGCCGGTAATTAGGACGTGCCTCGTCCCCATCCGCAGCAATACCTTGGCGCAGACCCCGGGCTGCCGCTCGCCTGACAGGGCTTCGGCCTCCGGGATATTGGGCGTCAGCACGCTGACCCAGGGCAACAATTCACCGCACAAGACCTCGATGAGGTCCTCACGCGCAAGGAGGGTGCCGCCGCCCGCCGCGAGCACCGGATCCAGCACCACGGGTACACCGGGCAACTCGCGCAGCAATTCGGCCACCGCGCGCGCCACGCCGGCACTTCCGAGCAGCCCGATCTTGACCGCCGCCAGCGGCAGGTCACGGACAACCCGGCAGGCCTGCTCCAGAAAGTCCGCAGGCGCCTGCGGCAACACGCGCACCACATCCCGGCTGTCCTGGACCGTCAGGGCCGTGACGACCGTACTGGCATGGCAGCCCAAACGCCCCAAGGTCTCGATGTCAGCCTGCAGTCCGGCGCCTCCCGTGGGATCGTGGCCGGAGAGGCAGAGGACTATGGGTGGTGTGTCCGGCATGGGATCTTCCGCGTCGATGGAGGGCACCTCAGCATGTGTCAAGGATCAACTAGACTTAGCGGTACTTTTTTATCTGGACAGGAAATCCAGTGCAGAACAACCGCGTCGATGGCAATCTGTTCACAGAATCCGCCCTGGATTTCTGCAGGCTCGTGGAGCAGATCGACGGCTACGAAGTGGAGCTCTGGCTTCGGGATGCAGGTGAGATCCTGCTACGTCTGGACTTAAACATCATCCATTTGACCAGGCACACACCGCCAACCCCTCATGTCTGGATCTCCGATCTGGACAAGCGATTCGAGTTGTACTCCCGGCTCAAGGACTTCCTCGGCGAGCGCGACGAATACTGGTCCGAGGCGGACCTGCACGCAGGAGACGGCTACATGACAGGCAGCCTTTCCGACGATTTCGCCGACATCTATTTCGAGCTCAAGCGCGGATTGCTGTTGGCAGATCAGGGTCAGGAGGGCCACTCGCAGGCGGTGAAGATATGGACCAGCGGCTACCGCGATCACTGGCGCCAGCATCTGGTGGACGCCCGCAAGCAACTCTTCGATTTCCGCTCCCAGCCGCCAAAGACCGGCGCCAAGATCCACATCCGCAAGCCACCGAAAAAGCTGGCCTGATCCAGCCATGGATCCTTGAATGCTCAGTTCCCCTGGTACACCAGACGGCCGGCCCGCAGGGTGTGAGTAACCCTGCCCCTCAGGGTTTCTCCCCAGTACGGCGTGTTGAGTCCCTGACTAAGCCAGTTGGAGTCATTGACCTGCCACTCCTTGTCCGGATCGAAAATGCACAGATCCGCCGTGGCACCGGGGCTCAAATGGCCGGAGTTGATTTCCAGCGCGCGCGCAGGGCCTATGGTCAATCGGGCGATGGCCTCCGGCAGGCCCAGCACGCCACTGCGCACCAGGCTCAGGGTTAGGGGCAACAGCGTTTCCAGTGCGGCAATGCCGGGAACGGTGGAGGGAAATGCATCCTGCTTGGCGTCCACGTCGTGCGGCTGATGATCGGAACAAATGGCCTGCAGCGTGCCGCTCGCGAGGCCTTGGCGTAAACCTTCACGGTCCGCCTCGCTGCGCAGCGGCGGACTCACATGAGTGTTGGCATTGAATCCGTCCACGGCCGCCTCGGTAAGATCGGTGTAATGCGCCGCCACGTCCGCCGTAACGGGAAGCCCTTCGGCGCGCGCCTGGGCGATCATGGCCACCGCGCGCCGGGTACTGAGCTGGGCGAAATGCACCGGACCGCCAACCTGTTCAATGAGTGCCAGCGCCTGGGCAACCGCCACGGTTTCGGCGGAAGCCGGAATACCGGGCAGCCCCAGCCGAGTGCCCACAGCGCCTTCGTGGGCACAGCCGTTGTTCTTCAGCGAAGCATCTTCCGGCCGGATCACGACCAGGAGGCCATAACTGGCTGCGTACTCCAGACTCCGCCGCATGACCAGCAAGTTGGCGAGCGGAGCCCCCGCATTGCCGACCGCCAGGCAGCCGGCCTGCTTGAGGGCGCTCATCTCACTCAATTCCTTACCCGCCAGACCCCGGGTCAAGGCGCCTACGGGCAGGACGCGCGCCATGCCAGCACTTTCGGCGCGCTCCTGCAGCAGTTGCACGACGGCGGGCGTGTCCACCACCGGCGAGGTATCCGGCGGGCAGCACAGGGTGGTGATGCCGGCGGCAGCGGCAGCGCGGGTCTCGCTGGCAATGGTGGCCTTCTGCTCCTGCCCCGGCTCACGCAGACGGGCGCTGAGGTCGATGAATCCGGGACAAACGATGCGCCCCGTCGCATCGATTTCCAGATCCGGGGCAAATCCATCCGGCGGCGAACCCAGGCCAGCGACCTTGCCGTCCACGAGGCAAACCGACATGAGCGCGTCGACGCCGTTGGCCGGGTCCACCACGCGTCCGCCTTTGATGAGGATGTGCCTGCCGGTCATTGAAGCTCCTCCTCCGTCGGGCCGCCGCCCGAGCGCATGGCCATGGACAGGATCGCCATGCGCACGGCAATCCCGAAGGTGACCTGCTGCAAAATCACCGAATTGGGGCCGTCCGCCACCCGCGAATCGATTTCCACACCCCGGTTGATAGGGCCTGGATGCATGACGATGGCATCGGGCTTGGCGTGGGCGAGCCGTTCCGGCGTCAGCCCGAAGCGCGCGAAATACTCGTGCTCGCTGGGCAGGAAAGCGCCGCTCATACGCTCCCGCTGCAGGCGCAGCATGATGACCACGTCCACATCCGCGAGTCCCTCGTCCAGATCGTGAAACACCTTGATGCCCAGGCTCTCCGCCTCGGCCGGAATCAGGGTTCTGGGCCCGACGCCGCGAACCTCGGCGACGCCCAGGGTATTCAGCGCCCAGATCTCGGACCGGGCCACGCGCGAATGCAGAATATCGCCGACGATGGCCACCTTCAGCGGCGAGAAATCGCCCTTGTGCCGGCGTATGGTGAACATGTCCAACATGGCCTGGGTTGGGTGGGCGTGGCGACCGTCGCCGCCGTTGATCACGCTGATGTGAGGCGCCACATGCTGCGCGATGAAATGCGCCGCGCCACTTTCCGCATGGCGCACCACGAACATGTCCACGTGCATGGCTTCGAGATTGCGGATGGTGTCCAGCAGGCTCTCTCCCTTGGCCGTCGCAGAAGTCGCAATGTTGAGGTTCAGCACGTCGGCCGACAGCCGCTTGGCCGCCAGTTCGAAGGTGGTTCGGGTGCGGGTGCTGTTCTCGAAGAACAGGTTGACGATGGTCTTGCCTCGCAGCAGGGGCACCTTCTTCACCTGCTGCGCAGAGACGCTGGTGAATGATTGGGCGGTGTCCATGATGCGGACCAGCAGGTCGCGCCCCAACCCCTCGATGGTGAGGAAATGACGCAAACGCCCCGCGGCATCAAACTGCAGCTTGTTCATCGCACAGCCTCCGTGGCAGGTTAGACGGACTGGATGCTGACAGCCAGCGGTTCGGGGCCGGACAACTTGATGCGCTGGCCGGGCAGCAGTTGCACACGGGCACCACAGCAATCGGCCTGCACCGGTATCTGGCGCCCGTCGCGGTCCAGCAGCACGCCCAGCATTACCTGCGCGGGCCGGCCGTAATCGAAGATTTCATTGAGCGCGGCGCGGATGGTACGGCCGGTATAGAGCACGTCGTCCACCAGGATGATGTCGCGGCCCTCGACGCGGAAAGGCAGGCGGCTGGGCTTCACCTGGGGGTGAATGCCGATTTGCGAGAAATCGTCACGGTAGAACGAGATGTTGAGCGTGCCCAGCGGTTCCCGCAGCCCCAACCGGCGGTGCAAGACTTCGGCCACCCAGGCGCCGCCGCTATGGATACCCACCATGGCGGGATCGCGCATACCGCGCTGGGCCATTTCGGCGCGCACACCGTCCTCCAGGGCATCCAGCAAAGCCCCCGTATCCCAGTTCGGTTCAGTCATGGTGCGCTGAAGTTTGATCGATTTGACGCAGCCAGGTCTGCAGGATCAGCTGCGCCGAAATGGTGTCCTTAGAGTCCATGAATTTTGCGCTGCGCTTTGGCCGTTCCTGGTAGAACACGTGCCGCGACTCGATGGTGGAGAGCATTTCGTCCATGGTGAACACCGGCAGACCGAAGCGGCCTTCCAACTGTCGGCAGAACCGTAGTGTCGGCTGCGTGATAGGGTTTTCGCTGCCGTCCAGTTGATGCGACAACCCGACCACAAACGCGCTGGGGCGCCAGGCCTCCACCAGGCGGGATATGGCATCCCACTTGGAAGCATTGCTCGTAACCTTGATGGTTTCCAGGCCGGTGGCGGTACCGCTGATGCGCTGCCCGACCGCCACGCCGATTTTGAGCTCGCCGTAGTCGAATCCCAGATAGGTTTCCGACCGGGCAGACGAAACCATCGGGTCCAGCGATGAGCCAGCTTCAACCATGGCCTGCCTGGGCTGTGAGCAAGGAAATGTCCACGCCCATGAGCTCGGCCGCTGCCTTCCAGCGGTGGGCCGAAGGCTGCTCGAAGATGATGGACTTGTCTGCCGGCGCATTCAGCCAGGCATTCTCCACCATTTCACGCTCCAGTTGGCCTTCGCCCCAGCCGGCGTAGCCCAGGGCCACCAGCACCTTCTCCGGGCCCTGGCCCTGGCTGATGGCCTCGAGGATGTCGCGGGAGGTGGTCAGCGAGATCGAGTCGGATACGCGCAGGGTGGAATCCCATTCACCCGGCGCCTCATGCAGCACGAAACCGCGCTCCGGCTGGACCGGACCACCGAAGTAAATGGGCAGATCGCAACACTTGGCATCCTGAATCTCGATGTTCATTTGTTGCATGATGTCCTTGAGCGTCAGATCGGACGGCCGGTTGACGATGATCCCCAGGGCCCCCTCGGGACCATGCTGACACAAATAGGTAACCGTCTTTGCAAAAAACGGGTCTGCCATGCCGGGCATGGCGATCAAGAAATGATTGGTCAGAATTTCGGGTTGCTGAATCATGGGCCTAGTATCGGGGCTTAGCCGTTGCGCTGCAAGTGAACTCAGCTAACGGCTTGTTTCCATTCGATTATCGCTGGAGAACTTCCAGGTCCGGGTGATCACCAGCACGTCGGCCTCCTGACGCAGTTCGTCGGGGAACGGCGCGAAGGGCGCCGCCATTTTCACGATGCGCATGGCGGCATCGTCCAGCACCGCCTCGCCCGAAGAGCGGCGGACCTGGATGCTGTGGAGGGTGCCGTCGGGCTTGACCCCGACACTGAGCAGCAAGCCTCCCGAGAGATTGCGGCGCCGCGCTTCGTCGGGGTAATTCAGGTTGCCGATCCGTTCGACCTTGTCCTGCCAGGCGCGTTCATAGGCCGCGGCCTTGTATTTGTGGGCATTGACCGAATTCACGTACACCATGCGCGGCCGGTGCGCCTGATCGGCCTGGGACTTGACGTATTCCGAACTGAATTCGGCAATCTGCTGCCGCAGCGCGTCGGCGCTGAGATGCGGCCGTTCCTCCTCGACCTCGGTTTCCACGCCGATGTCTTGAACCACCTTCTTTTCCGAATGAGCCTGTTTGATGACCTGGCGCGGCCGGACTTCCGGGGCGCGCGCCTGATTCGGGGCCGGGGTCAGCTGGCGCCCCTGTCCCTGCTGCGGTATCGGCTCCGCATTGGGCATCGCCTTGTGCTCCGCTTCGCCGCTGCCGAACTGGTTTTCCTGGGCCAGGTAGTCGGCCTTCTCCGGTGCCTGCCGGGACGGCGAGCGGACCAGGGCGATCTCCAGCGACTTCTGGATCTTGCTCGGCTTCGGTAGCTCAAAGCGCAGGCCCAGAATCAAAAGCGCGTGAAGGATGCTCGCCAGCACCAGAGTCACCAGCAAGCGGTCCGAGGAATGCCACTCGCCGTGCACGACTGCGGCCCCCATCGGCTTCAGCGGCTCCCGAGGAGCGCGGTCACTTCGTCCAGAAGCTGCGCGCTGATGTTCAAACCGAACAGCTTGTCCAGTTCCTGCACACAGGTGGGACTGGTGACGTTGACCTCGGTGAGATAATCACCGATGACGTCCAGCCCGACGAACAGCAGCCCCTTCTCCTTCAGCGTGGGGCCGACCTGCCCGACGATCCACCGGTCTCTTTCTGTCAACTCGCGGCCTTCCGCCCGGCCACCCGCGGCCAGGTTGCCGCGGCTCTCGCCCTGGGCCGGAATCCGCGCCAGGGCATAGGGGACGGCCTGACCATTGACCACGAGGATACGCTTGTCGCCATCGCGGATTTCCGGCAGATAACGCTGGGCCATGACGAAGCGCCGCCGGTGCTGGGTCATGGTCTCCAGAATCACGCTGAGGTTGGGGTCTCCGCCGCGCACATGAAAAATCGAGGCGCCGCCCATGCCATCCAGGGGCTTGAGGATGATTTCGCCCTGCTCCTGCAGGAACTCGCGTATGCGGGCCGGCTCGCGGGCCACCAGGGTGGGCGCGCAGCAGTGATGAAACCAGGCGGTGAAGAGCTTTTCGTTGGCGTCGCGGAGCGAGCGGGGCTTGTTCACCACCAGCAGGCCGCGGTTCTCCGCGCACTCCAGAAGATAGGTTGCGTAGATGTACTCCTGGTCGAAAGGGGGGTCCTTGCGCATGAGTACGACATCAAGGCTGTCCAGGGGCAGTTCCTTTTCCCCCAGGAAGCCGAACCAGCGCAGTTCGTTGCGGTCTACTTCCAACTGGCGCATGCGTGCATAGGTGCGCCCGTCGCGCAGGTACAGATCGTTCAGTTCCATGTACCACAGCTCCCAATCGCGCGCCTGCGCCTCCAGCAGCATGGCAAAGCTGGTATCCTTCTTGATGTTGATGCCACCAATGGGATCCATCACGATCCCGAGCTTAACACTCATGCCGTCTCGTCCTCTTCCGTCCAGACCTCTGGTTCACTTGACTAGAAACCTTCAATTCATTTATAAAGTGCAATTCGACGAATTCCGCTAGGCGACATCCTGAGGTTAAATCATGTCCAAAGTATGCCAGGTAACGGGCAAGCGACGTATTGTAGGCCATAACGTTTCGCACGCTAACAACAAGACCAAGAGAATCTTCAACCCGAATCTGCACGAGCACCGTTTCTGGGTCGAGAGTGAAAGCCGCTGGGTGCGCCTGCGTGTCTCCGCTCAGGGGCTGCGCATCATCGACAAGAACGGCATCGACACCGTGCTCGCGGACATCCGCAAGCGCGGCGAGAAGGTTTAAGGAGACGGATCATGCGTGACAAGATCAAACTGATTTCTAGCGCCGGCACCGGCCACTTCTACACCACCACCAAGAACAAGCGCACCATGCCGGAAAAGATGGAGATCAAGAAATTTGATCCCGTCGTCCGCAAGCACGTGATGTACAAGGAAGGTAAAATCAAATAATGCCGCATGCCGCCGGCCCGATGACCGGCGGCGCCGCAGCGCCCTATTCTGGCGGAAGGGCTTGACCTGCCGGCCCGCCGGGTTCTGCCGGCGGCTGGACGGTTTGCGATGGCTCGGGTGTGATGGGCGCCGGTGATTCGGCAGGCACGGATAGATGCACCGCTGCGGTCGGCTCCAACATCCCCAAAAACAGCGCACGCCCGGCCTCGGTTCCCAGCATGACGCCAATGGCAGCGCCGGCGCCTGCCAACAGCATTGCAAATAGGCCCGCGATCCAAAGTCCGCGACCGGGTGAACCTGTACGGGCGGTCGCGTCCGCCAACCCCGCTTCCGACATGAGCAGCCGCCGCTGGGCGGTATCCAGTTCGGCTCGCAGGCGCGCAGACTCCTGATCTAGTTCCCGCAGTCGCCGCTGCATGGCCATCACATCCTGCTCGGCCTGCGTCCTTACCATATCCAGTTCCGTCCTGAGCGCCTGCAGGTCGTCCGACTCAGGCTTGCCGCCCTCACCCTGCTGGTCTACGAACTCCTGCACCAGGGAGCTCAGTTCGGCTATCTGCTGCTCCAGTTCCTGATTACGTTTGGCGGCAGCCGCTTGTTCCCCGCGCAAGCGCATCAGTTCCGCCGAGTCCGCTGCTGTTTGGCCTGCTGGATGCGCTGAGGCCTCTGCCCGCTGCAATTGTTCGCGCAAGCGTGTTGCCTCGCTACTCGCATTGGCCAGCTCACGCTCCTTTTGCGCCAGCAGGCCCTGAACGTCCGCCAGCGCCTCGCGGGAGTTGGCTTCCAGTGTCTTCAGGCGATCCTCCGCGTCTTTCAAGCTTGCTTGGGTTCGCTGTTCCACAGCCTGCTTCTCGGCCAGCGCGGCGGCTAGACGGGCTTCCAGTTCCGCAGCGTTGGAACCCAAAGGAGCCTGCGATTGCAAGGAAACCTGCACGCGCGCCAGTTCGTCCACCAACTTCTGCAATCGGCTGTCCGCATCCAGCGCTCTGGCCTCCACGCCGGATATCTCAAGCTCGATCTGTGACTCCGATTCCGTCAACGCTTGCGCCTGCTGCTGCAGGCCCGTCAAGCCCCGCAACAACTCCGCCAAATCTCTTCTGATCGCCGCAATGTGGCTCTCGTCCTGGGCTTCGGGTTTCGCTGCCGGCGTATAATCGATGTTGCGCGCCACGCCCGGCCCATCCCCCGGATCGAAGTCGAGATCCTTGACTGGAGGCGGCTCAACCCGCCCCTCCGGCGCAGGCGCCGACTGAATCGACGGGCCGGACACGGCATGCTGGTCAGCCCCTACCACCAACTGATCTTTGAATACGCCGCTGATGCCGCCCTTGAGCACGTATGCCTCGAACTCGTAGCGGATCAGCAGAAACGCCGCCGCCTCACTCACTTTGCCCGTTTCGCACACCAGGATGTATTTGAACTGATGGCTCAGGTTGGCCAGCTCCATCCGCAACCGAAAGAAGGGTATGTTCACCGCGCCGGGCAGATGGCCTTCATCGAAACTGTCGGGAGCACGGACGTCCAGCCAACGCGAGCCTTGCTGCAGCATGCGCTGGGCCGTGTCCATATTGACGAAGCTGATGACGGGCTCCTTCACAAGCCGGAGGAAATTGGCCTTGTTCAAGCGGAGCAGGATGCCGTCCGTCGTCATCGTGACGGTGACGTTGCGCGGCTGGTCGGAAATCAGGGCATCTTCGCCGAAGGTGTCGTTGGTCTTCAGTTCGGCCAGCTTAATCTCCCGGGCCAAGCGGGACGGCTTGCGGGTCAGCGCACAGCGCCCGCGCTTGATCACGTAGTAGTAATCGCCTGGCTCATCCTGATGGATGATCTCCTGGCCGGCTCTTACGCCGACCTCCTCCAAGAGGCTCAGGATGTTCTGCAGATTGGCCGGGGGAAGGCGCTGGAATATGGGCGACTTGAGCAGGGTGGTGATCCAGTCGTCACCGGCGTCACTGGGAATGTCACTCACCTCGTAAGTGGCCACCGATCCAGTGCTGGTTTCGCTGGGCTGATTGACGTAGACGGAATCGACCTTGATATAGCGCACCCGATCCTTGGCAATGGCGGATACCTTGCGCGGGATCTGGTGGGCCAGTGCGAAGCGGGCCGATTCGGTGCCGCCGGTAATGGTCTCCATCTCCATGCCGCCCGCCTGCAGCGACACAGTGCCGCTCAGCACGTAGACGAATTCATTCTTGGCGTCACCTTGATTGAACAGCACCGCGCCGCGGCCCACCTCCTCGATCCCGGTCTTTGCGCACAGTTCCTCGAAACGGGCGGCAGACAGGATATTCAGCGGGATGAGCCTGCGTAGGTCTTGCGAATCTTTGACGGTGACAGCGAAAGACATGACGACGAAAGTCCCGACTCAAGTAGGAAGCGCCCAAGACATCTGACCGCTTCGGGTCTGCGCTTCGCGGACAACAACCGCGGTCTTGGCACCGCGCGGCACGCATCCGACTCCCCGGCGTAGGCGGAGCCGTCGCGCATCGGCGTTGTTAGGCTGGCATGGCGCTTCATATAATAGACCAACCCTCCCCCCTACGTTTCTACACCCTTTAAATTTCTCCTGTCCACCCTTACCTCTTAGCCGAAGCTCCTTCATCCACCTGGACATCGAGGTACCCTTGATGCGATACATGCAACGTCTGCTCATCTGTCTGCCCTTGGCAGTCCTTATTTCCCTGCCACAGGCAGCGTCAGGCGCCTGGCCTCTGAGCGTAGACGGTCAGAATCTGCCCAGCCTGGCGCCCATGCTGAAAAAGGCCATGCCGGCCGTGGTCAACATCTCCACCAAGACCAAGATCGAGATCGCCGAGCACCCGCTCATGCGCGATCCGTTTTTTCGGCACTTTTTCGAAATCCCCAACGCGCCACGCCAGCGGGAAAGCTCCAGCCTGGGTTCCGGCGTAATCGTCGATGCCGCTCAGGGCTATATCGTCACCAACAACCACGTTATCGACAAGGCCGACGAAATCCTTGTCACCCTGCACGACGGCCGGCAACTGAACGCCAAGTTGGTGGGCTCGGATCCGGAGTCGGATCTGGCGGTCATCAAGGTGCAGCCCAAAAACCTGCAGGAGCTGCCTGTGGCGGATTCAGCCCAGTTGCAGGTCGGTGATTTCGTGGTCGCCATTGGCAATCCCTTCGGCCTGGGACAGACGGTGACCTCGGGCATCATCAGCGCCCTGGGACGTTCGGGGCTGGGGATCGAGGGTTACGAGGACTTCATTCAGACCGATGCCTCCATCAATCCCGGCAATTCGGGCGGCGCCCTGGTCAACCTGCGCGGCGAACTCATCGGCATCAATACCGCCATCCTGGCCCCCAGCGGCGGCAACGTGGGCATCGGCTTCGCCATTCCGTCCAAGATGGTCTCCGACATCAAGGACACCCTGATCGCCCACGGTGAGGTGAAGCGCGGTCTTCTGGGCGTCAACATCCAGGATATGACGCCGGACTTGGCCCAGGCATTCGGGCTGGAAGAAAGCCAGGGCGCCGTGGTCACCGGCATTCAGCCCGGCTCTCCCGCCGCCAAAGCGGGCATCGAACCGGGCGACATCGTCACATCCATCAATGGCCGCAGGATCCGCAACAGCATGGATGTGCGCAATGCCGTGGGCATGCTGCAGATCGGTGACGAGGCCAAGGTGGAGGTCGTGCGCAAGGGCGAAAGCGAAACCTTCAAGGCGGAAATCGCCGCGCCTAAGATGGTCAAGGAAGATGGTCGCAAGATCCATCCCAAGCTGGCGGGAACGGTTTTGGAAAACACCGCGCCTAGCGAGCCGGTGGAGGGCGTGCGCATCGAAAAGATCCACACGGCATCCTATGCCTTCCAGGCGGGCCTTCGGCCCGGTGACGTCCTGGTGATGGCGAACCGTCGGCCGGTGAGGGACTTGGCGTCCCTGCGCGACGCCGCCCAAGGTGGTGGCGAGCAGTTGCTGCTCAATGTCCAGCGCGGAGACGGCGCGTTCTTTCTGATGCTGCGATAAGGCATGACGCCTGAAACGAAAAGCCCCTGCGCTCTGGCAGGGGCCTTTTCTGAGAATGCCGCGAAGAAGGCGTCAGCCCGCGTAGCTCAGCCAGTCTGCGTGCTCCGCACGACGGCCGTACACATAGTCGAAGTAGAGTGACTGGAGCTTTTCCGTGATGGGGCCGCGTGCCCCCTCACCTATGGCTCGGCCATCCAACTCGCGGATGGGGGTGACTTCCGCCGCGGTGCCGGTGAAGAAGGCCTCGTCCGCCACATAGACTTCGTCGCGGGTGATGCGCTTCTCGATGACTTCCAGCCCCTGCTCGCGGGCGATGGTCATAATGGTTTCGCGGGTGATGCCTTCCAGCACCGAAGTCAGATCCGGCGTGTACAGCTTGCCGCGGCGCACGATGAAGATGTTCTCGCCGCTGCCCTCGGCGACATAGCCTTCATGGTCCAGCAACAGAGCCTCGTCGCAGCCCGCGTCGATGGCCTCGCGCACCGCCAGGATGGAATTGACGTAATTGCCGTTGGCCTTAGCCTTGGCCATGACGCTGTTGACATGGTTGCGGGTGTAGGATGAGGTCCGGACCCGGATGCCGCGTTGCATGTTCTCCGCGCCCAGATAGCTGCCCCAGGTCCAGGCCGCCACCATGACGTGCACCTTGATGTTGGAGGCATGCAGGCCCATGCCTTCCGACCCGAAAAAGCACATGGGCCGGATATAGGCACTGGAGAGCTGGTTCTTGCGCAAGGCGTCCAGTTGCGCCTGATCCAGGGTGTCCTTGTCGAAGGGCAGCGGCATGTGCATGATGTGCGCCGAGCGGAACAGCCGGTCGGTGTGGTCGCGCAGGCGGAAGATCGCGGCGCCTTTGGCCGTCTCGTATGCCCTCAGCCCCTCGAACACGCCGCAGCCGTAATGCAGGGTATGGGTCAGCACGTGCACCTTGGCCTCGCGCCAGGGAAGCCATTCGCCGTCTAGCCAGATGACGCCATCTCTGTCGTCCATCGTCATCAATTTTCTCCGGGTTTAGGGTTTTCGGTCGACGCGAACAGCGCATCCCAGATTGCCAGGACACGGTCCCGCAGGTCGGTGTATTCGGATTCCGGCACCACGGCCGGTTCCTCCAGCAGCGCGGCACGATGCGTGCTTTCTCGATAGGCAATGTAGGCCGCACGCAAGGCCTGGGCGTCCGCCACGTCCAGGCAAGCGCATTCGCTCAGGGTATCCAGGGAACGCACCACGTCGGTCCAGCGTAAAAGCTGCGAATAGTCATGGGCACCTGATAAGACTTTGAATTGTACTATAAACTCGATATCGGCAATACCACCGGGCCCCTGCTTGAGATCGAACACGCCAGGATCCTTGACGGCCAGATTCTCGCGCATCTTCTCCCGCATGCTCCGCACCTCGTCACGCAGCACCGCCAGGTCGCGCGGCCGGCCCAGGGCACGTGCCCGGATCGCCTCGAAAGCGGCACCGATTTCCGGATCGCCAGACACGAAACGCGCGCGGGTCAGCGCCTGCAGTTCCCAGGTCCAGGCGTCATTGAGCTGATAGGACTCGTAAGCCTCCAGACTGCTGACCAAAAGGCCCGAATTTCCGCTGGGACGCAGGCGCAGGTCGATCTCATACAACTCGCCGCCCAACATGCGGGTCGTCAGGATGTTGATGATGCGCTTGCCCACCCGCGCGAAAAATTGCGCTGCCGGGATCGGACTCGGGCCATCGGTCATGACCGTATCCTGCACGCCGCCGTAAAGGAACACGAGGTCCAGGTCGGAGGCGTAGCTCAGCTCCAGCCCGCCCATCTTGCCGTAGCCAATCACGGCAAAGCCGCGCACCGCCTGATCCCCGGCGTGCCCAGGTGGAACCCCGTGACGCTGCGCGGTCAACTGCCAAGCCTGTTCCACCACCCCCGCGACGACGGTTTCCGCCAAGTAAGTGAGGTAATCGCTCACGACCATGATAGGGATTATCCCCATCACATCAGCCACGGCGATCCTGAGTACGTTCTGCTGCTTGAACTGGCGCAGCGCCAGCATGAACTGCTCGTCATCGTCCGCATCCACATTACCCAGTCGCTGGGCCAGTTCCGCCTTCAGCTTATCGCGGCTCAGGGGAGCGTAGAGCCGCGCCGGGTCCAACAACTCATCCAGCAACAGCGGGTGTGCGGCGATGTAGGCCACGATCCAGTTGCTGGCGGCGGCCAGCTTCACCAACTGCGAAAGCGCCAGCGGGTTTTCCACCAGCAGGGTTAGATAGACGTTGCGGCTGGCAATGGTTTCCAAAAGTTTCAGGATGCGCACCAGCGCCGTCCGCGGATCGGCCATGGGCCTGAGCATCCGCAGCAACAGCGGCAGCAGGCGATTCAGTTCGACCACGCCCTTGGGTGTCATGCGCTTGACCGCAGCGCAGAGGGCGAACTCGCGCAAGGCGGGCGCCAACCCGCTGTCGACGGGCAAGCCCAATTCCACCAGCATCCGCTCCAGCAGCGACTCATCCAGATCCAGCCAGCTGACCCGGCTGTCGCCCCCCTGCTCCACGTGGGGCGACTCGAAAACCTGCTCGAAGACTTCGTGCACGCCCGTCCTGACTTCTTCGAGCTGCGCGATGAAGGCCTCCCATTCCGTAAATCCCAGGGCAAAGGCAAGGCTTGCGCGGACCAGCGCTTGCGTGGGCAGATCGTGGGTCTGCTTGTCCTCGTACTGCTGAATGCGGTTCTCCACCAACCGCAGGAAACGGTAGGCCGCGGCGAGCTTGCTCACGACCGCCACGGGCAGATGGCCGGCGCTGCCCAAGGCCTTGAGCACTTTCAGGATGCTGCGCTCCTGCAGGCTCTTTTCCCGCCCGCCCCGGATGAGTTGAAAGGCCTGGCCGATGAACTCCACCTCACGGATGCCGCCCGGCCCAAGCTTGACGTTGTCCTGCCGGTCCTTTCGCTTGAGCTCCAGGGCTATTTTCTGTTTGAGTTCGCGCAGTTCGCCGAAAGCGCGGAAATCAAGATAACGGCGGTAGACGAAGGGATGCAGTATCTTCTCCAGCCGCTGCCCAGCGCCAGGATCGCCCGCCACCACCCGCGCCTTGACCATGGCATAGCGCTCCCACTCTCTCGCCTGGGTCTGGTAATACTGCTCCATGGCATCGAAGCTCATGACCAATGGACCGCTGTCGCCGAAGGGGCGCAGGCGCGTGTCCACTCGGAACACGAAGCCGTCCACGGTAGACTCGTCCAGCAGCTTCACCAGGCCCTGGGCCAACCGGGTATAAAACTCGCCGTAGCTGGTCTCGCGCCGATCAGAGAGAACCCCTTCGCGCTCGTAGGCGAAGATCAGGTCGATATCCGAGGAGAAGTTGAGCTCCCAGGCGCCCAGCTTGCCCATGCCGAGCACGGTCATCCGTTGCGGCTCGCCCTGGCCGTTCAGCGGGGTGCCGCGCAGGGCGCAAGCGCGCTCGAACAGCCATTCCAGACCGACCTGAATGCAGGCTTCGGCCAGCGCGGTGAGATCGCCAAGGGTTTCCTCCAGCGGTGCCCACCCGGCAATGTCGCGCCAGGCGATACGCACCATTTCGGCGTTACGAAACCGCCGGAGGAGAGCCTTGCATTGGGCTTCGTCCAGATCGTCGCTTAGCCTGGAACTCAGAGCCTCCACCAACTCATCCGGCTGCAAGGAAGACTGCAGGCGGCCTGACCCCGCCAGGCTGGCGAGAATGTCAGCATCCCTGGCGCAGCGTTCGATCACGAAGGGGCTGGCGGCCAATACCTTGGGTAGCGACACACGCAGCACCGGGTCGGCGGCCAGGCCTGTAGCCTCCAGGCTGAGCCCGATTCGCTCCCATGCGAGACGGGAGGCGGCTTGCAGTTCCAGCGGCACCGCATCAGTCAGTTCCTCGATCAGCACACCCAAACCCCGCAAGCAGCCACGTCAAACACGCATTTTCGCCCACAATGCGTTTCATAGGAACATGTGGTTTCGAGTCGCCGCCAGCAGAAGCCACCAAGCTCCCAGTCCTTAGGCAAAAAAAAACGCTGCCGAAGCAGCGTTTTTTGGATGCGAAGTTTGATCTACAACCAGTACACGAAGATGAACAGGCCCAGCCAAACCACGTCAACGAAGTGCCAGTACCAGGCCGCCGCCTCGAAGGCGAAGTGATGCTCGACGGAGAAATGGCCGCGCATGCTGCGGACCATCACGACGGTGAGGATGATGGCGCCGATGGTGACGTGCAGGCCGTGGAAGCCGGTGAGCATGAAGAAAGTGGAACCATAGATTCCGGAACCCAAGGTCAGCCCCATTTCGGTGTAGGCTTCGTGGTATTCGAAGCCCTGCAACACCACGAAGGAAAAGCCCAGAACGACCGTCGCAATCAGGCCCTTGATGAGCTGATCGCGGTTATTGGCCAGAAGCCCCCAGTGCGCCCAGGTCACTGTGCCGCCGGAGGTCAACAGGATCAGGGTGTTGATGGCCGGCACACCCCAGGCACCCATGACCTCGAAGTGTCCGCCGACCTGGCCCGGTCCGTTGGTGGGCCACACCGCCTCGAAGGCCTGCCACAGGAGGTTCTTGTTCTCGATATGGCCGTACTCGCCGCCCAGCCAGGGAATCGAATGGGCACGGGCGTAATACAGGGCGCCAAAGAAGGCCGAGAAGAACATCACTTCGGAGAAGATGAACCACATCATGCCCATACGGAAGGAGATATCCACCTGGTGATTGTAGATGCCACCTTCGCTCTCCTTGATGACGGTGCCGAACCAGCCGAAGAACATGGTAATCATGACCCCGGCGCCCAGGATCATCATGGTCGAACCGACGCTGGCTCCATTGAGAAAATTGGCGAAGCCCACCAGCAACGTGGAGAGTCCGATTGACCCGACAATGGGCCACGTGGCCTTCGACGGGATGTAATACGCTTCATTGGTAGCCATCTTGGTCCCCTGTTATTTCTGTGATGTTTGATTCTTCTCGGTGATATCAAAAAACGTGTACGACAGTGTCATGTCCCGGACATCCGCCTGCACCGCCGGGTCGATCACGAAGCGCACCGGCATAGCACGCTCGACACCCGGCTCGAACTCCTGGGCGGAAAAGCAGAAGCACTCGGTCTTCTGCAGATGGGAGGCGGCCCAGACCGGCGCGATGCTGGGGATTGCCTGCCCCACCAGTTTCTTGTTCGACAGGTTCTTGGCGTAGAACTTCACCGTGTAGTACTGGCCGGGATGGATCGCCATCTTCGGCATCTCGGCGCGAAATTCCAGCGGCATCTTCTCGTTCACCATGGTGACGAACTCCAGGGTAATCTCCCTGGAAGTATCTACCGCAAAGGCCTTTTCCGCCGACGCTTCCTTCACCCGGCCGCTGATGCCGAAGTATTCGCAGACGGCGTCATAGAAAGGCGCCATCGCAAACCCGAGGCCGAACATCAGGCCGGCTACCACAAGAATGATTCCTACCAGCCGCCCATGGGACTTCTGGGGTACGTCTTTCTCCACCTAGTGTGCCGACTTCGAACCGATAACCTGGAATATGGCGAACACGTAGAGCATCAATGCGAGCCCCGCGATGAAAGCCGCCAGGAGTAAATTTTTCTTACGTAGATCCATGACTTCTGCCTTGTTCCGCCCCCTGCGGGGCGGAACCGTTCAGGCTTGACCTCAGTGCTTGTCCGCGATCAGTTCCGGAGCCGGCGCATCGGTCCAGGTGTGATAGGGCGGCGGAGACGGCAGGTGCCATTCCAGGCCGTGTGCCTTGGCGCCCTCCCAGACCTCGTCCGTGGCCTTTTCGCCACCGACCACGCACTTGTAGATCACGTAGGCGAAGATCAGCTGGGAGAAACCGAACACGAAGGCCCCCACGCTGGACATGGCGTTGAATTCGGCGAACTGCACGGCGTAGTCCGGGATGCGACGCGGCATGCCGGCCAGGCCGACGAAGTGCTGCGGGAAGAACAACACGTTCACCGAAATGGTGGACAACCAGAAGTGCAGCTTCCCCAGACCCTCGTCATACATGTGGCCGGTCCACTTCGGCAGCCAGTAGTAGGTGGCGGCGAACAGGGCGAACACCGCACCCGGCACCAGCACATAGTGGAAATGGGCCACGATGAAGTAGGTGTCGTGATACTGCAGGTCCGCCGGCGAGATGGACATCATCAGTCCGGTGAAGCCGCCCATGGTGAACAGCACCACGAAGGCGATGGCGAACAGCATGGGGGTCTCGAAGGTCATCGCGCCCTTCCACATGGTGGACACCCAGTTGAACACCTTCACGCCCGTCGGCACGGCGATCAGCATGGTGGCGTAAGTGAAGTAGAGCTCACCGGCCAGGGGCATGCCCACGGTGTACTGGTGGTGCGCCCAGACGACGAAGGACAGCAGACCAATGGACGCGGTGGCGTAAACCATCGAACTGTAGCCGAACAGCGGCTTGCGGGAGAAGGTGGGGATGATCTGGGAGACCACGCCGAAGGACGGCAGGATCATGATGTACACCTCGGGATGCCCGAAGAACCAGAACAGATGCTGGTAGAGCACCGGGTCGCCGCCGCCGGCCGCATTAAAGAAGCTGGTGCCGAAGAACTTGTCGGTCAGCAGCATGGTCACCGCACCGGCGAACACCGGCATCACGGCGATGAGCAGAAACGCGGTGATCACCCAGGTCCACACGAACAGGGGCATCTTCATCAGCGTCATGCCTGGCGCGCGCATGTTGAACACGGTCACGATGACGTTGATCGCGCCCATGATGGAGGACATGCCCAACAGGTGCACGGTGAAGATGGTGAACGGGAGGCTGTTGCCGCCCTGCAGAACCAGGGGCGGATACAGGGTCCAGCCGGCCGCCGCCGCGCCGCCTTCCATGAACAGGGTGCTGGCGAGCATGACGAAGGCGAAGGGCAGGATCCAGAAACTCCAGTTGTTCATGCGCGGCAGCGCCATGTCAGGCGCGCCGATCATCATGGGGATCATCCAGTTGGCCAGGCCCACGAAGGCCGGCATGACCGCGCCAAACACCATGATGAGGGCGTGCAAGGTGGTCATCTGGTTGAAAAACGCCGGATCGACGAACTGCATGCCCGGTTCGAACAGTTCCAGGCGGATCACCAGGGCCATGGCCCCGCCGACGAAGAACATGATGAGCGAAGTCACCAGGTAGAGGGTGCCGATATCTTTGTGGTTGGTGGTGGTCACCCATCTCATGAAACCCTTTGCGGGCCCATGATCATGGTGATCGTGATGATCGTCATGAGTCACAGCTGTCATAGCCTTTTACCTCATCAATGTGAAAGATTATTTGTGCGCCTGGATTTCGCTGGGCTGGATGGAATCGCCCTTGTTGTTGCCAAAGGCGTTGCGCTGGAAGGTGATGACGGCGGCCAGCGAGACATCGTCGAGCATGTCGTCGAAAGCCGGCATGGCATTCTTGCCCTTGAGGACCACGTTCACGTGCTGATCCAGCGGACCGGTGGCCACTGCGCTACCCTTGATAGCCGGGAAGGTGCCGGGCATGCCCTCGCCATTGGGCATATGACAGGCGGCACAATTGGAGTTGTAGACTTCCTCGCCCTTGCTCATGAGTTCTTCCATGGCGAAAGTCTTGGAGGCATCGGCTTTGCCGGCATCTTTCTTCGCTTTCTGTTCGGCGAGCCACTGCTTGTAATCGCCTTCCTCCTTGGCGATGACTACGATGGGCATGAAGCCGTGGTCGCGGCCGCAGAGCTCCGCACACTGGCCGCGGTAGGTGCCGGCCTTGTCCACCTTGATCCAACCGTCGGTGATATAGCCCGGGATGGCGTCCTTCTTCCAGCCGAAGTCAGGAACCCACCAGGCATGCAAGACGTCCGCCGCGGTCAACAGAATGCGTACCTTCTTGCCGACCGGAACCACCATGGGGTTATCCACGTTCAGCAGATAGTTCTCGACGGTGTTGGGGTCGATTTTGGAACCCACCTGGCGGGCTTCATTGCTCTTGGCGTCCAGGGTGCTGAAAAAGTCGATACCTTCGTCCAGATAGGTATAGCGCCACTTCCACTGATAGCCCGTCACCTTAATGGTCATGTCGGACTTGCTGGAATCGTAGGCTTTGATCATCACCTGGGTCGCGGGGACCGCCATGGCGAAGAGGATGAGGAAGGGGATGAGGGTCCAGATGATTTCCAGTTTGGTGTTTTCGTGGAACTGGGCGGGGACGGCACCTTTGGACTTGCGGTGGTGCATGATGGAATAAATCATCAGCCCGTAGACGAGAATACCGATCACCACGCAGATCCACAGGATCAGCATGTGCAGATCGTGAATTTCGCGGCTGGTCTCGGTGACGCCCACGGGCAGGTTCAGCGCATACTCGGCTTGCGCTTGCCCACAGAGCGCCAAGGTCAGCGCGACGAGCAGATGTCTAGTTATTTTCACGGAACCCCCTCTTCGGTCTTCGTAAATACTTGAAACTTTATGTCTATCTTGCAGCCAACAGGGTTTTGAGCTCGCGCGCCAGGGCCTCACGTTCGGCCTCCACCAGGAAGCGTCCCACTTCCACTTCCCGGCCATGCAAGCGCAGGCAAAGCCGGCTTGGCCGCCCCCGGATCGGCGATTTGCGCCACTGCAACATCACCCAGGCGCGCTGGAACTCGTGGGTCTCCTCGGGCCTGCGCTCACCTCTCTGCACCTGCACCGTCGCGTCGGTGATGGTGATCACCTCGCGCCTGGCGCTATAACGCAGGCTCAATCGAAAACAATAAGCCAGCAGCAGCCATTCCAACCCGGAGAAAGGCATGACCAGCCAGGCCCCTGCTGTGGCGAATAGGGCGCCGATGCCCCCCATCACCAAGGCCATCAGGCCGAGCAGCAGCCACATGCCGCGCCGGCCCAGCGATGCGTTGGGCCGCAGAACGATGATCTGCCTGCCCGTTTCTGCATCATGCCCTTTTTCGACCATGATGGTACCTCAGCCTAAGTCACCCGGCTTCGAGTTTAAAGCAAGGCCCGAACACAAGCACCCATGCGACCGGCTCCAACAAGAGGCAACACCCTCTGTGGACTGCAGCCGGCGCCATGGGGAAATGGCGGGCACAAAAAAATCACCCAATAATTCTGGGTGTATTTCCGCTGTAGAATACTTGCTCGCGCCCGGTGGAATGGGCGAAATTTAACTTATAGCTTGAATCTTCGCAAGAATTCATCGATGTCTAAAGTGTTTCCGGGAAAGCTATCCGGGGCCTTCGATGAATTTTTCCCGGGATCTGCAACAAAGGGCAGATTCCCCAGGTAATGGGCCGGCAGTTCGCGCTGCAGGGTCTCGATGTTTGCTCCGGCATACTCAAAATCCACCGTGACGTGATTGGCAATCCAGCCGGCGCACTCAATTCCGGCCCGCACGATGGCCTCGTAGGACAAGATGGCGTGATTGAGGCAACCCAGGCGCAGTCCGACCACCAACACGACCGGAAATGCCAGTTCCATCGCCAGATCCGAAACCCGCGAGTCATTGCCCAGAGGCACTTCCCAGCCGCCGACGCCCTCCACCAAAAGGAGATCCGCGCGGGATTCAAGCTCATGCGCTTGCTGTGCGATGAATCCCACGTCCACCGGCCTGCCCTCTAGACGGGCGGCGATATGGGGCGAAACCGCTGGGGCGTAGACGAAGGGGTTCACCTCCTGGTAGGACAATGGCAGGGACGATGCCCGTTGCAACTGCAGGGCGTCGTCATTGCGCAGCCCATCGGCGCACTGAACGGCACCGCTGGCCACCGGCTTCATGCCCGCCACGCGGAGCCCCCTGGATTTGAGCCCCTCCATCAGAGCCACGGTCACCCAGGTCTTGCCCACCCCGGTGTCGGTTCCGGTGACGAAATACCCCGGCATGGTCAGAACCTCCTGGCGTAAGCGTGAATTATCTCGAAACTTGCGGGAATCCGCCCGCCCTCGGACCGCTCCGCATAAGCCTCGATCATGGCGCCCATGGCGCGTTTGCCCACGAGGTGGCGCGGGCGACCTGGGCTGCGATTGCTCGCGCCCAATCCCTTGAGTTCGCGCATCAGCGCTTCCACGCTGGCATAGGTAACAACCCGCAACCGGCTTTGCACGGACACCTCGCGGAACCCCGCTACCGCCAGCGCCGCGGCCACCTGCCGCGCGGCCGGGAATTCCAGCACATGGCTGTGGCCGTCCACGCGCGCCCAGGCCTCGCGCAGCTCTTGCAGGGTCGCGGGGCCAAAGGTGCTGAACGCCTGCACGCCACCGGGACGCAGCACGCGGCGAAATTCTGCCAGCGCGGCAGGGAGTTCCTGACACCACTGCAATGCCAGATTGGAAACCAGCAGATCCATGCAGGCGCCGCGCAAGGGCAGGCTCTCCGCCTCACCGCAGACGAAGGACAAGGACCGTCCCTCGCTTGAACCTGCCCGGCACTGCAGCAACATGCCGTGGGCGAGATCGAGGGCAGTCAAACTCGCCCCAGGAAACCGCTGCAGCAGCTTGCGGGTGCAATATCCGGTCCCGGCACCCACGTCGAGCAGCCGCTCAGGACTCAATTCCAGGCGGGGCAGATTCTCCAGCAAGGCATCGCCGACTTCCCGCTGCAGATGGGCAACGGCATCGTAGCCGGCTGCCGCACGAGTGAAGGCGCGTCCCACCTGGCGTTTGTCCGGGCCTGGGACACCGAGCGCGTCAGCTCCTTCCTTAAGCGCCCGGTTCATGCCGCCCCCAGAAATCCTCGAGCACGCGCACACATTCCGCTTCGTGGGTCAGAAATGGCACATGGCCTGCCATGGCGATCTCGTGGATCTGAGCCCGTGGCGCCATTTCGGCCATGCTGCGGCCGGCCGTCCGCGGCACCAGCCGGTCGCGCCCGCCAATCAGCAACAGCAGTGGTACCCGCAATTGGGCCAAGGTGGCACGCAAATCCGTTCCGCGCAGCAGATTCAGGCCAACCCGAAGGGCATCGGGCTCCGGCGGTGCGCATTCTTCGACCCGCCCCCGCAGTTCCTTCATCAAGTCCTTGGCCTGCTCCAGCCCCCACACCTGCAAGCCCAAGAACCGCAGCAAGGTATGATGGGCGTCGGCCAGCATGTCGCCGGCGAATTTCTCGAGCATGTCTTGCGCCATGGCGTGAGGCCAATCGCTGCCCTGGGCGAAGCGCACATTGCCCGCCAACATCGTCAGGCTGGCAACGCGCGTAGGATGGCGATGGGCCAACTGCAAAGCGATGAGCCCTCCCAATGACCAGCCCAGCCAATGCGCCCGAGCCGGAGCCATGCCCAGCAGGGCATCCCCCCAATCCTCCAGGCTCTGCCCCGGAATCAACCCGCTGCGTCCATGTCCCGGCAAATCCACCAAGGTGATGCGAAAATGCTCCGCCAAGCGCATGGCGAAATCGCGCCACACCCCGCCGTGCATACCCCAGCCGTGCACCATCACCACATCCGGCCCGGCACCGAAATGGCGCGCATGGATCTCTCCGGCACGCCGGTTCATGCAAACTCGCGAAGCGCTTGCAGCAGCGCATCCACCTGCTCCGGCTCATGATCGGCCGTCAACGTAACGCGCAGACGGGCACTGCCGGCCGGCACCGTGGGTGGACGAATGGCGCTGACCAGGCAACCCCGGTCGCGCAGATATTCCGCCGCCCGCAGGGCGGCGTCGTTATCGCCCAAGAGAATCGGCTGGATCGGCGTCGGCGAGTCCATGAGGTGCAGCCCCAGTTGCATGGCACCGGCGCGGAATCGCGCAATAAGTTCGCCCAGCCGCTGGCGCCGCCAGGACTCATCGCGCAACAGGCGGAGGCTGACCCGCGTCGCCTCCGCCACGGCGGGCGGCAAGGCCGTGGTATAGATGTAGGTGCGGCTCTTCTGGATCAGGTATTCGATGAGATCGGCGCTGCCGGCGACGAAGGCCCCGAAGGTGCCAAAGGCCTTGCCTAGAGTACCGATCAGCACCGGCACGGCAGCCTGCCCCAGGCCGTGGTGGCTCACCGAGCCGCGCCCCCCCGTCCCGAGCACGCCGAAGCCGTGGGCGTCATCCACCACCAGCCACGCGCCGGCAGCCGCGGCAGCTTCCGCCAGGTCCGGCAGCGGGGCGATATCGCCGTCCATGCTGAACACGCCGTCCGTCACCACCAGACTGCCCGGAGCCTCGTCCTGCGCCAGCCGATGCCGGAGATCGCCGGCATCGGCGTGGGCATATCGGATCAGGCGGGCGCCGGCGAGCGCGGCACCGTCCAGCAAGGAGGCATGGTTCAGGCGGTCCTGATACACGCGCTCGTTCCGCCCGCACAGGCTGGCGATCACACCCATATTGGCCATGTACCCGGTGGAAAACAGCAGGGCCCGCTCGCGGCCGGTGAAGTCGGCCAGTTCCTCCTCCAGGGCATGATGGGCGGTGCTGTGCCCGCACACCAGATGCGATGCACCGCTGCCGGCTCCATGCTCTCGGGCACCCTGGGCCATGGCCGCGATCACGTCCGGATGCCTGGACAAACCCAGGTAATCGTTGCTGGAGAAATTGACCAGCGCCCGCCCCTGCACCAGGACGCGCGCGCCGGACTCGGCCGCCACCAGGCGTCGGCGCCGAATCAGCCCCTGTTCGGCGATCGCGGCCAGCTTGCCGGGAAGCTCATCGGGCCTCATCCGTTCAGGACATCGGCGGTCGCTCCGGACATGCGCAGACCCAGGCGCGCAAACAGGCGACGGTCCCTGGCCGCTTCCGGGTTTTCCGTGGTCAGCAGCTTCTCCCCGTAGAAGATGGAGTTGGCGCCCGCCAGGAAGCACAGCGCCTGCAGTTCGTCACTCATGTCGGTGCGCCCGGCGGAGAGGCGCACCCGGGATTTCGGCATCAGCAGACGGGCAACGGCGATGGTGCGCACGAAGGTGAAGGGATCGAGCGGCTCGCTACCAGCCAAGGGCGTGCCTTCCACCTGCACCAGCAGGTTGATGGGGACGCTTTCCGGGTGCTGTGGCAGATTGGCCAGTTCCACCAGCAGGCCGGCGCGGTCGCGCTCATCCTCGCCCATGCCGACGATGCCGCCGCAACAGACGTGAATGCCGGCATCCCGCACCCGCTTCAGGGTGTCCAACCGGTCCTGGTAGGTGCGGGTGCTGATGATCTGCGAGTAATACTCTTCCGAGGTATCCAGGTTGTGGTTGTAATAATCCAGCCCGGCCTCCTTGAGGCGCTGGGTCTGGTTCTCGGTGAGCATTCCCAGGGTCACGCAGGTTTCCATGCCCAAATCGCGCACCCCCTTGATCATCGCCGCCACTTTCTCGATGTCGCGATCCTTGGGCGAGCGCCACGCGGCGCCCATGCAGAAGCGCGAAGCCCCTTGCAGCTTGGCGGCCTGCGCCGCGTGGAGCACGTCCTCCAGCGGCATCAGTTCCTCGCGCTTGAGCCCGGTCTCGTAGCGTGCGCTCTGCGGGCAGTAGGCACAGTCCTCGGAACAGGCGCCGGTCTTGATACTCAGCAGGCTACTGACCTGCACGTCGTTCGGGTCGAAATGGGCGCGGTGCACCGTCTGGGCGCGATGGATCAGGTCCATGAAGGGCAGTTCGAACAGCGCAGCCACCTCGTCCAGTTGCCAGTCGTGACGGCAGCCGTCGGCATGAATGCCGCTATGGTCTACATTGGAAATGGACTCGGATGGGTGCATGCGCATGACTCTCCACTACGTCGGTGCAAGGTA